>NZ_JBWKFL010000008.1:0-336770 GCF_056434305.1 Streptomyces sp. NPDC044061 | reverse complement strand
ACGCCCGGTTACATTCCGAACC
The DNA here is from genome assembly GCF_056434305.1 of Streptomyces sp. NPDC044061. Lineage (NCBI taxonomy): Bacteria > Bacillati > Actinomycetota > Actinomycetes > Kitasatosporales > Streptomycetaceae > Streptomyces > Streptomyces sp. NPDC044061. Next base: position 336,748 of record NZ_JBWKFL010000008.1, on the reverse strand, counting down.
CGGAAGCTAAGCCTCACAGCGCCGATGGTACTGCAGGGGGGACCCTGTGGGAGAGTAGGACGCCGCCGAACAAATTTTGAAAGGGTTGGACCCCGAACTTCGGTTCGGGGTCCAACCCTTTTTTGGTATGCGTAACTTCAAGTTCACGTTGCGCACCCAGCATCGCTGGCATGGGTACTGCTGCAATGCTCAGGGCCGCCGGCGTCGGAGTCGGTGACGAGGTCGTCGTACCGGCCTTCGGGAACGTCGAAGTGGCCGAGGCCGTGAGCCTGGCCGGTGCGCTCCCGGTGTTCGCCGACATAGATCCGGTCACGTACTGCCTGGCCGCGTCCGCTGTGGACGCGGCCATAACTGCTCGTACGGCGGCCGTCGTTGTCGTGCACCGCTTCGGACGGCGCGCCGACATCGCGCGGTTGCACGAGGTGGGCCGGCGGCACGAGCTGCTCGTCCTGGAACAGGGCGAGTCCGAGGCGCCGTACGACGAGATGGCGCAGCGCAGGGAGCGGGCCGCCTACCTCGACGCCAAGCTGAAGGGCGTACGCACTCCGGACGGGGGCGACGGGCACACCTACCAGCAGTACGTGGTGCGGGTGCCGGGCAATGGCCGGCCGGACCGCGACGCCTTCGCGCGGGCTCTGCGGGCCAAGGGAGTTGAGTGCCGGGTGCCCGTGAAGACGCCCGTGCACCGGCTGCCCGAGTTCCGGCGCTGTGTGGCGCTGCCGGAGACCGAGCGGGCCGCGGACGAGACGCTCGCGCTGCCCGTGGACGCCTCGCTGACGAAGCGGGAGATGCAGCGGATCGTGTCCGCCTGCAACGCTCTCGGGGGACTGCTCCAGCCTGCTTTCTGAACGGCGACCGAACGCGTTTGGGGAAACGGGCCTGTTCAGGGTATGGTTTTCTTGTTGCCGCGAGGGAAACCTCGAAAGTGACAGGCCCCTATAGCTCAGTCGGCAGAGCGTCTCCATGGTAAGGAGAAGGTCAACGGTTCGATTCCGTTTGGGGGCTCGGGAAAAGAGGCCTCGCCCTACAGGGCGAGGCCTTCTTCGTGTGCCCGGACGGGCCCGAGAGCCTCAGTCGTTCTGAAGTCCCGGGACCCGCATCGCCAGAATGGCCATGTCGTCGGATGGGGCGTCGGACGCGAAGCGCTCCACGGCCCGCATGATGCGTGCCGCGACCGCGCCCGCCGTGAGACCGGTGCAGGTGGTGAGGACGTCGGCGAGGCCGTCGTCGCCCAGCATGCGGGTGCCCTCACGGCGTTCGGTGACGCCGTCCGTGACGCACAGCAGGACGTCACCCGGGTCGAGGGTGACCGTCTCCTCGTACAGCTCCAGGTCCTCGATCACGCCCAGCAGCGGCTGGGGCTCGGCCGCGGCCACCACCGTGCCGTCCTGCCGGAGGCGCAGGGGGAGTGGGTGGCCGGCGCAGACCACCTTCAGCGCGGCGCTGCCGTCCTCCTGTGGCCGCAACTCGCCGTAGAGCAGCGTCAGGAAGCGGCTGCGGTCGCCCTCGTCGAGGATCGCGGAGTTCAGGCGCTCCAGGACCGCCGGGCCGGACAGGCCCTCGCGGGCCAGCAGGCGCAGCGCGTGCCGGGCCAGGCCCGTGACGGCCGCCGCGTTCGGGCCCGTACCGCAGACGTCGCCGATGGCGAAGCCGTAGGCGCCGTTGCCGATGGGGAAGAGGTCGTAGAAGTCGCCGCCGACCTCGTTGCCCTCACCGGCCGCGCGGTAGATGACCTCCACCTCGACGCCGCCGATCTGAGGCAGGCCGGGCGGGAGCAGGCTGCGCTGCAGGGACTGGCTGATCGCCGTGCGTTCCGAGTACAGGCGGGCGTTGTCCAGGGCGAGGGCGGCCCGGCGGGACAGGTCCTCGGCCAGTTCCAGGATCTCCTGCCGGAAGTGCTCGTCCGTCGGCTTGCCGAGAGTCAGCATGCCGATGACGCGGTTGCGGGCGACGAGCGGCAGGACGACCGTCTCGCCGCCGACCGCGGAGGCCGTGGCGAGCGTCGGGCCGATGCTGGAGGCGACCCGGTGGGTGGGGCCGCCGGACAGGCCGAGGCTGCGCATCGAGGTGCGCAGGGCCGCCTGGTGGGCGACCTCGCCGGGGGCGGTCCAGACGCGGGCGCCCGGCGTCGGTACCGGATCGGGCGGTGCGACCTTCGACAGCAACGACTTGATGCCGTCGATGAGTTCCTCGTCCTCGTGCAGGACGTACGAGAGGTAGGGCTCCGAGGCCTGGTCGGCGATGGTGTAGACGGCGCACCAGGTGGCCAGGGTGGGGACCGTCATCTGGGCCATCAGGGCCAGGGTCTGGTCGCGGTCCAGGGTGCCGGCCAGCAGGTCGGAGGCCTCGACCAGGAAGCTCAGGGAGCCGCGGCGCAGCCGCTCCAGCTCGCCCAGGCGGGCCGACTCGACGGCCAGGGCGATGCGGTCGGCGGCGAACTGCAGGCGCAGCGCCTCCTCGTTGGAGTACCGGCCGGGTGCCTCGGCCGCGACGCCGAGGGAGCCCGTGAGGCGGCCCTCGACCTTCAGCGGGACCGTGACGACCGAGCGCATGCCGGTGCCGGACAGCAGCGGTACGGCGCCGGGGACGGCGTTGAGGTCGTCGTGGACGGCCGGCATGCGGGCGGAGCCGTAGCGGCCGGGGCCCGCCTCCACGGGGACGCGGGCGAAGCGCTGGCGGGCGGAGGGCAGGCCGGTCGAGGCGCGGACCTCCAACTCGGTCTCGTCGTCGGTCGCGAGAAGGAGGAACGCGGAGTCGGCGTCGAGCATGTCGCGGGCCCGCTCCACCGTGCGCTGGAGCAGACCGTCGAGGTCGTCCGGGGCGGGGGAGCCGATGAACACCTCGAAGGGGTCGGTGCTCTGGCCGTCGGAGGTGGCTGCCTGGTCGGTGGCGGGGACGCGCAGCGGTGTCTGCAGGACGGCGCGTTCGTGGTCCCGTACCAGCAGGCACACGGTGGAGGGTTCGCCGCCGGTGTCGCGGACCCTGAGGTGGGAGGCGTAGACCGGGGCGACCCGGCCGTCGGCGCGGCGGATGCCGTAGCTGCCCTCCCAGCGTGAGAGCTGGAGTGCCTCGGCGATGCCGGTGCCGGTGCCGGGGGTGTGCGGCCAGGCGGCGAGGTCGGTGAGGGGTCTGCCGATGACCTCGTTCGCCGGGTAGCCGAAGAGTTCCTCCGCGTCCTCGTTCCAGGCGTTGACGGACCCCTTCCGGTCGATCTGCAGGACCGCGACGCGGACCCGGCCGTCGGCGAGCGGGAGCAGGTCGGCGGGCAGGGAGGGGCCGGCGGCGCGGGTGCCGACCGGACGTTCGGGCAGGTCGAGCTGGAACCAGACGTTCTTGTGCGTGGGGGTGTAGTCCACGCCCCAGCGGGCGGCCAGGGCCGCGCACAGCTGCAGGCCGCGGCCGCCCTCGCGGTCGGGGCTGCCCATGGCGGCAGGCGAGCCCTGGACGGGGACCTCGCGCTCCGGATAGCGGTCCGAGACCTCGATGCGGAGGCCGTCCTCGGCGCGCAGGCACAGCACGTCGGCGTGTGTGCCCGCGTGCACCACCGCGTTGGTCACCAGTTCGCTGGTGAGGACCACCGCGTCGTCGACGATGTCTGCGAAGCCCCAGCCCTGCAGGGTGTCGCGGACGAAGGACCGGGCGGTCGCGACCGATCGCCCGACGGGCTCGAAGCTGGCGGCCGCGCGCGCGGTGATCACAGAACTCCTTGACCGGTTGTCGACGTGCATGGCTGCGTGGCCGGCCGGCTCGCGCCGCTGCTGCGGCATCCGCTCGCCCGTCGGCCGTGGCTCCGGGGGAAGTCCCCCGGGGATCACTCCGGTGGTCATGGTCTGCGGCCGCCCCTCCGATGCCCGCTCGTTCTCGTGCCACCGCCCAGGCCGGTGGGACCGGTGCGGCTGGACAGCCGCATGCAAGGTTACTTACCTTCGCCGTCCGAGCGGATGCCGGTCGCCGGTGATTACGCCCCCAGGGTGTGCGGACGATGTGCGAAGCTGCCGAACTGTTATGGCCTGGTTCGGCCGGGGTGAAACACTGGGCAAGCTTCTGATGAAGGTCCGGTCATGCTGCGTGTGTTCCGTGTACGGAGGGCAGTAGCCCCTGGTGTGGCCGGATCTCGTCTGGCAGAAATACCCAGCAGTAACGAGTACGCGGAAGTAACCGGTATGCCGGGGGACCGGGCATCGGTTCGACGCGGACGAGCACAGCAGCAACGGTCTACCCCTTCGGGAGGGACACAGTGGAGTCTGGCGGAGCGACGCGGGGCACGAAGACGCGCGCGAAGGGCGGACCTTCCCTGGGCAGGAACGGCGGTACCACCGCCGTGGACACGGCTGCCCTGAACCGGCTGCTGACGGCCCTCGTGGCGATGCGTGACGGCAACTTCCGCAAGCGGCTCACGGTGTCCGGGGACGGCGTGATGTCGGAGATCGCGGCGGTCTTCAACGAGGTGGCCGACCGCAATCTGCATCTGACCGGTGAGCTGTCCCGGGTGCGACGCATGGTGGGGCGTGAGGGCAAACTCACGGAACGGCTGGAAACGGGCGCCTGTGAGGGGTCCTGGGCGACGGCCGTCGACAACTCCAACGCGCTGGTCGACGATCTCGTATGGCCCGTCTCGGAGGTCAGCCGGGTCCTGACGGCGGTCGCCGAGGGCGATCTCTCGCCACGCATGGACCTGCGCACCCAGGCGCCCGACGGGACCGGGCATCCGCTGCGGGGCGAGTTCCTGAAGGTCGGCCGTACCGTCAACAACCTGGTCGACCAGCTGTCGACCTTCACCGACGAGGTCACCCGGGTGGCCAGCGAGGTCGGTACCGAGGGCAAGCTCGGCGGGCAGGCCCGGGTGCGCGGGCTCTCCGGTTCGTGGAAGGACCTCACGGACTCCGTCAACACGATGGCGTCCCGGCTGACGGCCCAGGTGCGCGACATCGCCCTGGTGACCACGGCCGTCGCCAAGGGTGACCTGTCACGGAAGGTCACCGTACATGTCGCCGGCGAGATGCTGGAGCTGAAGAACACCGTCAACACGATGGTCGACCAGCTCTCCGCCTTCTCCTCGGAGGTGACGCGGGTCGCGCGCGAGGTCGGCACGGACGGCATCCTCGGCGGCCAGGCGCACGTTCCGGGTGTCGACGGCACCTGGAAGGAACTCACCGATTCGGTGAACCTGATGGCCGGCAACTTGACGGCGCAGGTGCGCGGCATCGCCCAGGTCACCACCGCGGTGGCCAACGGTGACCTGTCGCAGAAGGTGACCGTTCCGGCGCGCGGTGAGGTCGCGCAGCTCGCCGAGACGATCAACCAGATGACCGAGACGCTGCGGATCTTCGCGGACGAGGTCACGCGCGTGGCCAACGAGGTCGGCGCCGAGGGCCGGCTGGGCGGTCAGGCGACGGTGCCGGGTGTCGCGGGGACCTGGAAGGACCTGACGGACTCCGTCAACACGGTGTTCCGGAACCTGACCACGCAGGTGCGGGACATCGCCGCCGTGACGACCGCGGTGGCCAGCGGTGACCTGTCGCAGAAGGTCACCGTGGACGTGGCCGGCGAGATGCTGGAGCTGAAGAACACCGTCAACGGCATGGTGGACCAGCTGTCCGCGTTCGGTGCCGAGGTGACCCGGGTCGCGCGTGAGGTCGGTGTCGAGGGTGAGCTGGGCGGCCAGGCGCAGGTGCCGGGTGCGGCCGGTACGTGGAAGGACCTGACCGACTCCGTCAACACCGCGTTCCGCAACCTCACCGGGCAGGTGCGCAACATCGCCCAGGTGACGACGGCGGTGGCCAACGGCGACCTCTCCCAGAAGGTCACCGTCGACGTCTCCGGCGAGATGCTCCAGCTGAAGAACACCGTGAACACGATGGTGGACCAGCTGTCCTCGTTCGCCGACCAGGTCACGCGGATGGCCCGGGACGTGGGTACCGAGGGCCGGCTCGGCGGCCAGGCCAGGGTGGACGGCGTTTCGGGCACCTGGAAGGAGCTGACGGACTCCGTCAACTTCATGGCGGGCAACCTCACCTCCCAGGTGCGGCAGATCGCCCAGGTGACGACGGCCGTGGCGCGCGGTGACCTGTCCCAGAAGATCGACGTCGACGCGCGCGGGGAGATCCTCGAGCTGAAGAACACCATCAACACGATGGTGGACCAGCTCTCCGCCTTCGCCGACCAGGTGACCCGGGTCGCCCGGGACGTGGGCACCGAGGGCCGGCTCGGGGGCCAGGCGCAGGTGCCGGGCGTGGCCGGTGTGTGGCGGGACCTCACCGACTCGGTGAACGGCATGGCCGGCAACCTCACCGCCCAGGTGCGCAACATCGCCCAGGTCGCCACCGCGGTGGCCCGCGGTGACCTGTCCCAGAAGATCACCGTGGACGCGCGCGGGGAGATCCTGGAGCTGAAGAACACCCTGAACACGATGGTGGACCAGCTGTCGTCGTTCGCCCAGGAGGTCACGCGCGTGGCCCGCGAGGTGGGCACCGAGGGCATGCTGGGCGGCCAGGCGGAGGTGCAGGGAGTCTCCGGCACCTGGAAGGACCTCACGCAGTCCGTGAACTTCATGGCGAACAACCTGACGATCCAGGTACGCAACATCGCCGAGGTCACGACCGCGGTCGCCAAGGGTGACCTGTCCAAGAAGATCACCGTCGACGCGAAGGGCGAGATCCTCGAACTCGTCACGACGGTCAACACGATGGTCGACCAGCTGTCCAGCTTCGCCGAGCAGGTGACCCGGGTGGCCCGTGAGGTGGGCACCGAGGGCATCCTGGGCGGCCAGGCGCACGTTCCGGGTGTCACGGGCATCTGGAAGGACCTCAGCAACAACGTGAACCTGATGGCCAACAACCTGACCATGCAGGTGCGGAACATCTCCCAGGTGGCCGCGGCCGTGGCCAACGGTGACCTGACGCGGCAGGTCACCATCGAGGCGAGCGGTGAGGTGGCGCAGCTCGCCGACACCATCAACACGATGGTGAAGACGCTGAGTTCGTTCGCCGACCAGGTCACCAAGGTGGCCCGTGAGGTGGGCACGGACGGCATCCTGGGCGGTCAGGCGCACGTTCCGGGTGTGGCCGGTACGTGGAAGGACCTCACCGAGTCCGTGAACCAGATGGCGTCCAACCTGACCGGTCAGGTGCGCAACATCGCCATGGTCACCACGGCCATCGCCAAGGGTGACCTGACCAAGAAGATCGACATCGACGCCCGCGGCGAGATCCTCGAGCTGAAGACGACGATCAACACGATGGTCGACCAGCTGTCCAGCTTCGCCGAGGAGGTCACCCGCGTGGCCCGCGAGGTGGGTACCGAGGGGCAGCTCGGCGGTCAGGCACGCGTGCGTGACGTCGACGGCACCTGGCGGGACCTCACCGAGTCGGTGAACGAGATGGCCGGGAACCTGACCCGCCAGGTGCGCGCCATCGCGCGCGTGGCGACCGCGGTGACCCGGGGCGACCTGAACCTGAAGATCGACGTCGACGCGTCCGGCGAGATCCAGGAACTGCAGGACTACATCAACAAGATGATCGCCAACCTGCGCGACACCACGATCGCCAACAAGGAGCAGGACTGGCTCAAGGGCAACCTCGCGCGTATCTCCGCGCTGATGCAGGGGCGCCGGGACCTCGAGGACGTGGCCTCGCTGATCATGAGCGAGCTGACGCCGGTGGTCTCCGCGCAGCACGGGGCGTTCTTCGTGGCGATGCCGCTCATGGAGGGCCAGGACCGCGGCGGCGACGGCGAGGAACAGTACGAACTGCGGATGCTCGGCTCGTACGGCTACTCGATGGGCTCCATGCCGACGTCGTTCCGGCCGGGTGAGGCGCTCATCGGCACGGCCGCCGAGGAGCGGCGCGCGATCCTGGTGGAGAACGCGCCCAGCGGCTATCTGAAGATCTCCTCCGGGCTCGGGGAGGCGCCGCCCGCGCAGGTGATCGTGCTGCCGGTGCTCTTCGAGGGCACGGTGCTCGGGGTGATCGAGCTGGCATCGTTCACGCCGTTCACGCAGATCCAGAAGGACTTCCTCAACCAGATCGCCGAGATGATCGCGACCAGCGTCAACACCATCTCGGTCAACACCAAGACCGAGCTGCTGCTGAAGCAGTCGCAGGAGCTGACCGAGCAACTGCGTGAGCGGTCCGCGGAGTTGGAGAACCGGCAGAAGGCGCTGCAGGCCTCCAACGCCGAACTGGAGGAGAAGGCCGAGCTGCTGGCCCGGCAGAACCGGGACATCGAGGTGAAGAACACCGAGATCGAGGAGGCCCGGCAGGTCCTGGAGGAGCGCGCCGAGCAGCTCGCGGTGTCGATGCGCTACAAGAGCGAGTTCCTCGCGAACATGTCGCACGAGCTGCGCACACCGCTCAACTCCCTGCTGATCCTGGCCAAGCTGCTGGCCGACAACGCCGAGGGCAACCTGTCCCCGAAGCAGGTCGAGTTCGCCGAGACCATCCACGGCGCGGGCTCCGACCTGCTCCAGCTGATCAACGACATCCTCGACCTGTCGAAGGTCGAGGCGGGCAAGATGGACGTCTCCCCGACGCGTATCGCGCTCGTCCAGCTCGTGGACTACGTGGAGGCCACCTTCCGCCCGCTGACCGCGGAGAAGGGCCTCGATCTGTCCGTACGGGTCTCCCCGGAGCTGCCTGCGACCCTGCACACCGACGAGCAGCGGCTGCTGCAGGTGCTGCGCAACCTGCTGTCCAACGCGGTGAAGTTCACCGATTCCGGGTCGGTGGAGCTGGTGATCCGACCGGCCGGCGCGGATGTGCCGCAGAAGATCCGGGAGCAGTTGCTGGAGGCCGGTGCGCTCACCGACCCGACGGCCGACCTGATCGCGTTCTCGGTGACCGACACGGGCATCGGTATCGCGGCCAGCAAGATGCGGGTGATCTTCGAGGCGTTCAAGCAGGCGGACGGCACGACCAGCCGCAAGTACGGCGGCACCGGCCTGGGCCTGTCGATCTCGCGGGAGATCGCGCAGCTGCTCGGCGGTGAGATCCACGCGCAGAGCGAGCCGGGCCGCGGCTCGACGTTCACGCTGTACCTGCCGCTGCACCCGAGCGAACTCCCGCCGCAGGGCTACCAGCAGTCCGTGCCCCCGCTGGAGGCCGGTGAGCTGGTCGCCTCCGAGGCCCGGCTGTCCTCGGAGCTGTCCGCCGCGGAGATCGAGACGCCGGCCGAGGTGAAGTCGTACCAGGAGACGCAGAGCGGTGCCGCCGCGCTCTTCCGGCGCCGCCGGCGGAGCAGTCTGCCGCCGGCGGAGCAGCGGCCCGAGCAGTGGACGACGGTCGCCGAGCAGGACAGCACACCGCAGCTGTCCCACGCGGAGCGGTTCGGCGGTGAGAAGGTGCTGATCGTGGACGACGACATCCGCAACGTGTTCGCGCTCACCAGCGTCCTGGAGCAGCACGGGCTGTCGGTGCTGTACGCCGAGAACGGCCGCGAGGGCATCGAGGTGCTCGAGCAGCACGACGACGTGGCGGTCGTGCTGATGGACATCATGATGCCCGAGATGGATGGGTATGCGACGACGACGGCGATTCGCAGGATGCCGCAGTTCGCGGGACTGCCGATCATCGCGCTGACCGCGAAGGCCATGAAGGGCGACCGGGAGAAGGCGATCGAGTCGGGCGCCTCCGACTATGTGACGAAGCCGGTCGACCCCGACCATCTGCTGGCGGTGATGCGGCAGTGGATGCGGGCGGGGTGACGAGGTGACCTGGGCGGACGTGAACGCCGTGGGAACCTCGGGTGTGCACAGGGAGTTGCCGACTCGGGGTGGCCGGGGACGTGTGGGAATCCCGGATTCCGGGAACCTTCCCGTCGCCTGCGGCGTTTCCGTTACGTGCACAGTGACATCGCGGTGACAGGGTGTGGCGACGGGCGGGGTGCGGCTACGATGACCGGCACAAGGACGGGCGGCGAAAGGGAGTCGTCCCCTGGGGCGGCGCCCGGTGTACCGCCGGGGCGAGGAGGGCGGGCCATGGTGCAGAAGGCCAAGATCCTCCTGGTCGATGACCGGCCGGAGAATCTGCTGGCGCTGGAGGCCATCCTCTCGGCGCTCGATCAGACGCTGGTGCGGGCATCGTCCGGGGAGGAAGCGCTCAAGGCACTGCTCACGGACGATTTCGCGGTCATTCTGCTGGATGTCCAGATGCCGGGCATGGACGGATTCGAGACCGCCGCGCACATCAAGCGGCGCGAGCGGACCCGGGACATCCCGATCATCTTCCTGACCGCGATCAACCACGGCCCTCATCACACCTTCCGCGGTTACGCGGCGGGTGCGGTCGACTACATCTCCAAGCCGTTCGACCCGTGGGTGCTGCGCGCCAAGGTCTCGGTCTTCGTCGAGCTGTACATGAAGAACTGCCAGCTGCGGGAGCAGGCGGCGCTGCTGCGGCTCCAGTTGGAGGGCGGCGGCAAGAGCGCGGTCGGGGGCAAGGAGTCGGCGGGGCTGCTCGCCGAGCTGTCGGCGCGGCTCGCGGCCGTGGAGGAGCAGGCGGAGGCCCTGTCCAAGCAGCTGGACGACGAGTCGGCGGACGCGGCCGCGGTGGCCACGGCCGCCCATCTCGAACGCAAACTCACGGGGTTGCGCCGCGCCCTCGACGCCCTGGAGCCGGGCACGGGCGGCGGCGCTACGGTCTCGACGCAGAACTGAAGCCCGCCGGGAGGACAGTTGTCCATGAGCGTGCGTCAGTTCAGCGCCTCGACAAAGGCGACACGAACGGGTGAAGCAGTGGGCACACGTGTCCGCTGTCGTCTCCACCGGTAACCTCACACCCATGGCCCCACGTCCCTCCGCAGCCAAGAAGCCCGCGAAGAAGGCGGCCGCTCCCGCGAAGGCTCCGGCGCGGAAGGCCGCCGCGAAGAAGGCGCCCGCCAAGAAGGCTCCGGCGAAGAAGGCCGCGCCGCCCAAGCCGGCACCGAGCCCCACGGGGGGTGTGTACCGGCTGGTGCGCGCCCTCTGGCTCGGCCTGGCGCACGCCGTCGGCGCCGTCTTCCGGGGCATAGGGCAGGGCGCGAAGAACCTCGACCCGGCCCACCGCAAGGACGGCGTCGCCCTGCTGCTGTTCGGCGTCGCGCTGATCGTCGCCGCCGGCACCTGGGCCGATCTGCGCGGTCCGGTCGGCGACCTGGTGGAGATCCTGGTCACCGGCGCCTTCGGCCGGCTCGACCTGCTGGTCCCGATACTGCTCGCGGTGATCGCCGTACGGCTCATCAGGCACCCGGAGCAGCCGGAGGCCAACGGCCGGATCGTGATCGGCCTGTCCGCGCTCGTCATCGGCGTGCTCGGCCAGGTCCACATCGCCTGCGGCGCGCCCGCGCGCAGCGACGGCATGCAGGCCATAAGGGACGCCGGCGGCCTCATCGGCTGGGCGGCGGCGACCCCGCTGACGTACACCATGAGCGAGGTGCTCGCCGTACCGCTGCTGGTGCTGCTGACGATCTTCGGACTGCTGGTGGTGACCGCCACCCCCGTCAACGCCATCCCGCAGCGGCTGCGCGCTCTCGGCGTGCGCCTGGGCCTGCTGCCCGACCCGGAGGAGTACGCGGCCTCCGAGGACGACGAGCGGTACGACGAGCAGTGGCGCGAGGCGCTTCCCGCGCGCCCCCGCAGGCGCCGGAGCGACCCCCAGGCGTACGACCCCGAGAGCGCCGAGGAGGAGGCCCTCTCGCAGCGCCGTGGCCGCCCCAGGCGCTCCGCGGTGCCGCAGCCCGACCTGCAGCGGCAGATGGACGCCGTGGACGTCGCGGCGGCGGCCGCCGCCGCGCTCGACGGTGCCGTCCTGCACGGCATGCCGCCGTCCCCGCTCGTCGCCGACCTCACCCAGGGCGTGAGCGTCGGTGAGCGCGAGGACACCACACCGGTACCGGCACCTGCTCCGGCCCCGACGTCGGCACCGGTTCCGGCGCCGGCCTCCCGCCCCAAGCAGGAGAAGCTGACGGGCGGGAGCGTCCCGGACCTCACGAAGGCGGCCCCCGAGGCGCCTCGCGACCTGCCCGCGCGCGCGGAGCAGCTCCAGCTCTCCGGGGACGTCACCTACGCGCTGCCGTCGCTGGACCTCCTCACGCGCGGGGGGCCGGGGAAGGCGCGCAGCGCCGCCAACGACGCGGTCGTCGCCTCACTCACCCAGGTCTTCACCGAGTTCAAGGTCGACGCGGCCGTCACCGGCTTCACCCGTGGCCCGACGGTCACCCGCTACGAGGTCGAACTCGGCCCCGCCGTGAAGGTCGAGCGGATCACCGCGCTGACGAAGAACATCGCGTACGCGGTCGCCAGCCCCGACGTAAGGATCATCAGCCCCATCCCCGGCAAGTCCGCGGTCGGCATCGAGATCCCGAACACCGACCGGGAGATGGTCAACCTCGGCGACGTGCTGCGCCTCGCGGAGTCCGCCGAGGACGACGACCCGATGCTGGTGGCCTTCGGCAAGGACGTCGAGGGTGGGTACGTGATGCACTCGCTGGCGAAGATGCCGCACATGCTGGTCGCCGGCGCCACCGGCTCCGGCAAGTCGTCCTGCATCAACTGCCTGATCACCTCGGTCATGATGCGGGCGACCCCCGAGGACGTCCGGATGATCCTGGTCGACCCCAAGCGCGTCGAACTGACCGCTTACGAGGGCATTCCGCACCTGATCACGCCGATCATCACCAACCCCAAGCGGGCCGCCGAGGCCCTGCAGTGGGTCGTACGCGAGATGGACCTGCGCTACGACGACCTCGCGGCGTACGGCTACCGGCACATCGACGACTTCAACCGCGCGGTCCGCGAGGGCAAGGTCAAGCCGCCGGAGGGCAGCGAGCGGGAGCTGCAGCCGTACCCGTACCTGCTGGTGATCGTGGACGAGTTGGCCGACCTGATGATGGTCGCCCCGCGGGACGTCGAGGACTCGATCGTGCGCATCACGCAGCTCGCGCGCGCGGCCGGCATCCACCTGGTGCTCGCCACCCAGCGCCCGTCGGTCGACGTGGTCACCGGTCTCATCAAGGCCAACGTGCCCTCGCGGCTGGCGTTCGCCACCTCCTCGCTCGCCGACTCCCGGGTCATCCTCGACCAGCCCGGCGCCGAGAAGCTCATCGGCAAGGGCGACGGCCTGTTCCTGCCGATGGGAGCGAACAAGCCGACCCGTATGCAGGGCGCGTTCGTGACCGAGGAGGAGGTCGCGGTCGTCGTCCAGCACTGCAAGGACCAGATGGCGCCCGTCTTCCGGGACGACGTCACCGTGGGCACCAAGCAGAAGAAGGAGATCGACGAGGACATCGGCGACGACCTCGACCTGCTGTGCCAGGCGGCCGAGCTGGTGGTCTCCACCCAGTTCGGGTCGACGTCCATGCTCCAGCGCAAGCTGCGCGTCGGCTTCGCCAAGGCGGGGCGGCTGATGGACCTCATGGAGTCCCGGAACATCGTCGGCCCCAGTGAGGGTTCGAAGGCACGTGACGTTCTTGTGAAGCCTGACGAGCTGGACGGCGTGCTCGCGGTGATTCGCGGGGAGTCTGACGGGTAGGGAGCGCGCCATCCGGCGTGTCGGCTTACGCCGGGTGGCGGCATCGTCGTGATCCACCCGTTAGAGAGCGGCGAGCAACCGTTTCCCTTTGCCGTACGTCAAGTTGAGCGAAAGGACAGCTACAGACCCCATCCTGGGGTATGTGACTGTCCCGCCGTCGGGATGACCGGACCTTCCGATCGGCGTACAAGTCCCACCGCCCGGTTGCCCCACCCTTTCGCTCCCGCCCTAGACTGAACCTCCAGCACAGGTGGCTCAAACGCTCGAAAGGCGCCCCCGTGTCCATCGGCAACTCCCCTGAAGACGAGCGTCCGTTCCAAGACGTGTCCGAGGAAGCCCGTCCCTCCGTGGGCCGCGCCCTGCAGCAGGCGCGCATCGCGGCCGGGCTCACCGTCGGCGACGTCAGCAGTGCCACTCGTGTCCGTATCGCCATCGTGCACGCCATCGAGGCGGACGACTTCGCCCCCTGTGGCGGTGACGTGTACGCACGCGGGCACATCCGCACGCTGGCCAGGGCCGTACACCTCGACCCCGCACCGCTGATCGCGCAGTACGACGCCGAGCACGGCGGGCGGCCCGCGCCCACCCCCGCCGCGCCCCTGTTCGAGGCGGAACGTATCCGCCCCGAGCGCCGCGGGCCCAACTGGACCGCGGCCATGGTCGCCGCGATCGTCGCCGTCATCGGCTTCGTCGGGTTCACCGCGTTCAAGGGCGGCGACAGCGGAAACGACGCCAAGTCGCAGGTCGCCGAGGGCGCCACCAACACCCCCGCCAAGTCCGCCTCGCCCACCCCCAAGAAGGACAAGCCCGACCAGCCGACCTCGGAGGCGTCCGACAGCGCCATCGCGGCCGCGCCGCAGGACAAGGTCACCGTCCGGGTCAGCGCGGCCAACGGGCGCAGCTGGATCTCCGCCAAGGACCACAACGGCCGGATGCTCTTCGACGGGCTGCTGAAGCAGGGCGAGTCCAAGACCTTCCAGGACGGCTCCAAGATCAACCTGATCCTGGGCGACGCCGGCGCGATCCAGCTGTACGTCAACGGCAAGAAGATCGAGGACAACTTCCAGAAGGGCGCCGTGGAGCGCCTCACGTACACCAAGGGCGACCCCGAGGCCGGATGAGCGGCCCTTGGGGGAGCTGATGTGAAAGGGGTTGGCCAAGATCGGCCAACCCCTTCGACATGGGGTGTCTGACAGACAAAGTAGTCTTGAGCCCATGCCTGAACGCCGTACCGTCGCACTCGTCACTCTCGGCTGCGCCCGTAACGAGGTGGACTCGGAGGAGCTCGCAGGCCGTTTGGAGGCGGACGGCTGGCAGCTCGTCGAGGACGCCGCGGACGCCGATGTCGCCGTGGTCAACACCTGTGGTTTCGTCGAGGCCGCCAAGAAGGACTCCGTCGACGCCCTGCTCGAGGCCAACGACCTCAAGGACCAGGGCAGAACCCAGGCCGTCGTGGCGGTGGGCTGCATGGCCGAGCGGTACGGCAAGGAACTCGCCGAGGCGCTGCCCGAGGCCGACGGGGTGCTCGGCTTCGACGACTACGCTGACATCTCCGACCGTCTGCAGACCATCCTGTCCGGCGGCATCCACGCCTCCCACACCCCGCGCGACCGCCGCAAGCTGCTGCCGATCAGCCCGGCCGAGCGCCAGGACTCCGCCGCGTCCGTCGCGCTGCCCGGCCACGGCCCCGCCGACCTCCCGGAGGGGGTCGCGCCCGCCTCCGGCCCGCGCGCGCCCCTGCGCCGCCGTCTGGACGGCTCCGTGGTCGCCTCGGTCAAGCTCGCCTCCGGCTGCGACCGGCGCTGCTCCTTCTGCGCCATCCCGTCGTTCCGTGGCTCCTTCATCTCCCGCCGCCCGAGCGACGTGCTGAACGAGACCCGCTGGCTGGCCGAGCAGGGTGTGAAGGAGATCATGCTGGTCTCCGAGAACAACACCTCCTACGGCAAGGACCTGGGCGACATCCGCCTGCTGGAGTCCCTGCTGCCCGATCTGGCCGAGGTCGACGGCATCGAGCGGGTGCGCGTGAGCTACCTGCAGCCGGCCGAGATGCGCCCCGGCCTGATCGACGTGCTGACCTCCACCCCGAAGGTCGCCCCCTACTTCGACCTGTCCTTCCAGCACTCCGCGCCCGACGTGCTGCGCGCCATGCGCCGCTTCGGCGACACCGACCGGTTCCTCGAACTGCTGGACACCATCCGCTCCAAGGCCCCCGAGGCCGGCGTGCGCTCCAACTTCATCGTCGGCTTCCCCGGCGAGAGCGAGTCGGACCTGGCCGAACTGGAGCGCTTCCTGAACGGCGCCCGCCTGGACGCCATCGGTGTCTTCGGCTACTCCGACGAGGAGGGCACGGAGGCGGCGACGTACGACCACAAGCTCGACGAGGACGTCGTCGCCGAGCGCCTCGCCCACATCTCCCGGCTCGCCGAGGAACTCGTCTCCCAGCGGGCGGAGGAGCGCGCCGGTCAGAGCGTGCGCGTCCTCGTGGAGTCCGTGGACGAGGACGAGGGCGTGTACGGCCGTGCCGAGCACCAGGCGCCGGAGACGGACGGGCAGGTGCTGCTCACGAGCGGCGCGGGCCTGAGCGTCGGACGTATGGTCGAGGCGAAGGTGGTCGGTACGGAGGGTGTCGACCTGGTTGCCGAGCCGCTGGCGGGCTCGTTCGCGTGTAGTGAGGAGGCGGGCAGATGACCGGAGTCCCGGCATCCGCCGCGGGTGGCTCCTCCGGCGCGCAGAGCGCCCGGGGTTCCGCCGCCGCTGCCGACGGCGCTGCTCCCGAGGTCTCCGGTTCTGTCTCTGGTTCCGTCGGTCCCGCCGCCGACCTGGAGGGTGCGCGTTCCCCGCGCGGCGCGAAGCTGGCGGCCGCGGCCGTCAACCAGGCCAGTGTGTGGAATGTCGCCAATCTGCTGACGATGCTGCGGCTGCTGCTCGTGCCCGGCTTCGTGGCGCTGATGCTGGCGGGCGGGGGCTACGACCCGGCCTGGCGCTCGCTCGCCTGGGCGGCGTTCGCCATCGCCATGATCACCGACCTGTTCGACGGGCATCTGGCGCGCACGTACAACCTGGTCACCGACTTCGGGAAGATCGCCGACCCCATCGCCGACAAGGCGATCATGGGGGCGGCGCTCATCTGTCTGTCGGCCCTCGGCGATCTGCCGTGGTGGGTGACGGCCGTGATCCTCGGCCGGGAACTCGGCATCACGCTGCTGCGTTTTCTGGTCATTCGCTACGGCGTGATCCCCGCGAGCCGTGGCGGCAAGCTCAAGACGCTCACCCAGGGCGTGGCCGTCGGGATGTACGTCCTGGCACTGACGGGATGGCTGGCCACCGCGAGGTTCTGGGTGATGGCCGTCGCGGTCGTCCTGACGGTCGTGACCGGCCTCGACTACGTGAGACAGGCCGTTGTGCTGCGCCGGCGGGGAATCGCCGAGCGCGCGGCGGCGTTGGAGGAGAAGGACGCGTGAGTTCCCCGGCCACCGAACTGGTGCGACTACTGACCGTGAGGGGCGAGAGCCTCGCCGTCGCGGAGTCGCTCACCGGTGGTCTGGTCGCGGCGGAGATCACGGCGGTCCCCGGGGCGTCCAAGGTCTTCCGGGGTTCGGTCACCGCCTACGCCACCGAGCTGAAGCACGGGCTGCTGGCGGTCGACGCCACCCTCCTGGCGGAGCGGGGAGCGGTGGATCCGCAGGTCGCGGGTCAGATGGCGACCGGGGTGCGCAAGGCCCTGGGAGCCGACTGGGGCATCGCGACGACCGGTGTCGCGGGGCCCGATCCGCAGGACGGACAGCCCGTCGGAACGGTCTTCGTGGCCGTCGACGGGCCGCTCGCGCCCGGCTCCGGTTCTGCCAGTGGCGGAAAAGTCGAAGCCCTGCGGTTGAACGGCGACCGTGCGGAAATTCGTATGGAGAGTGTACGGAGCGTACTCGCACTGCTTCTGAGGGAGCTTGCGGGCGAACAGACTGGGAATGAGCGGGCACAGGATACGGAACGGAACGGGGGGTTTTGATGTTTGCAGCCCTGAGTGAACACGACATCGCTCCCCGCACGGCCGCGGCGCGAGGCGGTACGGTGGGGCGAGAAGGATGCGGCTACGCGGTCCGAGGAGGGAGCCACCGATGATTCTGCTCCGTCGCCTGCTTGGTGACGTGCTGCGTCGGCAGCGCCAACGCCAGGGCCGTACTCTGCGCGAAGTCTCCTCGTCCGCCCGAGTCTCACTCGGCTATCTCTCCGAGGTGGAGCGGGGGCAGAAGGAGGCTTCCTCCGAGCTGCTCTCCGCCATCTGCGACGCGCTGGACGTACGGATGTCGGAACTGATGCGAGAAGTGAGCGATGAGCTCGCGCTCGCCGAACTGGCCCAGTCCGCCCGGGCCACCGAGCCCGTGCCCACGCCGGTCCGTCCGATGCTGGGTTCCGTGTCGGTGACCGGTGTGCCACCGGAACGGGTGACCATCAAGGCGCCCGCGGAGGCAGTGGACGTGGTCGCCGCGTGACGTGCGCGTGCGCGGCTTAGCGACCCGATACGTGTGAAGCCCCGGCCGGGCTTGCCCAGGAAGACCTGGGGAAGCCCGGCCGGGGTTTCGCGTTGCCCGGGATTTCCCGTCTCCCACGTTCGAGTGATTCATGTCTCTTTACGTCCATTTGCCGGTATCTGGTGGGGCGGTCATGGTGGAGGGACGTGACGGCGCCGAACCACCGGAGGAACCGGATGTACGTCGTGAAGAGCCCGTTGCCCGACGCCGACCTGAAGACCGTCTCCGAGGCGCTGCAGGGCGCCCTGGTCGACCTGGTGGACCTCTCGCTGGTCGCCAAACAGGTCCACTGGAACGTCGTCGGACCCCGCTTCCGGTCCATCCACCTCCAGCTCGACGAGGTCGTCGACTCCGCGCGCACCCACTCCGACACCGTGGCCGAACGGGCCTCCGCGCTCGGCGTCCCGCCCGACGGACGCGCGGCCACCGTGTCCTCCGGCAGCGGCATCGGGACCACCCCGGCCGGCTGGATCAAGGACACGGACGCGGTCCGTGCGCTGGTGGACGCCCTCGGTGCGGTGATCACCCGGATGCGCGAGCGGGTGAACGCGACCGGCGCGGCGGACCCGGTGTCCCAGGACATCTTCATCGGGATCACGGCGGATCTCGAGAAGCATCACTGGATGTTCCAGGCGGAGAACGCGTAGGAGGCCGGCTCTCGGAACCGGTGCCCCCGGTGCCGGTTCGGGTGGCCTTGCGACAGTGAGCCCTCGGTGCGCCTCCCGCGCGGGTCTCGTGGCGTTCTGGCGTCCGGCTGGAGGTGGCGGCCATGGTGAGGCGGGTGGCGCGCTGGGGGGCTGTGCTCGGGCTGGGGGCGGTGTGGTGGTGGGCGGTGCTGCGGATAGCCCTGGAGGCGGGTTCCGGGGTGATCGAAGAGGCCCTCGTGCTCGGGGGTTGGGGCCTGAGTGTGCTCCCGGTGCACTGTGTGCCCAAGGGGCGGGCGGTCGGCGCCGTGGAAACGGGGCGGTGGACGGCCGCCTGGCGGACGGCGGACGTCACCAGGGCATCGCCACACCCCCGTTCGGGCGGAGAATCTGACCCGTCATGAACCCCGACGCGTCCGACGCCAGATACAGGACGGCGGACGCGACGTCGTCCGGCTCGCCGACCCGCCCCAGCGGGGACATCCGGGCCATCAGGGCCTCGGTGTGGGCCTGCGCGCCCCGGTCGTGGCGTTCGGTCATGGGAGTGCGGATCCAGCCCGGGGCGACCGCGTTGACCCGGATGCCGTGCCGGCCGACCTCGGTGGCCAGTGTCTTCGTCAACTGCACCACGGCCGCCTTGGCCGCGCCGTAGCAGAGCAGCCCCGGACCGCCGGTGTCGACCGCGCCGGAGGCCATGGTGACGATGCTGCCCCGGGTGTCGTGGGCGAGCATCGACCGGGCCGCCTCCTGGCAGGCGTACAGCACGCCCTTGAAGTTGACGTTCAGCACCCGGTCCAGGTCCTCGTCCCTGGTGTCGAGGACGGGACTGCTGTGCATGATCCCGGCGATCGCCGCCATCACGTCCAGGTGCCCGCAGGAGCGGACGGCCTCGGCGAGAGCCGTCCGGTCGGTGACGTCGAGGACGTGGGTACGGGCCGTGCCGCCACGGTCCTCGATCAGCTTGGCCGTGCCGTGCAGGCCGTCCGGATCCCGGTCGGCGCAGTGCACGGTGGCTCCCGCCTCGGCGAGCAGCACGGCGGAGGCCCGCCCGATGCCGCCGGCGGCTCCGGTGACGAACGCGGTGCGTCCGGTGAGGTCGTACGCCTTGAGGGGCATACACGGACCGTACGAGCGAATCTGACGGATCGTCAATTAGTTGGACGGGGACGGCCGGCGGGGATACCGCTCACGCCATCTCTGCGCCTCTCCGGGCGCGGGCGCGGGACCCGGCTGGCAGGCCGGGCACCAGTAGGTGGGCCGCTCCTGCGATCCATCGCCCTGGTCGGCCACGCGGACCCGGGTGCCGCAGCGCAGGCAGGGGCGGGGTGCGCGGCCGTACACGAACAGGTCCTGCCGGGGCAGGCCCGTGGTCTGGCGGACCGGACGGTCGCGGTTGGCCTCCAGGAGCTTCTTGGCGAGGGCGGGCAGCTTGGCGGCGCGGTCCGCGGGCAGGGCTCCGACGGGCAGCCAGGGGGTCACGCCGAGCAGGAAGCACAGCTCGCTCTTGTAGACGTTGCCGATCCCGGCGAGATTGCGCTGGTCCAGCAGGGCCTCGCCGAGGGCGCGGGCGGGGTCCGCGAGCAGGTTGGCGAGGGCGCGCTCGGGGCCCCAGTCCGGGCCGAGCAGATCGGGGCCGAGGTGGCCGACGACGCGCTCCTCCTCGCCGGTGCGCAGGAACTCCAGCACCTGGAGGCGGTAGCCGACGGCCGTGCGATCGGTGGTGCCTAGGATCGCGCGGATCTGGTGGGCCGGGCCGCCCCGCCAGCGCTCGCCCGCGCCGAACACCTTCCAGGAGCCCTCCATGCGCAGATGGGTGTGCAGGGTCAGGTCGCCCTCGAAGCGGGTGAGCAGGTGTTTGCCGCGGGGGATCGTGCTCAGGACCGCACGGCCCGTGAGGTCGACCGTCGCGTACTTCGGCACCCGGAAGTCGCTGCGGGTCAGCACCTTGCCCGCGAGGGCCTCGTGCAGCCGCCGCGCGGCCTGCCAGACCGTGTCACCTTCAGGCATGCGTCAAGGGTGCCACGGTGGGCTGAGCCACGGCGGTCCGCGCCAGAAGGCGCCGTGATCATGCCCTGAGCCGCAGGCCGCGCGGAGTCGCGATGAATCCCGCCGCCTCCAGAAGGGCGCCCATGGGGGAGGTCAGGGACTGGGTGCCGTTGACCCGCTCCACCGTGACCGTGCCGAGGGAACCGGCGCGGGCGGCCGCTGCCAGGGCCTCCGCGGCCATCCGCAGCCGCGGGTCGTCGCCGGCCTCGGCGTCCGGGGCGGAGGGCCAGGCCAGCAGCGTCTTGC
Source organism: Streptomyces sp. NPDC044061 (assembly GCF_056434305.1). NCBI lineage: Bacteria > Bacillati > Actinomycetota > Actinomycetes > Kitasatosporales > Streptomycetaceae > Streptomyces > Streptomyces sp. NPDC044061. The sequence continues at coordinate 315,784 of NZ_JBWKFL010000008.1, read as the reverse complement.
CGCCGCGCTCCATGTACAGCGTCAGCTCGCCCTCCACCAGCACGACCAGCGAGCCCGCCTTGCGGCCCGGCTTGTGCCCGGCCCCGGTCGGCGGCTCGGGCCAGGGGAGGGCCGCGCCGTAGGCGTTGGCGGGATCGGCCGCGGCCAGGACCACGGCGCGGGGATCGGGTGACGACGAGCGCGTACGGCGGTCGCCGAAGCCGCGGGCCGCCGGTGAGCCGTACGGAGAGGCGGAGCCGCCGCCCCGGGGGCCGCCGTAGCCGGGGGAGTCGAAGGTGCCGGCGGCCGGAGCCAGGTCTCGGGGCGAGACGTAGTCGCTCGCGTGCTGCTTCGCCGGCCGGCCGAAGTCGCCGGAGGCCGCCGGGTGGTCCTCGGGCGGCCAGGCGAAGTCTCCGTCGAGGCCCGGGTGGCCGAAGCCGCCGTCGGCCTGGTCGAAGACGTTCGGGGTCGCGTGCCCGCCGTCGGGGAAGGGCGGGGGGTTTCCGCCGCCCAAGCCGGAGGCCGGGGCGGGCAGGCCCTCGCCCCGGTCGCGGGCGTTGGACACCGCGCGGAGGCGGTCGACCGCGCCGTCCATCGCGAACTGGGCGGCGCCCAGACCCTCGACCACGTAACCGCGCCGCGCCTGGCCGCTGTCCTCGAAGGCGGACAGCACGCGGTACACCGCGGAGAAGCCGCCCTCGACGCCCTCCGCGGCTACGGCACCCCGGGTGACCACGCCGTGCCGGTCGAGGAGAGTGCGCGCCAGCGCGTGCGCGCGCACGGTGGCGTCCGGTTCGGCCGCGGGCAGCAGGGACCAGCGGCCGGCCACCGTGGGCGGGCCGGTGCGGGAGACGGCGCGTGCCGCGGCGGTCAGGGAGCCGTAACGGCCGCGCGGGACGGTGCGCTTGGCGCGATGGGCCGTCGAACCCGCCGTGCGGCCGGAGCCCAGCAGGGAGCGCATCGGGGCGAGGGTGTCGTTGGTGAGCCGCCCCGACCACGCCAGGTCCCAGAGGGCGTCGGCCAGTTGGGGGTCGGTGGCGTCGGGGTGGGTGGTGGCGCGGACCTGGTCGGCGATCTGCCGGAAGAACAGGCCGTAACCGCCGGAGAGGGTGTCCAGGACGGACTGGTGGAGCGCGGTCAGCTCCAGGGGGTGCGCGGGCGGCAGGAGCAGCGGGGCCGCGTCCGCCAGGTACAGGGAGACCCAGCCGTCCTTGCCGGGCAGGGCGCCCGCTCCGGCCCACACAACGTCGCCGGCTGCGGTGAGTTCGTCGAGCATCGAGGGCGTGTAGTTCGCCACCCGGGAGGGCAGGACCAGCTTCTCCAGCGCCGAGGCGGGTACCGAGGCACCCTGCAACTGCTCGACGGCGCGCACCAGCCCGTCGATGCCGCGCAGTCCGTGCCCCGACCCGATGTGCTGCCACTGCGGCAGGAACTGTGCCAGCGCGGCCGGTGGCACCGGCTCCAGCTCGTGCCGCAGGGCGGCCAGGGAACGGCGGCGCAGCCGGCGCAGCACGGCCGTGTCGCACCACTCCTGGCCGATGCCGGCCGGGTGGAACTCGCCCTGTACGACACGGCCGTTCGCGGCCAGCCGCCGCAGGGCGCCCTCGGTGACCGCCACGCCCAGGCCGAAGCGGGCCGCCGCGGTGGCCGACGTGAAGGGGCCGTGGGTGCGGGCGTGGCGCGCGAGGAGGTCGCCGAGCGGGTCCTTCACCGGCTCGGTGAAGGCCTCGGGGACGCCGACGGGGAGCGCCGTGCCGAGCGCGTCGCGCAGGCGGCCCGCGTCCTCGACGGCCGCCCAGTGGTCGGCACCGGCGATGCGGACCCGGATGGCCCGGCGGGCGCCGGCCAGCTCCCGCGCCCACTGCCGGTCGGCGCCCCGCTCGGTCAGCTCGGCCTCGGTCAGCGGGCCGAGCAGCCGCAGCACGTCGGCCACGCCCTCCACGTCCTTGACCCGGCGGTCCTCCGTCAGCCGCTGGAGTTCGCGCTCCAGCTCGGTCAGCACCTCCGCGTCGAGCAGCTCGCGCAGCTCCGCCTGGCCCAGCAGCTCGGCCAGCAGCCGCGAGTCCAGGGACAGTGCCGCGGCGCGGCGCTCGGCGAGCGGGGAGTCGCCCTCGTACAGGAACTGGGCGACGTACCCGAACAGCAGGGAGCGGGCGAAGGGCGACGGCTCGGGGGTGGTGACCTCGACCAGGCGGACCTTGCGGGCCTCGATGTCGCCCATCAGCTCCACGAGGCCGGGAACGTCGAAGACGTCCTGGAGGCACTCGCGGACCGCCTCCAGGACGATCGGGAACGAGCCGAACTCGCTGGCCACCTGTAGCAGTTGGGCAGCCCGCTGGCGCTGCTGCCACAAAGGGGTGCGCTTCCCGGGGTTGCGGCGCGGCAGCAGCAGCGCGCGGGCGGCGCATTCACGGAACCGGGAGGCGAACAGGGCGGAGCTGCCCACCTGGTCGGTGACGATCTGGTCGACCTCGCCCTTGTCGAAGGTGACGTCCCCCGCGCCCACCGGCGCCTGCTCGCTGTCGTACTCCGTGCCGGCCCTCACGGGCTCCTGGTCGAGCAGGTCCAGGCCCATCAGGTCGGCGTCCGGCAGGCGCAGCACGATGCCGTCGTCGGCGTGCATGACCTGCGCGTCCATGCCGTACCGCTCGGAGAGGCGGGCACCGAGCGCGAGGGCCCAGGGGGCGTGCACCTGGGCGCCGAAGGGGGAGTGGACGACGACCCGCCAGTCGCCCAGCTCGTCGCGGAAGCGCTCGACCACGATCGTGCGGTCGTCCGGGACATGGCCACAGGCCTCACGCTGCTCGTCCAGGTAGGACAGCACGTTGTCCACGGCCCACGCGTCCAGGCCGGCGGCGAGCAGGCGCAGCCGGGCGTCGTCCTTGGGCAGCGAGCCCACCTCGCGCAGGAACGCGCCCACCGCGCGCCCCAGTTCCAGCGGGCGGCCCAGCTGGTCGCCCTTCCAGAAGGGCAGTCGGCCGGGCACGCCGGGCGCGGGGGAGACCAGGACCCGGTCGCGCGTGATGTCCTCGATGCGCCAGGAACTCGTGCCCAGTGTGAAGACGTCCCCGACCCGGGACTCGTACACCATCTCCTCGTCCAGCTCACCGACCCGGCCGCCACCCTTCTTGGGGTCGGAACCGGCGAGGAACACCCCGAAGAGGCCCCGGTCGGGGATCGTGCCGCCGGAGGTGACGGCGAGGCGCTGGGCTCCCGGGCGGCCGGTGATCGCGCCGGTCACGCGGTCCCACACCACGCGAGGGCGCAGCTCGGCGAACGCGTCGGACGGGTAACGGCCCGCGAGCATGTCCAGGGTCGCAGTGAACGCCGACTCGGGCAGTGAGGCGAAGGGAGCCGCGCGGCGAACGGCGGCGAGCAGGTCGTCGAACTGCCAGGTGTCCAGCGCGGTCATGGCCACGAGCTGCTGGGCGAGCACGTCCAGCGGGTTCGCGGGGACCTTCAGGGACTCGATGGCGCCCGAGCGCATCCGCTCGGTGACCACGGCCGCCTGGACCAGGTCGCCCCGGTACTTGGGGAACACCACGCCCGTGGAGACGGCGCCCACCTGGTGTCCCGCGCGGCCGACGCGCTGGAGTCCGGACGCCACCGAGGGCGGGGACTCGACCTGCACGACGAGGTCGACGGCGCCCATGTCGATGCCCAGCTCCAGGCTGGACGTCGCGACCACCGCGGGCAGCCGGCCCGCCTTGAGGTCCTCCTCCACGAGCGCGCGCTGCTCCTTGGAGACCGAGCCGTGATGCGCGCGGGCGATCACCTGGGGCGCGCCCTGGGCCGCGCCCGAGCCGCCCATCAGCTCGGCCGGTGAATGGTGTTCGTCCAGGGTCTCGCCGGTCGCCCGCTCGTAGGCGATCTCGTTGAGCCGGTTGCACAGCCGCTCCGCCAGGCGACGCGAGTTCGCGAACACGATCGTGGAACGGTGGGCCTGGACCAGGTCGGTGATCCGCTCCTCCACATGGGGCCAGATCGACGGCCGCTCCGCCCCCTCGTTGCCGTCGGCCGCGGGGGAGCCGCCCAGCTCGCCCATGTCCTCGACCGGGACGACGACGGAGAGGTCGAACTCCTTGCCGGACTCCGGCTGGACGATCTCCACCTTGCGGCGCGGCGAGAGATACCTGGCCACCTCGTCCACGGGGCGCACGGTCGCCGACAGGCCGATCCTGCGGGCCGGCCGAGGCAGCAGCTCGTCCAGGCGCTCCAGGGACAGCGCCAGGTGCGCGCCGCGCTTCGTGCCCGCGACCGCGTGCACCTCGTCCAGGATCACCGTCTCCACGCCCGTCAGCGCGTCGCGGGTGGCCGACGTCAGCATCAGGAACAGCGACTCGGGGGTGGTGATCAGGATGTCCGGCGGACGCGTGGACAGGGCGCGCCGCTCGGCGGCCGGAGTGTCCCCGGAGCGGATGCCCACCTTGACCTCGGGCTCGGGCAGGCACAGGCGCACGGACTCGTGGCGGATGCCGGTGAGGGGGCTGCGGAGGTTCCGCTCCACGTCGACCGCGAGGGCCTTCAGCGGGGAGACGTACAGCACCCGGCAGCGCTTCTTCGGGTCGGCAGGGGGAGGGGTCGAGGCCAGCTGGTCCAGGGCGGCGAGGAACGCGGCCAGCGTCTTGCCGGACCCGGTGGGGGCGACCACCAGCACGTCCGAGCCCTCCCGGATGGCCTGCCACGCGCCCGCCTGGGCCGCGGTGGGCGCGGAGAACGCCCCCGTGAACCAGCCGCGGGTCGCGGGCGAGAAGCCGTCGAGGGCTCGGTGTGCGGAGCTGACCATGCCTCCAATCCTGCACCCGGCCACTGACAATGGGGGTGACCTGCGGAAACAGGAGGGCGCGGGTGTGTGGGGAGCCGGGACTCGCCGGAGCGGCGTCGCGGAGGTCTCGGTAGCTGGTGGTGCCGGCCGCGGACCGCGGCGGCGGGTGGGACCGGCGGGGAGCCGTGGGCGCGATGGCGGCTGACGCTGCCGGGGACTGCTGGGGACTGGCCGGTGGGGCGGGCGGAGTCCGGGCCTCCGTACCTGTGGCCGTGTGCGGAATGCGCGTCGCGGAGAATGGATGTGTGGCGGGTTCAGTCGAGCGGGCACGGCACTGGCGGTACGAGGAGCTGCCCGGTGTCGACCTGCTGCGTGCCCGGTACATCCACAAGACCTTCGTCCGGCACACCCACCAGAACTTCGTGATTGCGGCCATCGCCGACGGCGTCGAGGTCTTCCAGCACCGTGGCTCGGACGTGTCGGCCGGTGCGGGAGCCCTCGCGCTGGTCAATCCGGACACCCCGCACACCGGCCGGGCGGGCGTGCCCGAGGGCTGGCGCTACGGCGCGGTCTATCCCTCGCCCGAGCTGGTGGCCGAGATCGCGGCCGAGACCACCAGCATCCGCGGAACGCCCGGCTTCGTCAGCCCCGTCCTCGACGACCCGTACACCGTCCGCCTGGTCCACCAGGTGCTCCGCGCCGCCGAGGAGGGCAACGCGCTGGCCGCCGACACCCTGCTGCGCGTGGCAGTGACCAGGCTGCTCAGGCTCAACGGCGGGCCGCTGCCGCAGCGGCCGACGCGGACGGCGGGAGCGCGGATCGCGGCACGCGCGCGTGCCGTGCTGGAGGAGCGGATCGCCGGGCCGCCGACCCTGGAGCGCCTCGCCACGGACCTGGGAACCAGCCCGTTCGCCCTGCTGCGGGCCTTCCGCGACGCGTACGGGATGCCGCCGCACACCTGGCTGACCGACGCCCGGGTCCGGCGCGCGCGGCTGCTGCTGGACACGGGGACGGCACCCGCCGAGGCGGCCCTCGCCGTCGGCTTCACCGACCAGCCGCACCTCAACCGGCACTTCACCCGGATCGTCGGCGTACCTCCGGGCGCCTACCAACGGGAGCGCAAGAACGTACAAGACCCGGACTGACGTCCGCCCGTACCGTCCGGGGCGTGGCACAACAGACAGCACTCGCGGACATGACCGCCGACGGCACGCACAAACCGGACGCCGCGGTCGTACGGGACGCCCTGGGCGTCGGCGTCGCGGTCGGGCTCTCCGGATTCGCCTTCGGGGTCACCTCGGCCGGCAGCGGACTCGGGCTCCTCCAGACCTGCGCGCTCAGCCTCCTGGTGTTCACCGGCGCCTCCCAGTTCGCCCTCGTGGGCGCGCTCGCCGCCGGCGGCAACCCGTTCACGGCCGCCGCCGGCGCCTTCTTCCTGGGCGTGCGCAACGCCTTCTACGGGCTGCGCCTGTCGCAGTTGCTGGCTCTCCCGCGCGCGGTGCGGCCGCTGGCCGCGCAGTGGGTGATCGACGAGACCACGGCGGTGACCCTGGCCCAGCCGACCCGGCGGGCCGCGCGGATCGGCTTCACCGTGACCGGGCTCAGCCTGTACCTGCTGTGGAACCTCACCACGCTGCTCGGCGCGCTGGGCGCGAAGGCCATCGGGGACACGGACGCATGGGGTCTGGACGCGGCCGGTCCCGCCGTCTTCCTGGCCCTGCTCGCCCCGATGCTCAAGACGCCCACCGAACGCGCGGTCGCGGGCCTCGCGATCCTGCTGGGCCTCGGCCTGCTGCCCGTCCTGCCGGCCGGCGTACCGGTCCTCGTGGCGGCACTGGCGGCGCCGGCCGCGCTGTTCGTCGAGGGCCGGCGCGGCCGTCGTACCGGACGGCAGGAAACGGACCTGCCGGGCATACAGGGCGGAGCGGACGGATCGGAGAAGGCTCGATGAACACCTGGATCGCGATCGGCGCGACCGCACTCGGCTGCTACGCCGTCAAGCTCGCCGGACTGCTCGTGCCCGCCGGTGCCGTGGAGCGGCCGCTGGTACGGCGGCTCGCCGCCCTGCTGCCCGTCGCCCTCCTCGCCGCGCTCACCGCCCAGCAGACGTTCGCCGACGGGCACGCGCTCGTGCTGGACGCCAGGGCCGCGGGGCTCGGCGCGGCCGCCGTGGCCCTGGCGCTGCGCGCACCGTTCCTGCTGGTCGTCGCGGCGGCCGTGGTGGTGACGGCGGGAGTGCGGGCGATCGGCGGGTGACCACGGCCGCTCGGCCCGGCGCGGTGGGGCTCAGCCCACGAAGCGGCCGTACGCCCTGAGGGTGTGCAGTGCCTGAATCGTCACCATGGGGCGTGCCTCCGACGCGGGAACCGGCGCCCACTGACGCCAGCGGATCGGCCAGCCGCCGTCCTCCCGCTGCTCGGCGGCGAGGAAGTCCAGGGAGCGCGCCATCTCCTCGTCCGTGAACCACGCGCGCGCGAGCGATTGCGGGTCCTTCGCGAAGTCGTGCGGGAAGTGGTGCTCGCCCGGCGCATAGCCGGGAGCGACGGGGAAGGCGTCGAGGCGCTCCGGGTCCAGTGCCGCCAGCCGCTGCTCGCGCACCAGGCGGCCGAGACGGTCGGCGGCCGCCTCCGCGCGCCGGCGGTCGGGGGCGGAGTCCAGGAAGGCCACGGCGGCCTCCACCTCATAGGGGTGGGACTTCCCCAGGGTCTCCACGGCCTGCCAGCAGAAGTCGGTGGCCCGGAACAGCCAGGCGTGCCACACCTCGTTGCGGTGCAGCAGGCCCACCACGGGTCCCGTGGCGAGCAACTCGCTGGGCGGGTCGTCCACGACCGGTACGAACGGTGCCGCCGGATAGCCGCGCTGGCTGGGATGGATCGCCGGAAGGGCACCGTCCGAGGTCGAGACGGAGGTCAGATAGCGGCACACACGTTCCACCCGCTGCCCACCGCAGCGCCCGACGGCGTCCAGCACCCGCAGCGCGTGTCCGGTATGCAGGGGCTGGCTCACGGGGCCGCGCAGATCGGGTTCCAGCGCGTGCCCGTACCCGCCGTCCTCGTTGCGGTAGGCGTCCAGCGCGGCCTCCACCGGATCGGCGGCGCCGTTCAGAAAGTGGTAGGCGAAGAGCCGCTGCTCCAGCACGCGCGCGGTGAGCCAGACGAACTGTTCGGCGCGGAAGAGCGGGGAGCGCGCCGGGGGCGTAAGGGGGAGTGGGGAAGCTCCTGTTTCGGCCATGCGAAAGACCGTAGGACGGAAAGCGGTCTCGGCATGCGGTCCCCGGCAGGGCCCACCCCAAGGGGCGGGATACTGGTGTCATGCGGTTGACGGTCTTCTGGCAGCGGATGGCGGAACACTTCGGTCCGGGGTACGCCGACACCTTCGCGCGCGATCACGTGATGTCGGAGCTCGGCGAGCGTACGGTGCACGAGGCGCTGGACGCCGGTTGGGAGGCCAAGGACGTCTGGCACGTGGTCTGCTCGGTCATGAACGTGCCCGGGGAGAAGCGCTGACCGGCCCCGAGGATCCCGGGTGGCAGCAGGCTGTCGGTGGCGTGGGCGAGACTTGGCCCGTGGCACCCACTGACGACAACGAGCCGGCCGCCCGGCACGCAGCATCCCCGACCGTTACGACGCCGCCCGCCCGGACCCCGGCCGACGACGCCGCCGCTCCGGCGGGCCGCATGCCGCGCTGGCTGCCGCGCGCCATGGTGCTCGCCCTCGCGCTCATCGCCGCGTTCCAGCTGGGCAGCTGGGCCTTCCACCAGCTGACCGGACTGCTGATCAACATTCTGATCGCGTTCTTCCTGGCCCTGGCCATCGAGCCCGCGGTGAGCCGGATGGCCGCTCGCGGCATGCGCAGGGGGCTCGCCACCTTCCTGGTCTTCCTCGGTCTGACGATCGTCGTCGCCGGCTTCGTCACGCTGCTCGGCTCCATGCTGGCCGGCCAGATCATCAAGATGGTCGAGGGCTTCCCGGACTACCTGGACTCGGTCATCAGCTGGATCAACCAGAGGTTCCACACGGACCTCAGAAGGGTGGACGTCCAGGAAGGCCTCCTGCACTCCGACTGGCTGCGCAAGTACGCGCAGAACAGCGCGGCCGGGGTCCTCGACGTGTCCGCCCAGGTGCTCGGCGGTCTCTTCCAGCTGCTCACCGTCGCGCTGTTCTCGTTCTACTTCGCCGCCGACGGCCCCCGGCTGCGCCGCGCGCTCTGCTCCGTCCTGCCGCCGGCCCGCCAGGCCGAGGTGCTGCGCGCCTGGGAGATCGCCGTCGACAAGACGGGCGGCTATCTCTACTCGCGCGGCCTGATGGCGCTCATCTCCGGGATAGCGCACTACATCCTGCTGCAGGCCCTGGGGGTGCCGTACGCGCCCGTGCTCGGTGTCTGGGTCGGCCTCGTCTCGCAGTTCATCCCGACCATCGGCACCTACCTCGCGGGCGCGCTGCCGATGCTGATCGCGTTCACCGTGAACCCCTGGTACGCGGTGTGGGTGCTGGTCTTCGTCGTGGTCTACCAGCAGTTCGAGAACTACATGCTGCAGCCCAAGCTGACCTCCAAGACCGTCGACATCCACCCGGCGGTCGCCTTCGGCTCGGTGATCGTGGGTACCGCGCTGCTGGGCGCGGTCGGCGCGCTGATCGCCATCCCGGCGGTCGCCACGCTGCAGGCGTTCCTGGGGGCGTACGTGAAGCGGTACGCCGTCACGGACGATCCCCGGGTGCAGGGGCACCGCGTGCGAGGGCGGAGCGGCCCCGGAGCGGCCACGCGCCTACGACGGCTGTGGGAACGGCGGCCCAGCACGGAGGAGTCCTCGTAGGAGGCCGCGCCTGGGTCAGTACGTGAGGGCCGCCCACACCCCGGCGCCCGCGACGGCCGCCGCGTAGCAGCCTGTCGCGGCGGCCACGATCCGCCACCGCGCCCGCTCGCTCCAGGAGCTGCGGGACAGCAGCCAGGCCAGCAGCGGCAGCACCACGACGGCGTGCAGGCTCACCCCGTGCAGCGGCTTGAGCGGGGCCGTCGAGTGAAAGGCGGCCTCCTGGTGGCCGGTCCGCGTCAGTACGACACCGCGCGCGATCATCGCCGCACCCGACGCCAGCGCCACGAGCAGGATCGCGAACCCCGCGCGCACCGCCAGCGGCATGCCGGCGGGGCCCGCCGGCCGGTGCCGGAAGGACGCGACGGCGAAGACGGTGAGCAGCGCCACCAGGACCCCGCCTCCCACCGCGAGCGTCATGGACACCGTCGTGTCGAAGGGCGTCTCCGTGTTCAGGTGCGAGGGCACCCGGCGCCATGCCTGAAGGGTGATGCCGCCGACCTCCACCACGCAGTCCACGGCGAACACGACGAGCAGGACGGTGCGCAGCCGCGGCCCCACCCGCAGGTACGACGTGACCCAGGTGATCGCGATCAGAGTCACCCCGAAGGAGAGCCCGAACGTGACGGGCTTGCGCCAGGAGACGGGGCCGTCCCAGGGGCCGCCGTCGACCGCGAACACCAGCAGGTGCGCGAGGCCGGAGAGAACGAGGAGCAGACCGGTCGCCTGGCACAGGCGCTCGGCGCGGGGTGGATTCTTCATGGCCCCCAGGCTCCCGGGAGCGCCCCGCGCGGTCGTCGTCCGGCCGAAGACACCCGCCCTACGACGGCGGGAGTAGCGGCGTGCCGGGGGAGCGTGGTGCGCTTGACACCAAAATCGAACATCCATTCTTATGGAGGTTCAGGCGAGGCACTCGACGGGGTATTTCGACGCGGTTTGGGCCGAGATGTTCCCTTGTTATCCACAGGCCGGGCCGACGTCGGGGCGCATTGTCAGTGGCAGGCGTTAGCGTCTTTGACGTGAAGCGATCGACTCAAGCAAACCGGGTGGAACCCATGGCAGGTACCGACCGCGAGAAGGCGCTCGACGCCGCGCTCGCACAGATTGAACGGCAATTCGGCAAGGGCGCGGTCATGCGCATGGGCGAGCGGTCGATGGAGCCCATCGAGGTCATCCCGACCGGGTCGACCGCACTCGACGTCGCCCTCGGCGTCGGCGGCCTGCCGCGCGGCCGTGTCGTGGAGATCTACGGGCCGGAGTCCTCCGGTAAGACGACCCTGACCCTGCACGCCGTGGCCAACGCGCAGAAGGCCGGCGGCCAGGTGGCGTTCGTGGACGCCGAGCACGCCCTCGACCCCGAGTACGCGCGCAAGCTGGGCGTCGACATCGACAACCTGATCCTCTCCCAGCCCGACAACGGCGAGCAGGCCCTGGAGATCGTGGACATGCTGGTCCGCTCCGGCGCCCTCGACCTGATCGTCATCGACTCCGTCGCCGCGCTCGTCCCGCGCGCGGAGATCGAGGGCGAGATGGGCGACAGCCACGTGGGTCTGCAGGCCCGTCTGATGAGCCAGGCGCTGCGGAAGATCACCAGCGCGCTCAACCAGTCCAAGACCACCGCGATCTTCATCAACCAGCTCCGCGAGAAGATCGGCGTGATGTTCGGTTCGCCGGAGACCACGACCGGTGGTCGTGCCCTGAAGTTCTACGCCTCGGTGCGTATTGACATCCGCCGCATCGAGACCCTGAAGGACGGCACGGAGGCGGTCGGCAACCGCACCCGTTGCAAGGTCGTCAAGAACAAGGTCGCTCCGCCCTTCAAGCAGGCCGAGTTCGACATCCTCTACGGCCAGGGCATCAGCCGCGAGGGCGGCCTGATCGACATGGGCGTGGAGCACGGCTTCGTCAGGAAGGCCGGCGCCTGGTACACGTACGAGGGCGACCAGCTCGGCCAGGGCAAGGAGAACGCTCGCAACTTCCTCAAGGACAACCCTGACCTGGCCAACGAGATCGAGAAGAAGATCAAGGAGAAGCTGGGTGTGGGTGTCCGGCCGGAGCCCGCGGCCGAGCCGGGCGCGGACGCGGCGGTGACCACCGCGACCGACGACGCCGCCAAGACGGCGGCCGCCCCTGCAGCCGCCAAGGCCACCAAGCCCAAGGCCGCCGCAGCCAAGAGCTGACCCGTGACACGACGAACCGACTGGGCCGAGTACGAGTACGCCACCCCCGGTGCCCCACGGGGGACGGGCGCCGGGGGTGACCCGGGCTCCGCCACGGCCGGTGACGACGGATACGGGGGCGGCGGTCAAGAAGGGCACGACGGACACGGAGACGGCCCGCACCCGGACGGCGAGCCCCACGGGGGAGGCTCGCCCGGCCGCCGCTCCCGCGGTGCCGCCGGATCGCGCGGCGGCCGGGGACGCGGACGTCGGCGGGGCGGCTTCGGGGAGCCGTCCGGTGAGGGCGAAGGCGCCCCTTCCTCGTCGAGGGCCGAGCGGGGGGCGTCTTCAGGGGACCCGGCTGAGCAGGCGCGGGCGATCTGTCTGCGCCTGCTCACCGGGACCCCGCGCACCCGCAAGCAGCTCGCGGACGCCTTGCGCAAGCGGGAGATCCCCGAGGACGTGGCCGAGGAGGTGCTGTCCCGGTTCGAGGAGGTCGGACTCATCGACGACGGCGCGTTCGCGGACGCCTGGGTGGAGTCCCGGCACCACGGCCGGGGGCTCGCCCGGCGCGCGCTCGCCCGGGAACTGCGCACCAAGGGTGTCGACTCCGTGCTGATCGACGAGGCCGTCGCCCAGCTCGACTCCGAGCAGGAGGAGGCGACCGCCCGCGAACTGGTCGCCCGCAAGCTGCGGGCCACCCGTGGCCTCGACCGCGACAAGCGGCTCCGGCGTCTGGCCGGCATGCTCGCCCGCAAGGGCTACCCCGAGGGCCTGGCCCTCCGCGTCGTCCGGCAGGCTCTGGAGGAAGAGGGCGAGGACACTGAGTTCCTCGAGGACGAGGGATTCTGACAGCCGGGCGCCCGGCCGACGGCGACCGCCCGGCCGGCGCTAACCTGTCGCCCGGGGCGGCGGCTCACCGTCATGCGATCGCCGGCTGGCCGGCGCCGCATGGGCTCATTATTGACATGGGCATGGCGGAAATCGGATGGAGGTGGGGTTAACCCCCGCTGAAGACGCCGGGCCACCGCAGTGCTCCCGGACCCCTGTCAGGGCGAGGGTGTACTCACGCTCCGGAACACGGCCCACGCCGAGGCCGGAAGGCGTACGGACTCCGAGACGCGCAACAGAAGAGAGCCCGCCCCCATGATGCTGCGTTACGCCCTTCAGACCCTCCGCGCCCGCAAGGCAGGCTTCCTCGGCGCGTTCCTCGCCCTGATGTGCGCGGCCGCCCTGATCACCGCCTGTGGCAGCCTCCTCGAGACCGGCCTGCGCGGCACGATCCGCACCGAGCGCTACGCCGCCGCTGCCGTCGTGGTCTCCGCCGACCAGAACGTCCACCACACCACGGTGAAGCACAAGCAGGGCAAGACCAAGGTCAAGCACAAGGCGAAGCCCATCGCCGAACGCGCCTGGCTCTCCGCGGACTTGGGGACAACCCTCGCCCGCACCCCCGGCGTTGCCCGGGTCGTCCCCGAACTGACCTTCCTCGCGCAGCCGCTGACCCCGGCCGGCACCGGCGGCCGTACCGCCTACGGGCACGCCTGGGACTCCGCCGCGCTGACGCCCTACCGGCTGACCGAGGGCAGCGCCCCCACGGCGGACGGCGACCTCGTCATCGACCACGACCTCGCCGCCCGCGCCCACCTCCGTCCCGGCGACCGCCTCACGGTGCAGTCGACACGGTCCCCGCGCAGCTACCGCGTCACCGGTGTCGCCGCACCGGCCACGCTCGTACGCCACCAGACGTCCCTGTTCTTCTCCACCGCCGAGGCCCGGCGGCTGGCCGCGCACCCGGGGCAGGTCACCGCGTTCGGTGTGCTCCCCGCCGAGGGAGCCGACCCGGAGACGGTGCGTCAGGGCGTGGCACGGGCGCTGCACGGCACCACCGCGCAGGTCAGCATCGGCGACGCCCGCGGTCCCGTCGAGTTCCTGGACGCGGCCGCCGCGCGCACCCGGCTGGTCAGCATGGGCGGCGCGATGGGCGGTACCTCGCTGCTGGTGGCCGTGCTCGTGGTCGTCGGCACCTTCGCGCTCACCGTCCAGCAGCGCCACCGCGAACTCGCCCTGCTCCGTGCCATCGCCGCCACGCCCGGTCAGATCCGCACCCTGCTGCGCCGCGAGGCACTGATCATCGGCGCGACGGCGGGCACCGCCGGTGCGCTGCTCGGGCTGCCGCTCGGCGGCTGGCTGCACTCCCGGTTCGTCGCCCTGGGCGCCGTACCCGTCACGCTCCAGCACACCACCAGCGTCTTCCCGCCGTTCGCCGCCCTCGCCGCCACCCTGCTGGGTGCCTGGACCGCGGCCCGGATCGCCTCCCGCAGGATCGCCGGCATCCGCCCGGCGGAAGCCCTGGCGGAGGCCGGGACCGAGCGCACCCGGCCCGCTTGGGGCCGTATCGTCGCCGGTCTGCTGCTGCTCGCCGGCGGAGTCGTTCTCGTGGCCGTCCTCACCTCCCTGCGCACGGAGCCCGCCTCGACTCCCGTGACCTTCCTCGCCGTCATCGTCCTGTCCACCGCCGTCGCCCTGCTCGGCCCGCTGCTGGTCAAGGCGGCCGCGCTGCTGCTCGCCCTGCCCCTGCGGCTCACCGGACACGGCGGGCGTCTCGCCACCGCCAACCTGCGCGGCAACGCGACCCGGATGGCCTCCGTCGTCACCCCCCTCACCCTGCTCATCGGCATGACCTGCACCGTGCTGTTCGTTCAGTCGACCCTCGGCGACGCCGCCCGGGCCCAGGCACGCGAGGGCGTCACCGCCGACTGGGTCGTCGCCGCCCAGGGGCCCGGCGTCCCCGGCGAGGCCGCAAGGCGGCTGCGCGAGCAGCACGACACCGTCACCGAGGTGGTCCGCACGAACGTCCGCGTGGGCCTCGACAAGTACTCCGCCCAGGGCGTGACACCGGCCGGCCTGACCCGCACCTGGGACCCGAAGGTCACCGCCGGCTCCCTCGACGGTCTCGCCCCGGGCACCGTCGCCGTCAGTGAACCGGCCGCGGACCAGCACCACCTGAAGCCCGGCAGCACCCTGAAACTCACGCTCGGCGACGGCACGCCCGCCACGCTCACCGTGGCCGCCGTCTATGCCCGGGGTCTCGGCTTCGGCGACCTCACCCTCGCCCACGACCTCGTCGCCCGCCACGTCGACAACCCGCTCGCCTCCTCCGTCCTCGTCGGCACGACCCGTACACAGACACAACTCGCGACTACACTGCGTGAGTTCCCGGGTCTGCGTGTTCTTTCGCCCGCCGCCGCGGACTCCCTCCAGGCCGATCGGCAGCAGGCGAACGCCGAGGTCAACCATCTGGCCATGGGGCTCGTCCTGGCCTTCACCGCGATCGCGGTCGTCAACACCCTCGCCATGTCGGTCGCGGAGCGTGTTCGGGAGTTCGCCCTGCTCCGTCTCGCCGGAGCGACCCGCCGCCAGGTGCTGCGTGTGCTGCGCACCGAGGTGCTGTCCGTGCTGCTGCTCGCCACCGCGCTCGGCAGTGGCATCACCCTCGCCGTACTCACCGCGTTCAGCCTGGGCATGACCGGCCGGGCCGCGCCCACGGTCACACCCCTGCTCCATGTCACGGTGGTGGCGGTCGCCGCCTTCCTCGCGCTCGTGTCCAGTGCCATTTCCGGGCGCGTCGCGCTTCGTGTCCCGGCGGTGACGGTGGCCACGGCGAAGGAGTAGGACCGGGACCGCCGGCGAACGACACCGCCCCGCCGCCGAGTTACCGGCAGTCGTTCACCGGCTCCACCGGCAGCCCCGCTGCCCGCCACGCCTGGAAGCCGCCCACCAGGTCGGTCGCTCGGCGCAGGCCGAGCTGGTGGAGGGAGGCCGCGGCCAGGCTGGAGGCGTAACCCTCGTTGCAGACGACGACGACGCGCAGATCGTGGCCGGTGGCCTCGGGGACCCGGTGGCTGCCCTGCGGGTCGAGGCGCCACTCCAGTTCGTTGCGCTCGATGACGAGGGCGCCCGGGATCAGCCCGTCCCGCTCGCGCAGGGCCGCGTACCGGATGTCGACCAGCAGGGCCTCACCACTGCGCGCCGCCTCGTGCGCCTGCTCCGCCTCGATGCGCCGGTAGCCCGAGCGGACCCGCTCCAGCAGGTCGTCGATGCCGACCGGCCGTGTGCCCGTGCCGCTCACTGCCAGTCCTCCGGACGCTCGACCTGCTCCAGGCGCAGCACCTGGCCCGTGCGACTGTAACGACGGATGCGCGGCAGCGGCGGGTAGTAGGCGTGGACGGAGACTGCGTGACGGTCGGGGGACTCGTTGAGGACCTCGTGCACATGGTGACGGCCGAAGGAGCGGGCCTGTCCGGCGGTCAGCCGGCGCTCGCGGTCCACGTCCTCGGCGAGTTCCAGGGTCTTCCAGCCGTCGGTGGGCAGCCGGGCGGCCAGGGAGTACTCCTTCAGCTCACCCGCCGCGGTGAGGAAGGCGCCGACCGAGTCGGCGTGGTCGTGCCAGCCGGTACCGCTGCCGGGCGGCCAGCCGATCAGCCAGGCCTCGCTGCCGCCGGGGCCCTCCAGCCGCACCCAGGTGCGGCCCTCGAGGTCCAGTGGAAGCGAGGCGATCAGCTCGGTGTCGGCGGCCGTGCGCCGCACGAAGTCGAGGAGGTCCGCCTGGGTCGGCGCCGAGTCGGCGGCACCGGTGGGGGCAGCGGGGGACGCAGGGTGGGAGACAGACACGTGCACCGTCCTGAAGGGTTCGCCGAACGGGCGCACGGCGGCGCCCGGAAGGGGAAAGAAGGGGAGCGAAATTCAGCAGGACGGTCGACACACGCAGCCCGCGTAGCGGACGAGGTCCATATGGACCCTCCGCCACAGGCGCACACAGGTGTCGGTCACGATCCGGAGTACAGCACGCTGCCGCACTCCGGTCAACTCACCGTCACCATGTGGACGGAGGGTGACGGGGCACACGGTCAGCGCGCGCCGGAGCCGGCCTCCGCCTCCTCCTTCACGGCGCCGCCCACGGTCGCCTCCGCCGCCGCGTACAGATCGGCCGGACGCACCCCGCTCAGCGAGGTGACCAGGTGGCCGTCGGGGCGCACGAGCAGCACGCTGTGCGCCGGCGCACCCGGGTACTCCTCGGCGACCAGCAGCTCGGCCGGGTGCGGAAGCGCCGCCACCGCGGCCGCGAGCCGGGGCATGACCCCGGCGGACACCCAGTGCTTGCGGTCCCACACGCCCGTGCCCGGCGCGATCAGTACGACGAGGAGCGCGCCGCGGCCCAGCCGGTCGCGCAGCTGTACGAAGGAACCGTCCTCCGCCGTGACCCGAACATCCGTGACCGGTGCGCCGGGCTGGGTCTCGACCGGGATCTCCCCCTCCAGGTGCCGGGGCGCGAGCGGTGAGTCAGCGTACGCCCCCGGCGCACCCACCGCGCCGCGCCCCAAGTGACCGTCCACCAGCAGCACGTCGTGGCCCCGGGCCGTGCCGGGGACGATGTGGCGCAGCCCGCCCGAGCCGCGGAGCACCGGCAGCACCTGGTCGGCGGCGCGCAGCCGGGCGGCGACCACCGCGCGCCGCTCGGCCTGGTAGCTGTCGAGCAGTGCCTCGTGGTGCCCGTGGTGCCAGGCCGGGGCCAGCTTCCAGGCCAGGTTCTCGGCGTCGCGGAGGCCCTCGTCGAGCCCCTGGGTGCCGAGCGCGCCGAGCAGGTGGGCCGCGTCCCCGGCGAGGAAGACCCGACCGGCGCGCCAGCGCCGGGCCAGCCGGTGGTGCACCATGTGGACACCGGTGTCGAGGAGGTCGTACGCCGGTGTGGAGCCCTCGGTCCAGCCCGTGAGGGTCTCGCGGATCCGGGACACCAGGATCTCGGGCGTGACCAGGTCCTTGCCCGGCGGCAGCAGCCAGTCCAGACGCCACACGCCGTCCGGGAGGGGGCGGGCGGTCACCTCCCCGGCCGAGGGCCCGGACTGGCGCCACGACGGTGTCCGATGGAGCAACGCGCGGCCCTCCCACGGAAGTTCCGTCCGCAGTGTGGCGACCGCGTGTCGCTCCACCGCCGTACGGCCCGGGAAGCGGATGTCCTGCAGTTTGCGCACGGTCGAGCGGGGACCGTCGCAGCCGACCAGGTAACTGCCACGCCACCAGGTGCCCTTGGGGCCTCGGGTGTGCGCGGTGATGCCGGAACGCTCCTGCTCGATCGAGTCCAGGCGGCTGTCCGCCACCAGCCTCACCAGCGGTTCGTCGGCGACGGCGGCGCGCAGGGCGCCCGTGAGGACGTGCTGGGCGATGTGCAGCGGGCCGGGATCGCCCTCGCCGAAGGTGACCTCGCTCATCACCTGCTTGCGCCGCACGGACCGCCATCCGGCCCATCTCAGGCCGTGGTCACCGAGCGCCACTTGGGTCAGCCGCTCCACCAGGGCGGCGGTGTCCTCGCGCAGCACGACGGTGCGTGCCGGGCGTGGCTCGTCCTTGCCGGGACCCTCGTCCAGTACGACGGTCGGCACCTCGTGACGGGCCAGCGCCAGGGCGAGCGTGAGCCCGACGGGCCCCGCTCCGACGATGATCACCGGGTCCATGACGCGGCGCCCCCTGCCCGTGACGATGCCCTGACGGTCACAAGTGAACAGGAAGGCGGAGCGGGGTGCACGATCACAGAACGTATGCAACCCATTGGCAGAGTTTGCGTCAAGCGAACGGAGGCAGTGGCGATCATGCCACTGCCTCCGGGTGGTGCATTCGGGTCTGATCGGGTGTCAGGCCGCGATTCCCGTCCCCGCCGCGCCGGCGATGCCCGCCGTGTCGTCGACGCCGAGCACCGCGCCGGTCGACTTCTTGCGCTGCCGCAGCCGGCGCTCCAGCCAGCTCGCGAACGAGGTCAGCGAGAAGTTGATGATCACGTAGATCAAGGCGATGACGGTGAAGGAGGCGATGGTGTTGGCGCCGTAGTAGCCGCTCATCGGATTGGCCGAGGCGAGCAGTTCCGGGAAGGTCAGGACCGCGCCGCCCAGTGCCGTGTCCTTCACGATCACGACGAGCTGGCTGACGATCGCCGGGAGCATCGCCGTGACCGACTGCGGCAGCAGGATGAGCCGCATCACCTGGTTCTTGCGCAGACCGATCGCCATGGCGGCCTCGGACTGGCCCTTCGGCAGGGCGAGGATGCCCGCGCGGACGATCTCCGCGAGCACCGACGCGTTGTACAGCACCAGGCCGGTGACGACTGCGTACAGCGGACGGTCGTCCGAACTGACGTCGGTGTACTTGGCGAACAGGGCGAGCCCGAAGATCATCAGGACCAGCACGGGGATCGCGCGGAAGAACTCGACGACCGTGGCGACCGGGATGCGTATCCACGCGTGGTCCGAGAGGCGGGCGATGCCGAGCACGGCGCCCAGCGGGAGGGCGATGACCATGGACAGGGCCGCGGCCTTCAGGGTGTTCTGCAGACCGGGCCAGATGTACGTCGTGTACGCCTCGGAGCTGAAGAACGGCTTCCAGAGCACCCACTCCAGCTGGCCCTTGTCATCAAGACCCTTGTACACCCACCACAGGACGGCCGCGAGCACGACGAGGAATCCCGCCGTGTACAGGATGTTGCGCCGCTTGGCCCGGGGGCCCTGGGCGTCGTACAGGACCGAACTCATCGCTTCACCGCCACCTTCTTGCCCACCCAGCCGAGGATCAGGCCGGTCGGGAGCGTCAGACAGCAGAATCCGAAGGCGATGATCGCGGAGATCAGCAGCAGCTGTGCCTCGTTCTCCACCATCTCCTTCATCAGGAGTGCCGCCTCCGCCACGCCGATCGCGGCCGCCACGGTCGTGTTCTTCGTCAACGCGATCAGCACGTTGGTCAGCGGCCCGACGGCCGCGCGGAAAGCCTGCGGCAGTACGACCAGGCCCAGGACCTGCGTGAAGCTCAGGCCGATGGCCCGGGCCGCCTCGGCCTGCCCGACCGGCACCGTGTTGATGCCGGAGCGGATCGCCTCACAGACGAAGGCCGACGTGTAGACGGTCAGACCCAGCACGGCCAGCCGGAAGCTGGTCGTGTCGACCTGGTCCGACCCCAGGGTGATGCGCAGCGTGTCCTTCAGGCCGAGCGAGGCGAACAGGATGATCACCGTGAGCGGGATGTTCCGCACGATGTTCACGTAGGCGGTGCCGAAACCGCGCATCAGCGGCACCGGGCCCACCCGCATGGCGGCCAGCAAGGTGCCCCAGACCAGGGAGCCCACGGCGGACAGCAGTGTCAGCTGCACCGTCGTCCAGAAGGCTCCCAGCACGTCGTACTTGTCAAGAAAGTCGAACACGATCTCCCGCGCTTCCGCGTGTAGGGATGCCCAGGCGCGCCGCCGCCGTCAGGAACGGCGGCGCGCCGGTGGGGCGTTGCCTCAGCTCTTGATGTCGCCGATCTTCGGGGCGGGCTCGTTCTTGTAGTCGGCCGGGCCGAAGTTCTTGGCGACGGCCTTCTGCCACGAACCGTCGGAGACCATCTCCTCAAGGGCCTTGTTGATCTTGGCCTTGAGGTCGCTGCCCTTCTTGACGCCGATGCCGTAGTTCTCGTTGGTCATCTTGAAGCCGCCGAGCTTGAACTTGCCCTTGAACTGGGACTGGGAGGCGTAGCCGGCGAGGATCGAGTCGTCCGTGGTCAGGGCGTCGATCGCCTTGCTCTGCAGACCGGTCAGGCAGGCCGAGTACGCCGGGTACTGCTGGAGCTGCGCCTTGGGGGCCAGCTTGTCCTTGACGTTCTGCGCCGACGTCGAGCCGGTCACCGAGCACAGCTTCTTGCTGTTCAGGTCCGACGGCGACTTGATCGTGTTGTCGTCCGCGCGGATCAGCACGTCCTGGTGGGCAAGCAGGTAGGGGCCGGCGAAGTCGACCTTCTGCTGGCGCTCCGGGGTGATCGAGTAGGAGGCGGCGATGAACTGGACGTCACCGCGCTGCAGCATCGTCTCGCGGTCGGCGCTCTTCGACTCCTTCCACTCGATCTGGTCCGGCTTGTAGCCGAGCTTCCCGGCGACGTAGGTGGCCACGTCGACGTCGAAGCCCGAGTAGCCCTGCGGGGTCTTCTGGCCGATGCCGGGCTGGTCGAACTTGATGCCGATGGTGATCTTCTTGCCGCCACCGGAGGAGCTGTTGTCGTCCTTCTTGTCGCCGCCGCACGCGGTCGCGGACACGGCAAGGGCGAGTACGACTGCCGAGGCGGCGGTGACCTTGCGGAGCTTCATGGTGAACATCCTTTGAGTGGTGAAGGAACGAGGTCCTGAGGGGCGGGTGACCCCGGCCGGTCCGGGCGCCGGGGCTCGGGTGCCGTCAGTGGTGCAGGATCTTCGACAGGAAGTCCTTGGCCCGGTCGCTGCGCGGATTGCTGAAGAACTGGTCGGGCGCAGCCTGTTCGACGATGCGGCCGTCCGCCATGAAGACGACTCGGTTTGCAGCCGAACGTGCGAAGCCCATCTCATGGGTGACGACGATCATCGTCATGCCCTCCCGGGCGAGCTGCTGCATGACCTCGAGGACCTCATTGATCATCTCGGGGTCCAGGGCCGAGGTCGGCTCGTCGAAGAGCATGACCTTCGGGCCCATCGCCAGCGCCCGGGCGATGGCGACACGCTGCTGCTGGCCGCCGGACAGCTGCGCCGGGTACTTGTCGGCCTGGGTGCCCACGCCGACCCGGTCGAGCAGGGCGCGGGCCTTCTCCTCGGCCTGCTTCTTGTCCGTCCTGCGGACCTTGAGCTGGCCCAGCATCACGTTCTCGAGCACGGTCTTGTGCGCGAAGAGGTTGAAGGACTGGAAGACCATCCCGACGTCGGCGCGCAGCCGGGCCAGCTCCTTGCCCTCGTGGGGCAGCGGCTTGCCGTCGATCGTGATGGTGCCCGAGTCGATCGTCTCCAGGCGGTTGATGGTGCGGCACAGGGTCGACTTTCCGGACCCGGAGGGCCCGATGACCACGACGACCTCGCCGCGGGCGATCGTCAGGTCGATGTCCTGGAGCACATGCAACGCGCCGAAGTGCTTGTTGACGCTCTTCAGGACGACCAGTTCGCCGGACGCGGCCACGTCTTCCTTGGCCACCGATACTTCGGTCATCGCTCTCAGGCTCCGTCCTCCTCGGTTTCGGTGGACAGTAGTGATGGCCGGTGACCAGCGTCATCACATCTGAGGGGAATCTGAGCATCACGATCCGATAGCAACCGGACACATGTCGTAGCACTTGGGGCCCGCGCGCGTATCGGCCGGGTAACGACAGGCCGCGGGCAACCGGAAGCCTCTTGACGCCGTCCTTATCCATCGGCGTGACTTCCATGGTGCACGCGCGCGTGCGCATGACCTACTAGCCGAACGAGAACCATGACCGTACGACCGCTGAACCGGAGGGGGCCGGGATGAGACTGCTCCTCGTCGAGGACGACAACCACGTCGCGGCCGCTCTGTCGGCGGTCCTCGCGCGGCACGGCTTCGACGTCACCCACGCGCGCAGCGGCGAGGAGGCCCTCCAGGCGCTCGTCCCCGAGGGCGCCGGTTTCGGGGTGGTCCTGCTCGACCTTGGCCTGCCCGACCAGGACGGCTACGAGGTCTGCGGCAAGATCCGCAAGCGCACCAGCACCCCGGTGATCATGGTCACCGCACGCTCCGACGTCCGCTCCCGCATCCACGGGCTGAACCTGGGCGCCGACGACTACGTCGTGAAGCCCTACGACACCGGGGAACTGCTCGCCCGGATCCACGCCGTCAGCCGGCGCGCCGTCCACGAGGAGGCCGCACCGGACGCCGAGAGCGCGCTGCGACTCGGGCCCGTGCGCATCGAGCTGCCCACGCGCCAGGTCAGCGTGGACGGTTCGGTGATCCAGCTGACCCGCAAGGAATTCGACCTGCTCGCACTGCTCGCCCAGCGCCCGGGAGTCGTCTTCCGCCGCGAGCAGATCATCAGTGAGGTCTGGCGCACCAGTTGGGAGGGCACGGGCCGTACCCTGGAGGTGCACGTGGCCTCCCTGCGCGCCAAGCTGCGCATGCCCGCCCTGATCGAGACCGTACGCGGCGTCGGCTACCGGCTCGTCGCCCCGGCCGCCTAGCGGGGCCGGGTGCGCACACGGCTCCTGCCGCTGCTCATCGTCCTGATGGCGGCCGTCCTGCTCGCCCTCGGGGTCCCGCTCGCCGTCAGCGTGGCCGCCGCCCAGCAGCAGCGGGTCGTCGTCGACCGGATCGACGACACCGCGCGCTTCGCCGCGCTCGCCCAGTACGTCACGGACGCGCCCCGCGGATCCCGGCGCACCACTCCGGACGAGCGCCAGGAGACGCTCCGCCGCGAACTGGACAGCTACTACGGCGTCTACGGCATCCGCGCCGGCGTCTTTTACCACAACGGCTCCGCCATGGCCAACGCCCCGGACGACTGGGTCGTCCCGCAGACGGGGGAGGTCCGGGAGGCGTTCGGCGAGGCGCTGCTGAGCCGCCGCAGCCATGACCCCCGGCAGGTGTGGCCATGGCAGCGCAGCCGGCTGGTCGTCGCCTCGCCGGTTATCCGGGACGGGGACGTGGTGGCGGTCGTGGTCACCGACTCGCCCACCGGGCAGATGCGGTCGCAGATCCTGCGCGGCTGGCTGTTCATCGGGGCGGGTGAGATCGCCGCGATGCTGCTCGCCGTCGGCGCCGCGCTGCGGCTGACCGGCTGGGTGCTCAGGCCGGTGCGGATCCTGGACGCCACCACCCACGACATCGCCACCGGGCGCCTGAAGTCCCGTGTCGCGGTCGGCGGCGGGCCGCCGGAACTCAGACGGCTGGCCCGGTCGTTCAACGAGATGGCGGACAACGTCGAGGACGTGCTGGAGCAGCAGCGGGCCTTCGTCGCGGACGCCTCGCACCAGCTGCGCAACCCGCTCTCGGCGCTGCTGCTGCGCATCGAACTGCTCGCCCTCGAGCTCCCGAAGGGCAACGAGGAGATCGCCTCGGTCCGCACCGAGGGCAAGCGCCTCGCACAGGTACTGGACGACCTGCTCGACCTGGCGCTGGCCGAGCACGCCGCGGCCGACCTCAGGCTGACCGACGTCGGGGCGCTGGCCGAGGAGCGGGTGGCCGCCTGGTCACCGGCCGCCGACGCCAAGGGTGTGCGGCTGGCCGGCGACTGCCCGCCCACGACCGCCTGGGCCGACCCGATCACCCTGTCCAGCGCCCTGGACGCGGTGATCGACAACGCCGTGAAGTTCACCCCGGAGGGTGGCACGGTCGAGGTCACCGTCGCCTCGAACGGCGACAGCTCGACGGTCGTGGTCACCGACACCGGCCCCGGCCTCACGGAGGAGGAACTCACGCGTGTGGGTGACCGCTTCTGGCGCAGCGGCCGACACCAGAACGTCAAGGGCTCGGGGCTCGGCCTGTCCATCACCCGTGCCCTGCTCGCGGCGGGCGGCGGCTCGATCGACTACGCGCACCACGAGCCGCGGGGACTTCAGGTCACCGTGTCGGTGCCGAGGCACTCGGACGACACACCCTAGCCAGGACCTCTCTTCCGGATCTTGCCGGGGTCGCGGGAAGGAAAGACCCTAGGGCTTGACCGATCGGTAGTAGCTGCGGGCGCCCTCCTGCAGGGGCAGCGGGTCGGTGTAGATCGCCGTGCGCAGGTCGACGAGCTGGGCGGAGTGGACATGGGCGCCGATCCCGTCCCGGCTCTTGAGCACCGTGCGGGTCAGCCACTCGGTCAGCCGGGGGTCCATGTCCTTGCGGGTCATCAGCAGGTTGGACACCGCGATCGTCGGCACCGCACTGCCGTGCTGCACCCACGGGTACGCCGACTCGGGCATGTTGGTGGCCCGGTAGTAACGGGCGGCGTCGCCGCCGGCGTGCAGCTTGGTGACGAGGTCGCCGTCGATCGGTACGAACTTGAAGGCGGACTTCTTGGCCAGCCCGACCAGCCCCTTCGTGGGGAGTCCGCCCGACCAGAAGAAGGCGTCGATCTCGCCCCGCCGCAGCCGGTCGGGCCCGGTGTCTATGCCCTCCGAGACCGGCGTGATGTCCTTCCGCGGATCGATGCCGGCGGCCCTGAGCACCCGGTTCGCGATCAGCCGCACCCCGGAGTCGGGCAGCCCCGTGGCCACCCGCTTGTGCCGCAGGTCCGCGACGCTGCTCACCTTCGAGTCGCGCGGCACGATGAGCTGCACGTAGTCGTCGTAGAGCCGGGCCACACCGCGCAGCCGGTCGGCGCCGCTGCGGTGCTGCAGCTCGTACGTCTCCACCGCGTCCGCCGCCGCGATCGTGAAGTCGGCCTGCCCGGTCGCCACCCGCTGGACGTTCTCCTGCGAACCGGCGCTGTTCAGCAGCTTCACCTTCAGCCCGGGCATGTCCCTGCCCAGCTCGGTGCGCAGCCGCTCGCCGTACTCCTGGTAGACCCCGCGCGGTGTACCCGTGCTGAAGACGATCGTCCCGCTCGGCGGCTTCTCGCCCAACGGCAGCAGCCACCACAGCAGCAGCCCGAGGGCCGCGACGCCGACGGCCGCGCTCCGCAGCGCCCGGCGCCTGCTGATACGGGTGAACCACATGGACATGCGGGCGATCCTGCCAGGCCGTGTGCGGGGCTGACCAGGGCCGGGGTCACCACCGGCGGCCGCGGGAACGCGGGGGCGGTGTCAGTGGCGGCCGTTAGAGTCGCCGTATGAGCTCTTCGCCCGCCCGCCTCGTCCGCGAATTTCACAACGCCTTCGGCCTGGACACCCGCACCTCGCCGACGGAGGTGGCGCCCGGGCTGGCCGCGCACCGCGGGGAACTGCTCGCCGAGGAGGCCGCCGAGGTCGCCGAGGTGTCGGTCGAGGGCCCGCTGGACCGGCTCGCGCACGAGCTGGCGGACGTGGTGTACGTGGCCTACGGCACCGCTCTGGTCCACGGGATCGACCTGGACGAGGTGATCGCCGAGATCCACCGCGCCAACATGAGCAAGCTGGGACCCGACGGCGAGGTCGCCCGCCGCGCCGACGGGAAGGTCCTCAAGGGCGAGCACTACCGGGCGCCGGACGTGTCGGCGATCCTGCGCCGCCAGGGCTGGAGACCTGACGGCGCCTGATAGACCGGCGCTCCTACGACGACAGTGAGCCGCCCGCCAGTTTCCACTCGCGGTGCAGGGACCCCAGCGGAACGCTTCGCTGCAGTACCGGTGTGCCGAAGATGGAGAGCTGGAGACGCAGGGTGCCCGACAGGTCGACGCCGCCGTACACGGCCCAGGTGCCCTCGGCCTTCGCGCCGGGTGTGTTGGAGGAGGCGGTGACCGTCCCGGAGGCCTCGCCACGCACGTAGGGCGCGAGATCGGCGGTGACACCGACGGTGCCGTAGAGGCCGACGGACGCCTCGGCGCCGAGGGCCGTCTTGGCGTTCCCGGCCGTGGTCAGGGAGGCCCGTACGGGTGTGCTCGTCATGTCGGCGGAGCTGACCGGCGTCCAGCCCTTGGCCGGGCCGAAGGTGCCGCCCGCCTTGAAGCCGCCCTTGAGGCTCTGCTCGACGTCGACGGTGACATGCCCGTCGCCGCTGATCTGGACGTAACAGGTCAGATCGAGGTTGACGACGACGGGGACCGGGCCGACCTGCAGGACGGGGTCGGCGTGCAGCTTGGCGAACGGGATCCGCAGGGGCGTGCCGGTGGCCGCGGCGGCTCTGCCCTTCACGGCCCACCCGGAGGTCCAGTCGCCGGACACACCGAGGTACGCGGAGCCGGGCGCCGCGTCGGTTCCGGTGCCGCCGTAGCTGAAGTCCACCTGCGGGGCCACCTGGACGAACCCGGACACCGAGGCGGTGGCCGAGGCCGGGGCGCCCTGGGCCGTCGGCACCTCGGCGCCGACGTCGAGCCGAAGGCTGCCGAGTGGCACGGTCGCGCCCTTGGGGCCGACGTGCACGTCACCTGCCTTGGACCAGGAGACCTTGACGTCGGGTAGCAGCTTGTCGACGGCGAAGGAGGACGGGTCGACCGGCACGGTGCCCTTCGCCGTGTCGTCCCCCAACAGAGCGTTCAGCGCCGCCGGTTCGGTCTGCACCTGCGTGCCCCGGTCGGTCTCGCCGAGCACCTTGGTGACCCGGGCGAGCAGGCCGTGCGGGGCACCGGGCGCCGGGGCGCTGGCGATGACGTCACCCACGGCGGCCTCGTGCGGGGCGGCGGAGGCGGAGGGAGAGGGGGATGAGGGGGAGGGGGGCGCCGGGTTGCGTGAAGTCCCGCTCCGCGCCGGCGCCTTGGAGATGACGGCGCGTCGGGTCCCGCTGTCGTACGAACTGACGGCGAGCGTGGTCCTGTGCGCCCGCCGGCCGGAGCCGGACGGTCCGGCGGTGGCGGTCGCGGTGGCGGCCGGGGCCGCGGCGACGGTGAGCGAGTGGTCGGTGCCGCCGGCGGGGGCGTCGGTGGCGCGGGCGCCCTGGCCGTGGCCCGTGGCCGGCCGTTCGGCGTGCGGCGCGGGCGAGGAGCAGCCGGCGGCGAGGAGGAGGGCGGTCACGGCGAAGGCGGGCAGGAGGGCATGCCTGTGCCTCGTGCGTCTGCGCAAGGTCGGTCCTGGGTGAAGTGGGGGGGTGGCGAGAAGGAAGCGCCGAGTGCCGGGCTACCAATGGGTAGAACCAGTCGGTAACTCGGTGGCGAGCCATGAGCATGCCATGGCGCTCGGCACCGACCCCTCACAATCCGGTCACATCTCAA
This sequence comes from Streptomyces sp. NPDC044061, assembly GCF_056434305.1. Taxonomy (NCBI): domain Bacteria; kingdom Bacillati; phylum Actinomycetota; class Actinomycetes; order Kitasatosporales; family Streptomycetaceae; genus Streptomyces; species Streptomyces sp. NPDC044061. Next base: position 288,480 of record NZ_JBWKFL010000008.1, on the reverse strand, counting down.
CGTGACCTGGCTTACGGCGAGTTCAGGCCTGATGATGGCTGATTCGCACCCGGGAGTCCGGTGCCGCCGAGTCGGGTCAGCAGGGCGGACAGCAGCCCGATCTCGTCCTCGTTCCACCCGGGACCGGTGAAGACCTCGGCGGCGGTCTCGTCGGCCGTGGCCAGCATCTCCTTCAGTCGCCGTCGGCCGGTCCCGGTCAGCGACGCGTAGGCCACGCGCGCGTCACGGGCGTCCGGCTCGCGGGTCACCAGCCCGATCCGCTCCAGGGGAGCCAGCCCCCGGGTCACCCCGGAGGCGGTCAGCCCCAGCGCCTCGGCCAGGTCGACCCGGCGCATCCGGCCGCCGGGCGCCTGTCCCAGCCGCAGCAGCATCGTGAAGTCGGCCAGGCTCACCCCGTGCAGCCCGCTCAGCCGGGCGTCGAACCGCCGTACGAGCGCTGCCTGGGCCCGCACCAGCCGCAGCGACGCGTCCAGGGCGCTGCTCATCACTCACTACCTTCCTGGTTGTTGCTGGATCCTTGACTGCTCAAGTTCATGGGCCGATCGAACGGGCTGCGCGTCGCTGCCGCTTCCCCAAGGGAGCCTGGGAGAGGTCCTCCGCGCCGGACCTGAGGTTCTTGAAGCCGTAGCCGCGTTCCGTCAGCCACGTCTTCGCGGCCTCCTCGGCCCGCTCGGCCGCCTCCAGGATGTCCTCCTCATCCTCCCCGGTGTCCGAGAAGCGGAAGACGAAGGCGGGTCGGGCGGCGATGTCGTAACTGAGGTGCCCCTCGGGCGTGTGGGCGGCGCGCAGTACGTCGTGCCGCTCGGCGTCGGCGAGCAGTTCGGCCCGCTGGGCCTCGCTGAGGCCGTCGAAGACGCCGCGCACGGTGATACGGAAGGTCCGGGTACTCATTGCGCGACCCTAGGCACACCGGGTGGCACGCCTCCACCGGGTTTCCGGCGGCGACCCGGCCGACTCGGACGGGTCGCCGCCACCCCGCGGAGGCCGAGGCCGGCGGACCGGGCGGGACCGTGGCGCGGCGGTCGACGTCCCTCGGATCCGCGCGCGGGTCGCCGGACGGCAGGGCTCGGCCGGCGGCGTTTGCGCCGCAGGTGATGACAGGTGACGACAGGTGTAGAACTGGAGGAAGGGTGGCACGCCCGGACCGAGGTCGACGGCCCGCGTGACCGCCCGTCAGCCCGGCCTCCGGCGGTGTGTCCGATGCGGTAAGGCAGGTGGCGTTCCATGCAGTACGTGGCGGTGACCGCGCTGAGCCATCCCGGGCTGATCCGCGAGCGGAACGAGGACAGCCTGGTCATCGGGCCGTGGACCCTGTGCGCCACGGTGACCGAGAATCCGCAGACGCTGGTCTTCCCGATCGGCACGCCCCTCGTCGTCGCCGTCGCCGACGGGCTCGGCGGGCACCCGGGCGGAGACGTGGCCAGCGCACTCGTCGCCCGCCGGATCGCGTCCCTCGGTCCCGGCCTGACCGACGAGAGCGCCGTCCACGACGCGCTCAACGCCTGCAACCGCGCCGTTTACCAGGCAGCGGGCGACGACCAGGGAAGCGAGCTCGCAGCCATGGGGACGACGGTCGCCGGTGCCGTCGTACAGCCCGGCTCGGTGCTGGTGTTCAACGTGGGCGACAGCCAGGTCTTCGCGGCTCCCCGCACCGGACTGCGCCAGGTGAGCCTCGACGACAGCCCCCCGCCCGAACCGGGGCGACGCACCACGTCCCTCGTCACCCAGTGCCTCGGCGGCACCCGCGCCTACCGCGCCATCCGCCCCCATGTGACGGCCGCGTCCCTGTCGCCGGGCGACCGCTACCTCATCTGCACCGACGGTCTGACCGATCCGGTGCCGCCGGACGTGCTCGACGACGTGATGCGGGCGCACGACGACAGCCGGGCGGCCTTCGAGCTGTGGAAGGCCGCCGTCGCGGCGGGCGGCCCGGACAACATCACGCTGGCGGTCGTACGGGTCTCGGACGAGTAGAGCCGTAGAGCCGTAGAGCCGAAGAGCCGTAGAGCGACGAGGCGACGAGGCGAGCGCCTCGTTCTCGAACGAGGTCCTCATTCCCAGGGCGGTTCTGACGGTCCCGTCGGTTCCGTTTCGTCCAGCGGGAAGCCGTGCCGGCCCCGCAGCCGTACGAAGCAGGCCGAGGTCAGCACCCGCGACCGTGCCAGCCCCGAAGCGGTGCGCTCGAAGCACACCACCCGCTCGTGCCCGCCGGGCCCGATCGGCTGCACCAGACGGCCGCCCGGCCGAACCTGGGCGACCAGCGGCGCGGGCACCTCCGGGAACGCGGCCGACACGAGGACCGCGTCGTACGGAGCGCGGTCGGAAACGCCCCCGCTGCCGTCGCCGACCCGCAGCTCCACGTTCGACACGCCCTGCCGCTCGAGATTCGCGCGCGCCCGCCGGGCGATGTCCGGCCGCATCTCGATGCTGACCACGTCGGCGGCGAGCAGGGCGAGCAGCGCGGTCTGGAATCCGAGACCGGTGCCGACCTCGAGCACGTGCTCGGTCCCGTCCAGACCGAGGCTGTCGATCATCAGGGCGGAGAGCGACGGCTGTGTGGTGACCTGTCCCTGCCCGATCGCAACAGGCACGTCCCGGTAGGCGGCGGCCTTTCCTTCGGCCGGGACGAATCCCGCCCGGGGCGTGGTCCGCACGGCATCGAGCAGGCGCTGGTTCCCGATCCCGGCGGCTCGCAGGGCCCGCACGAGATCCTCGGGCACCTCGGGCACAGGACTCACGGTCAGGTCACCACCACCAGGCTAGGGCCTGTCCTTCGGATCAGGCCGGCTCGGAGCGGCGGCGCCCTGTGCCCGGGCCGCGCGTGCCGGACCCCGCGACCCCGGCAAGATCCGAAAGGGAGGCCCTGGGCGGCCGCGCCCCTCACCGGCCGGGACAGGGCGGAGCGTAGGGGAGTTCCGGTATGTAGTCGGACCATTGAGCGGGCGTGAGAAGGCCGGCGGTGCTCGCGCAGATCCGCCGGATCGCCCGGTCGAGGCCGAGCGGGGTGAGCGAGATCGTGCCGTCCGGTCCCGCCGTGGCCAGCAGACCCCCGTCCGGGCGGTACGCGGCGGTCGCGATCGCGTCGGTGTGCCCGGCGGTGAGCCCCCTGCCCCACGGGACCGGACGAGCCGGGTGGCTCACGTCCCACATCAGGACGCGCCGGTCGTCGCCGGCGGCGGCCAGGGTGCGGCCGCCCCGGCCGAAACCCACCCAGGTCACCGCGCCGGTGTGACCGGTCAGCGCTCTGCCGAGCGCCGTGGGGTGCGCGGGGCGCGAGACGTCCCACACCCGCACGTCGTGGCCGACCCCCGCGGTGGCGAGCAGTCGCCCGTCGGGGCTGAACGCGCCCCACAGGGTGCCACCGGTGTCGCCCGTGCGGATGTCCGGCAGCGCCCGTGGACGTCCCGGATCGCCGATGTCCCACCGCCGGACCTTGTCGTCCTCGCTGGTGCTGGCCAGAACGCGGCCGTCCGGGCTGACGCCCGCCCAGTGGACGAAGCTGATGTGCCCGGTCAGCGGCCTGCCGAGCGAGGGGTGTGCGGGATCGGTGACGCTCCACAGCCGCAGGCTGTGCCGGGGCCCGCCCGTGACCAGTACGCGCCCGTCCGGGGTGAACGCCAGCACGTCCGCCTGGCCGGCGCCGCCGGTGCGGAGGAGACCGGCGGGCCGGGGACGCACGGGGTCGGACACGTTCCACAGCCGCACCGTGCCGTCACGGTCGGCGCTCGCCAGCAGGCGGCCCCGTGGGTGGAAGGCCACGCGCTCGGCGGAGTGCTCGGCCGGCAGCGTGCTCAACCACCTGCCCCGGGTCGGATCGTGGACGTCCCACAGCCGTACGGTCCCGTCGCCCGCGCCGGCCAGGCGGCGGCCGTCCGGGCTGAACGCGACGCTGGTGACGGCCCCGATGTGACCGGCCAGAACCGTGCGCGGGAGGTGCCACAGCCGTACGGTGTGGTCGTCGCTGACACTGGCCAGCGACCGTCCGTCGGGGCTGAACGCCACCCAGTTGACGAACCCGGCATGACCGGTGAGCGGCTGTCCGAGGGCCGCCGGGCGCAGCGGGTCGGAGACGTCCCACAGCCGGATGGTGTGGTCGGCGCCGCCGGTGGCCAGGATCCGGCCGTCCGGCGAGAACGCCACCGCGAGCAGGGTGCCGTCGTGCCCGGTCAGCGGCGTGCCCAGGGCTCTGGCGTGGGCACAGTCCGAGACGTCCCAGAGCCGCACCTTGCGGTCGTCGCCCACGCTGGCCATCAGCCGGCTGTCCCGGCGGAACGCGACCGCGTAGACGACGTCCGGGCCGCCCAACGGCTTCCCGCACAGCTTCGGACGGGTGCGGTCGGCGACGTTCCACAGCCGGATCCGGTGATCGTGGCCGGGGGCCGCGACCGTCCGGCCGTCCGGGCTGAAGGCGGCCGAGGCGACGGAGTCGCGCGCCCCGGTGAGCGGGCGGTCCAGCGCCTTGGCGTGCGCGGGGTCGGAGACGTCCCACAGCCGTACGGTGCGGTCGTGGCTCGCGGTGGCCAGGGTGCGCCCGTCGGGGCTGAAGGAGACGGAGAAGACGTAGTCGCGGTGGCCGGTCAGCGGTCGGCCGAGGGCCCGCGGGCGCAGCGGGTTCCGTACGTCCCACAGCCGTGCCGTACGGTCCCGGCTAGCGCTGGCCAGGGTGTGGCCGTCCGGCGAGAACTGCAGCCAGTACACCCAGTCGGTGTGCCCCTTCAGCGGCCTGCCGAGCGGGGCCGGGTGCGCGGGGTCGGCCAGGCTCCACAGCCGGATCGTGTCGTCTCCGGCACCCGTCGCGAGGGTGCGCCCGTCCGGTGAGAACGCCACGGCGTACACCGCCTGGGTGTGGCCGGACAGGACGGTGGACAGCGCGGTGTTCTGACTGTCCAGCAGGCCGGCGGTGGCCTCGGAGTCCGACCGCAGCCGGTGGGCCGCAACGTACATCCGCGCCGCCAGCGACGGATCGGTCGCGTTCAGCTGGCCCGCCTCGGCCACCACCTGCTCGGCCACCGCCCGGTCGCGGTCGGAGCGGGCCAGCGTGCGCTGCTGGAAGGCGATCCCCGCGGCCGTCGACGCGAGCAGCAGCAGGGCGGACACCGCGGACAGCAGGACCCGGAAGCGCCGGGCGGTGCGGGCGGCCGCGCGCCGCTCCTGCTCGCGGGCGCCGACACTGGCGTCCAGGAACGCGGCCTCGACCGGGGTGAGTTCCTCCCGGTGCCCGGTGAAGCACTCCTCGGCCGTGGCGAGGCGGGTGCCGCGGTACAGCGCCCCCGGGTCCCGGTCGAGCGCGTCCCAGGCGCGGGCGGCCTCGGTGATCTGGCGGTGGACACGGAGCCGGTCGCGGGCGGCGTCGATCCAGGAGCGCAGTCGAGGCCAGGCGGTGATCAGGGCTTCGTGGGCCAGGTGCACGGTGTCGCCGTCGAGCGTGATCAGCCGTGCGCGGGCCAGCCGCTCCAGTACCGGCGCCGCGTAGGTGGGCCGGCCGGTGGCGCTTCGTGCCCGCAACTCGGCGGGCTCGGCGGGACGGCTGGTGTCCTGGGCCCCTTCACCGGGGGTGATCAGTCGCAGCAGGATCCGCCGGGCGGCCTCGGCCTGCTCCGCGGGCAGCCGGGTGTACACCTCCTCGGCGGTACGGGTCAGGGCTCCGCGCACGCCTCCCGCGGCCTCGTACGCGGCGACCGTGAGGGTGCGGCCCTTGCGCCGGCGCCAGGTCTCCAGCAGGGCGTGGGACATCAGCGGCAGTCCGCCCGGCTCCTCCGCGACGTCCTCGACGATCCGTGCGGTCACCGCGCGCTCGACGATCAGGCCGGCGGCGGCCGCCGGCCTGACGATGGCTTCGCGCAGTTCCGCCGGACCCATGGGGCCGAGCAGCAGGGTGGCGTCCCGGAGGGCCGCGGCGAGCGGACGGTGCTCGGCGCAGCGGCCGAAGAAGTCCGCCCGGACCGCGATCACCACCCGCAGCCCGCTCTCCGGTTCCGCCGCGGCCGCCAGCAGCCCGAGGAAGGCGGCCCGCTCGGCCGGCTCCGGGCACAGGGTGAAGAGTTCCTCGAACTGGTCGACCACCACGACGGTGTCACCGGGTTCCCGACTCGGCGTCATGGCGTCGGCGTGGGTGGCCGACGGGTGCGGCCCGGGGGTGAGGATTCGTACGGCCGCCAGACGCGGCTGCGACGAGCCGTGCTCGCGGAGAGCGGGGATGAGCCCCGCGCGCAGCAGGGAGGACTTGCCGCTGCCGGACGCGCCCACCACCGCGACCACACGGCGGTTGCGGACCCGTTCGGCCAGTTCGGCGACGAGCTGGTCGCGCCCGAAGAACAGGTCCCGGTCGCGGGGTTCGAAGCGGGCCAGACCCCGGTAGGGGGCGTGCGCGTCCTCGGTGTCCGTCGGCTCGGCGGTCGCCTCCTGGGCCGCCGCGTGCCAGCGGCGCTCCCACTCCTCGGGGTCCGCACCGCACGCCCGCGCATAGGCCAGCACCACGGCCAGCGACGGCAGCTGTTCGCCCGCGGCCGCTCTCGACAACGTGGCGACCGAATACTCCGTGCGCTGCGCCATGACCCGGTAGGTCGGACCTCCCGCGTCCTGGCGCAGCTTGCGTAACTCGAACGCGAAGCGCTGGACCGGCCCGGCCGCCGGATCCAGCGGACGCTCACGACGCCCCATCCCGTCCCCCCTGGTCGCCCTGGTCGGCTCGACAGTGACGGCCAACCTTCGCACCGCGTGGTCCCCGGTCGCATCTGTGACCAGCGGGTTCCAGCCGACCGACGCCTACGGCCGACGGCCGGGAGTTTTGTTGCACGCCTGGGGCCCTGGGTGCGCAACAACGCGCAGGTCCAGAAGCCTTGTGGCGTGTTCGGCGGCGCAGCGCCCTGCGACGGTGCCGGCCGCGCTGCCGTACGGCGTGACGGACGTTGCGGGGTTCGCGCGCGGAACCGGGCGACGACGGGGCCGGCGGCGACGGGGGTGTCGCCGGCCCGCGTCCCGGGGGGGACGCGGGCGTGCCGTGCACGGGCCGTGATCCGTGCACCGGCCGTGATCCGCGGCGGCCGGACGGTGCCACGAAGCACCGAAACGGGCGGGACCGCCCGAGCGTCACGACCACCACGGAAGCGGGCGGACCACCGAGGCGTCACGACCACCACCACCGAAACGGGCGGACTACCGAAAGGACATGCACGGATGGCGCATGACCCGAGCACCTTCCGATCCCACGACGGGACTTCTTCCCGTGCCCTGCGCGGCCCGCGGGCAGCGCTGTTCGGCGCACTGACCGCGGTCACCACCGCGGCCGCGCTGCTCGCCGCCCCGGCTCAGGCGACGGCGACGGCGACGGCGACGGTGACGTCCGGCACGTCGTCAGCCGGAGCCGCAACGGCACGGCCGCGGCAGCTCACGGATGCCGTACGCGGGCTCGACGTGAGCGCGTACCAGGAGAGCGTGGACTGGAACTCGGTCGCCGCCGACGGAGCCTCCTTCGCCTACGTCAAGGCGACCGAGGGCACCTCCTACATCAGCTCCCGCTTCTCCCAGCAGTACGACGGAGCGGCGAGCGCCGGCCTGATCCGCGGGGCCTACCACTTCGCCAGGCCGGACAAGTCCTCCGGCGGCGCCCAGGCCGACTACTTCGTCGACAACGGAGGCGGCCGGCGGTCCGACGGCAGGACACTGCCCGGCGTCCTGGACGTCGAGCCCACCCCGGGCCTGCCCACCTGTTACGGAGTCGGCCCCGGCGACACGGTCCGCTGGATCGCCGCGTTCGACGACGAGTACCTGCGCCGCACCGGCCTCCACCCGGTGATCAACACCAACGCGACATGGTGGTCGCAGTGCACCGGCAACTCCTCCGCCTTCGCCGCCACCAACCTGCTCTGGATCGGGAGCTACACCGGCACCCCGCACCCGCTGCCCGGCGGCTGGTCCACCTACGCCGTCTGGCAGACCTCCGACTCCGGCACCTTCCCCGGTGACCAGGACGTGTTCAACGGAACGGAACGGGACCTGCGGAACCTCGCCGCCGACGGCACCTACACCCCGCCCACGCCGCCCCCGGCCACCGCATGGCCGGTCGTCCAGGAGGGCTACGGCGGCCGCCAGGTGACCACGGTCCAGTACCTGCTCGACGCCCACGGCGCGACGCTGTCCGTCGACGGCTCCTTCGGCACGGCCACCCGGGCCGCCGTGGTCGCCTTCCAGACCCGGAATCACCTCACCGCCGACGGCATCGTCGGGCCGAAGACCTGGCAGGCGCTGATCACCACCGTCGAGGAGGGCGACCGGGGACCGGCCGTCAGCGCGGTGCAGGCCGAACTGAACGCCCACGGCGCGACGCTGTCCGTCGACGGCTCCTTCGGTGCGGCCACCCGGGCCGCCGTGGTCGCCTTCCAGACCCGGAACCACCTCACCGCCGACGGCATCGTCGGCCCCAACACCTGGCTCGCACTGGCCAACTGAGTCGAGGAAGCGAACGATCTCCATACGCGCCGACCGGCGAGGCCGCATCCCTGAGGGCTGCGGCCAAGACCGGTGGCCTGGCCGGTCCGTCTGCTGACCGGCACGGGCGCCCCCGCCCCCGGAAGCACCTGGACAGGGCACGCCGAAGAGCACCTACCCTTGAGGAATGACCAGCAGCAGCGACCGGAGCCCGGCAGTGAGCGTTCAGAGCACCATGACGTACGAGATCCGGACCTACGGGTGCCAGATGAACGTCCACGACTCCGAGCGGTTGTCCGGGCTGCTCGAGGAGGCCGGCTACGTGCGGGCCCCCGAGGGGTCCGACGGGGACGCCGACGTCGTCGTCTTCAACACCTGTGCCGTGCGTGAGAACGCCGACAACCGGCTCTACGGCAACCTCGGCCGCCTCGCGCCCAGGAAGGCCTCCCGGCCCGGCATGCAGATCGCGGTCGGCGGCTGCCTGGCGCAGAAGGACCGGGACACCATCGTGAAGAAGGCGCCCTGGGTGGACGTCGTCTTCGGTACGCACAACATCGGCAAGCTGCCGGTCCTGCTGGAGCGAGCCCGCGTCCAGGAGGAGGCGCAGGTCGAGATCGCGGAGTCCCTCGAGGCGTTCCCGTCCACGCTGCCGACGCGGCGCGAGAGCGCCTACGCGGCCTGGGTCTCGATCTCCGTCGGCTGCAACAACACCTGCACCTTCTGCATCGTCCCGGCGCTGCGCGGCAAGGAGAAGGACCGCCGCACCGGCGACATCCTCGCCGAGATCGAGGCGCTGGTCGCCGAGGGCGTCTCCGAGATCACGCTGCTCGGACAGAACGTCAACGCGTACGGCTCCGACATCGGCGACCGCGAGGCGTTCAGCAAGCTGCTGCGCGCCTGCGGGACCATCGAGGGGCTGGAGCGCGTCCGCTTCACCTCCCCGCACCCGCGCGACTTCACCGACGACGTCATCGCCGCCATGGCCGAGACGCCGAACGTCATGCCGCAGCTGCACATGCCGCTCCAGTCCGGCTCGGACACCGTCCTGAAGGCGATGCGCCGCTCGTACCGTCGGGAGCGGTACCTGGGGATCATCGAGAAGGTGCGGGCCGCCATCCCGCACGCCGCGATCACCACCGACATCATCGTGGGCTTCCCCGGCGAGACCGAGGAGGACTTCGAGCAGACGCTGCACGTGGTGCGCGAGGCCCGCTTCGCCCAGGCGTTCACCTTCCAGTACTCCAAGCGCCCCGGCACCCCGGCCGCGACCATGGAGAACCAGATCCCCAAGGAGGTCGTCCAGGCGCGGTACGAGCGGCTCGTCGCCCTTCAGGAGGAGATCTCCTGGGAGGAGAACAAGAAGCAGGTCGGCCGCACCCTGGAGCTGATGGTCGCCGAGGGCGAGGGCCGCAAGGACGGCGCCACACACCGCCTCTCCGGCCGCGCCGCCGACAACCGCCTGGTCCACTTCACCAAGCCGGAGCAGGAGGTCCGCCCCGGCGACGTGGTCACCGTCGAGGTGACGTACGCCGCCCCGCACCACCTCCTCGCCGAGGGCGCCGTCCTCGACGTGCGCCGCACGCGCGCGGGCGACGCCTGGGAGAAGCGCAACACGGCGGAGGCCGCCAAGCCGGCGGGCGTGATGCTCGGCCTGCCGAAGGTCGGCGTCCCGGCCCCCCTCCCGGCCGCGACGACCGGCTGCGGCTGCGACTGATCCCGCCGGGGTCCGGCGGGGCAACCGCACCGCGGGCGCCGGCGGGTACGACGCCGCCCCCCGCCCGGCCCCGTTCGGCCCCGCCCGGACTCGATCAGCCGGTACGACCTGCTCGGCGCGGTAACGCTTGCCCGCCGGTCGGCGTTACCCTGCCGATCATGCTGGTCGCCGCCGCCGTCTGCCCCTGTCCGCCGCTGCTCGTGCCCGAGGTCGCCGCGGGTGCGGCGCCCGAGCTGGACTCCGCACGCGCGGCGTGCTCCGACGCGCTCGGTGTGCTCGCCGCCGCCCGGCCCGACACGCTGGTGGTCGTCGGGCCCGCCGCGGAGAGCGGGCGCGGCCGGCACCCGCAGGGCGCCCCCGGCTCCTTCCGCGGCTTCGGCGTCGACCTGGACGTACGGCTGGGCCCCGCCACGGACACCGTCTTCGAGCGCGAGCTGCCGTCGTCGCTGGCCGTCGGGGCCTGGCTGCTGGAGCGCACCGGCTGGGCGGACGCCCCGATCGAGGGGCTCGGCGTCGGGGAGACACTCGCGCCCGAACGGTGCGCCGAGGTCGGCAGGGACATCGGCGCCCGGGCCGGGCGGGTGGCACTGCTGGTGATGGGAGACGCCAGCGCCCGCCGCACCCTCAAGGCTCCGGGTTACCTCGACGAGCGGGCGGCGCCCTTCGACGCCGGGGCCGCGCGTGCGCTGGGCGCGGCGGACCTGGCGGCCATCAGGGCGCTGGACGCCGAGCTGGCGCACGAGCTGAAAGCCTCCGGCCGCGCGCCCTGGCAGATCCTCGCCGGTGCGGCCGAGGGCGCGGACCTGAGCGGGGCACTGCTGTACGACGACGCCCCGTACGGCGTGGGATACCTGGTCGCCACCTGGTCCTAGGCGACCGTGGACACCGTCCCCCGGTGACGCGGCGCCCCGTAGGACGGCACCGCGGGCGGCACGACACGGCGGACGGCCGGGAACCCTCGCGCTCCGCGGCCGTCCGCCGATCCGCGTGCCGTTCAGGAAGCCGGCGGCGGGCCCTCCGGCCGGGTGGGGGGCGTGGCCTCGCCGGCCTGACCGTTCTTGTGCGCGAGCCGGCCCATCGCCCCCTTCGCCTTGTCCGTACCGGTGTGGATCTTGTCGCTGTACTTGTGCTTGGTGTGGTCGTCCACGGCCTTCGCGGCCTTTTCGATGCCGTGCTGGACCTGTTCCTCGTGCCGGCGCGCGAAGTCCGTCATCTTGTCCCTGGCCGGGGCGAGCTTGGCCTTCACCGTGTCCAAAAGACCCATGGTCCACCTTCCCTCACGGGGACAGTCATGTGCGGGCGCCCTCGCCGGCCTCGCTGTCGGCGGCCTCGTCGGCGGACTGCTGCTTGGGGATCTCGGCGGCCTCGGCCGCCGAGGCCTCAGTGGTCTCCGGCTCCGCCGCCGCGCCCTCGCGCCCGTCCTCGGCCGACCCCTTCGCCTCCGCTGCCCGAGCCGCTTCCTCCGCCTCGGTCTCTCCCGGCTCGGCACCGACATGCGCCTCGACCGCCGGTGCCTCCTGTGCCGCCTTCGACCTGCCGAGGATTCGTGCAAAAACGCCCATATCCACTCCATACGGTACTCGTGCGGGCGAAATCCCGCGTCACTCGGTGCGTCCGTTTGCGCCACCCGGGTCACTGCCTCCGGAAGATCGACGGGACAACACCTCGGTGCAACGACCCGGCACACATGCCGTCACGTAACTCGTTCGAGGCGTGGCCGTGAGGTTTGCGAGACTGGTGCGGTGAGCAGCGCACCCCCCGCCCCCCGTGTCATCGCCGTCGTCGGACCCACCGCGGCCGGAAAGTCCGATCTCGGCGTGTTCCTGGCCCAGCGACTCGGTGGCGAGGTCGTCAACGCCGACTCCATGCAGCTCTACCGAGGGATGGACATCGGCACCGCCAAACTGACGCCCGAGGAGCGCGCCGGCATCCCGCACCACCTGCTGGACATCTGGGACGTGACGGTCACCGCCTCGGTCGCCGAGTACCAGAAACTGGCCCGCGCCCGGATCGACGCACTGCTCGCCGAGGGCCGCTGGCCGATCCTGGTCGGCGGCTCCGGTCTGTACGTACGCGGAGCCGTCGACAACCTGGAGTTCCCCGGCACCGACCCCGAGGTCAGGGCCCGCCTGGAGGAGGAGCTGGCGTTGCGCGGCTCCGGCGCCCTGCACGCGCGCCTGGCCGCCGCCGACCCCGAGGCCGCCCGCGCGATCCTGCCCAGCAACGGCCGCCGCATCGTCCGCGCCCTGGAAGTGATCGAGATCACCGGGCAGCCCTTCACCGCCAACCTCCCCGGCCACGACTCCGTCTACGACACCGTCCAGATCGGTGTCGACGTCGCCCGCCCCGAGCTCGACGAGCGCATCGCGCGCCGCGTCGACCTGATGTGGGAGGCGGGGCTCGTGGACGAGGTGCGGGCCCTGGAGGCGCGGGGTCTGCGCGAGGGGCGTACGGCGGCGCGCGCGCTGGGCTACCAGCAGGTACTCGCGGCGATCGCGGGGGAGTGCACGGAAGCGGAAGCGCGGGCCGAGACCGTCCGTGCCACCAAGCGCTTCGCGCGCCGCCAGGATTCGTGGTTCAGGCGCGATCCCCGGGTGCACTGGCTCAGTGGGGCCGCGGCGGACCGCGCGGAACTTCCGCGGCTCGCTCTGGCATTGGTCGAACGACCGGTCACAGCCTGATCACGTCATGGCATCGGGATGCGCCGCCGGTCATCGCGGCGTCTGACACCGTGCCATCATCGAGCTTCGATCGACCAAGTGGAGTCCTAGCTGGGAGGGCGCGTGGCGATGGAGGCCGGCCCTCGCGACACCGCACAAAGTGCCGAGCACGTCACGACCGACGGTGGCGAACCGGAACAGGGCGAGGACCGTCTGACCGACCTGACCGCCGACGGTCCCGACGAGACCCCGGGCGGGGTGACCGCCGACGGGCCGGCGCCGGAGGAGATGTACGCGGGCGGTCCGGAGGTCGAGGTCGAGCTGCGCCCGCAGCGGCGGCTGCGCATCTGGCAGCTCGCGCCCATCGTGGCCCTGGCCGCGGGCGGCTCCCTGATGTTCGCCTTCCCGCTCGCCTTCGACTTCGGCGACAGCGGCGCGGTCATCGCCATGCTGGGCCTGCTGATCTGCTCCTGTGCCGCGGGCTGGGGCATGATGGCCGCCCGCCGTGTGGGCTACACCTGGCCGGGCCTGCCCCCGCGCGGCTCGGGTCGCCGCCCGGACTGGCGGGTGGCCCTCGGGTATGTCCTGCTGGTGGCCGTGGTGGTGACTCTCGCCGTCTGGCGCGTGGCAAGGCTCCGCTGAAACACCCCTGAAAGGGGCGCGGGCCGGTGCTCGACGCGCGGAGCGTACCCTCGAGGAATGAGCACGCTGATCGCCTTCCTCAAGGGTCACGGCACCGAGAACGACTTCGTGATCGTCCCGGACCCGGAGAACGCCCTCGACCTGACGCCGGCCACCGTCGCCGCCCTGTGCGACCGCCGCGCCGGCATCGGTGGCGACGGGGTGCTGCACGTCGTGCTGTCCGCCGCGCATCCGGAGGCCCGGGAGATGGCCGGCGAGGCGGAGTGGTTCATGGACTACCGCAACGGCGACGGTTCGATCGCGGAGATGTGCGGCAACGGGGTGCGTGTGTTCGCGCGCTACCTCCAGCACGCGGGGCAGGTGGGCGAAGGTGACCTCGCGATCGCCACGCGCGGGGGTGTGAAGACGGTCCACATCGCCAAGAACGGTGACATCACCGTCGGCATGGGCCGGGCACGGCTCCCCGAGGGGGACGTCAGGGTGAGCGTCGGCGAGCGCAGCTGGCCCGCGCGGAACGTGAACATGGGCAACCCGCACGCCGTCGCCTTCGTCGACGACCTCGCGGACGCCGGCAACCTGTTCACTCCGCCGCCGTTCAGCCCGGACGCCGCCTACCCCGACGGGGTCAACGTCGAGTTCGTGGTCGACCGCGGACCCCGCCACGTGGCGATGCGCGTGCACGAGCGCGGCTCCGGCGAGACCCGCTCCTGCGGCACGGGCGCGTGCGCGGTCGCCGTGGCCGCCGCCCGGCGCGACGGCGCGGACCCGGCCGTCACCGGCACCCCGGCGACCTACACCGTGGACCTGCCCGGCGGGCGCCTGGTCATCACCGAGCGGCCCGACGGCGAGATCGAGATGACCGGACCCGCCGTGATCGTCGCCGAGGGCGAGATCGACGCCGAGTGGCTGGAAAACGCGCTCCGCTGAACCGGCGGAACGATGGGCCACACGGCTCCGGACGCCGGTACCGGTGGTTTCAGGCGGCCGGGACCGTTCGAAACCGCGGTCGAGCGCAGGGCAGGTGGCGCAAACTCTAAACCTCCTCTTCATCGCTCGATTGGGTGATCCGTTTCACGCTCGGCGAGAGGCGGTCAGTCGCACGTGGTGGGCTCGGTAGCATCAAGCACCGGCACGGACGGGGGAACGTCGCCTTCCCTGAGCCGCGTATGCCCTGGGGCCCCGTCCGCCGGTCCACGAGCCGGAGGTGCCCATGAGTGCGGAGGCCACGAATCCTGCGAGCCCTGGCCCGGTAGCGCCCACGGTGCCCACAGCGGCCCGCAGGAAGTCCCGGGCCCGGATCGACCTGCGCCGGCTCGGCCGGGCGGCGCTGCTCGGCCCCGCTGGCCGCGACAAGCTGCCCGACGCCATCGGCCACGTCGTCGAGGCCCACCGCGCCCACCACCCCGACGCGGACCTCGAACCCCTGCGCCGTGCCTACGTCCTGGCGGAGTCCTCGCACCGCGGCCAGACCCGCAAGAGCGGCGAGCCGTACATCACGCACCCGTTGGCCGTGACCCTGATCCTCGCCGAACTCGGCGGGGAGACGACCACTTTGACGGCCTCTCTGCTCCACGACACCGTCGAGGACACCGACGTGACGCTGGACCAGGTGCGGGAAGAGTTCGGCGAGGAGGTCCGCTACCTGGTCGACGGCGTCACGAAGCTGGAGAAGGTCGACTACGGGGCGGCCGCCGAGCCCGAGACCTTCCGCAAGATGCTCGTCGCCACGGGCAACGACGTGCGCGTGATGTCGATCAAACTCGCCGACCGCCTGCACAACATGCGCACCCTCGGCGTGATGCGCCCCGAGAAACAGGCGCGGATCGCGAAGGTCACCCGGGACGTCCTCATTCCGCTCGCCGAACGCCTCGGCGTGCAGGCCCTGAAGACCGAACTCGAGGACCTGGTCTTCGCCATCCTCCACCCCGAGGAGTATGAACACACCCGGGAACTCATCTCGCGGAACGCGGCCCGCTCCGACGACCCGCTGGCGGAGATCGCCGACGAGGTCCGCGGGGTGCTGCGCGAGGCCGACATCCAGGCCGAAGTCCTCATCCGGCCCCGCCACTTCGTCTCCGTCCACCGCGTCTCGCGCAAGCGAGGGGAACTGCGCGGCGCCGACTTCGGCCGCCTGCTCGTCCTCGTGGGCGAGGACGCGGACTGCTACGGCGTCCTCGGTGAACTCCACACCTGTATGACGCCGGTCGTCTCGGAGTTCAAGGACTTCATCGCCGTACCGAAGTTCAACCTCTACCAGTCACTGCACACCGCCGTGGCCCGCGCGGACGGCCAGGTCGCCGAAGTCCTCATCCGCACCCACCAGATGCACAAGGTCGCCGAGGCCGGCGTCATCGCACTCGGCAACCCGTACGCCCCCGTCTCCGACGCCCCTGCCTCCGACGCCCCCGCCTCCGACGCCCCCGCCGACGGCGAGCGCGCCGACCCCACCCGTCCCGGCTGGCTCTCCCGGCTGCTCGACTGGCAGCGGGCCGCGCCCGATCCCGACACCTTCTGGTCCACCCTGCGCGAGGACCTCGCCCAGGACCGCGAGATCACCGTCTTCCGGCCCGACGGCGGCACCCTGGGCCTGCCCGAGGGCGCCACCTGCGTGGACGCCGCCTACGCCCAGTACGGCGAGGACGCCCACGCCTGCATCGGCGCCCGCGTCAACGGCCGCCTGGCGACCCTCAGCACGGTCCTCAGGGACGGCGACACCGTTCAGCTCCTCATGGGCCAGGACCCGGCCTCCGAGCCCTCCAGAGAGTGGCTCGAGCACGCCCACACCCCGGCCGCCCGCATCGCCATCCAGCGGTGGCTGGCGACGCACCCGGGCGGCGGCGGGGAGAGCGAGGCCGACAACGCGGGCGGAAGCGGCCCGGCCGCGGAGAGCGGCGCGGCAGGCGGGGCGAGCGGCGCGGCCGGCCGGACCGCCGGGACCGACGGCGTCCCCGTCGCCCGCCCGCGCGGCGCCGAGGTCCTGGCGGACCGGCCCGGGGCCGCCGTACGCCTCGCCGGGTGCTGTACGCCCGTACCGCCCGACGAGATCACGGGCTTCCCCGTACGCGGGGGAGTGGTGACCGTGCACCGGGTGCAGTGCGCCGCGGTGGCGCACATGAAGAGCCGGGGGCGCGCCGAGATCGGCGTGCGCTGGGGGGACACCACCGAATGCCGGGTCACGCTGGTCGCTGAATCGTTCGGCCGCCCGCATCTGCTCGCCGACCTGACCGAGGCGATCGCCCTGGAGGGCGCCGAGATCGTCTCGGCGACCGTGGAACCGCCCAGCCAGCAGCGGGTGCGCCACACCTACACCCTCCAGCTCCCCGACGCGACGCACCTCCCGACCCTGATGCGCGCGATGCGCGACGTGCCCGGTGTGTACGACGTGAGCAGGTCCCAGCACCAGGCCCCGGCCTCCTGAGGACGAGCCGGGTTCCTGAAGAAGGCGTCCCCGGACCAACCCGTTCGAGTGGGACGGGCGCGCGTCGCCGCCGTCGCGCACGCACGCGCTGGTAGCGGTGATGCATGCCGCTCACCCCCCACCCGCGCCCGCAGCGCCGGCCCCTCGGCCGCCGCAAGGTGGCCCTGCTCGCCTCCGCCGTCTCCGTCTGCCTCCTCGCCGCCGCCGCGCCCGCCGAGCCGTTGGGCATCGGCGACCGCCTCTACCCGTACCTCGGCAACCCGGGATACGACGTGGCGGCGTACGACCTGTCGTTCACGTACCCCGGCACCAACGACAAGCCGCTACAGGCCGTCACCACCATCGACGCCTGGACCACCGCCGCCCTGGACCGGGTGAATCTCGACTTCGCGCACGGCAAGGTCGAGTCCGTCGAGGTCGACGGCCGGCCCGCCGGCTTCACCAGCGCGGGCGAGGACCTGGTCGTCACGCCGGACAGGCGGCTGCCCAGGGGCAGCTGGATGCGGATCACCGTGAAGCACACCAGCGACCCCGTCACCGCCAAGGACCAGAACGGCGGCTGGGTGCGCACCTCCGACGGCCTCGCCATGGCCAACCAGGCCGACGCCGCCCACCTGGTCTTCCCGTGCAACGACCACCCCTCCGACAAGGCCAGGTTCACCATCCGGATCACCGCCCCGAACGGCTACACAGCCGTCGCCAACGGGGTGCCGGTCGGAGCGGACCGGGTCGGCGGCTCCACCACCTGGACCTACCGCACCCTGCACCCCATGGCCACCGAGCTCGCCCAGGTGTCCATCGGCCGCTCCGCCGTCCTGCACCGCGAGGGGCCGCACGGGCTGCCCGTCCGGGACGTCGTGCCCAGCGCCGACCGCAAGGCGCTCGAACCCTGGCTGGCGAAGACGCCCGACCAGATCGCCTGGATGGAGAGCAAGGTCGGCGCGTTCCCGTTCGAGACGTACGGCGTGCTCATGGCCCAGGCCTCCACCGGGTTCGAACTGGAGACACAGACCCTCTCCCTGTTCGAGAAGAACCTGTTCACCGAGCCCGCGTATCCGCAGTGGTACCTCGAGTCGATCATGGTGCACGAGCTGTCCCACCAGTGGTTCGGCGACAGCGTCAGCCCTCGCACCTGGTCCGACGTGTGGCTGAACGAGGGGCACGCCACCTGGTACGAGGCGCTCTACAGCGAGGAGAAGGCGCACCGGCCCATGGAGGACCGCATGAAGGCCGCCTACAGCGACTCCGACCGCTGGCGCGCCGCCGGCGGCCCGCCGGCCCAGCCGAAGCCGCCCCAGCCGGGCCAGAAGATCGACATCTTCCGTCCCAACATCTACGACGGCGCCGCGCTGGTGCTCTACGCCCTGCGCCAGGAGATCGGCCGGCAGGCCTTCGAACGCCTGGAGAGGGTGTGGGTCGAGGAGCACCGGGACTCCACCGCCGACACCGCCGACTTCGTCCGCCTCGCCTCGGCCGTCGGCGGCCGCGACCTGAGCGGCTTCTTCCAGGCCTGGCTGTACGGCGAGAAGACCCCGCCGATGCCGGGCCACCCGGACTGGAAGAGCCAGGCGCCGGACAAGGCCGCCAAGGTCCCGGCCAGGAAGGTCCCGGCCAGGAACAAGGGGTGAAATAAGGCGGTGACGAGACGGGCCGTGCCGTGCGACCATCTTCAGGTCGGCGCGGCACGGGGCACGGGAATCTCCCGGGGTACTCGTGCGTTGTTCACTCAGACCGCCGATGTCGTCACCGCCGAATCGGCACTCCCATCGACGTAAGGATCCAATGACCTCCTCTTCTTCCCCTTCCCAGGACACCAAGCGCCTCGCGCACACCTATCCCGAAGGTCTTCGGGCCGATGCCCTGATGGAAGAGGACGTCGCCTGGAGCTCCGAGATCGACGGCGAGCGGGACGGCGACCAGTTCGACCGATCCGAGCGCGCGGCCCTGCGCCGTGTGGCGGGCCTCTCCACCGAGCTGGAGGACGTCACCGAGGTCGAGTACCGGCAGCTCCGCCTGGAGCGGGTCGTGCTCGTCGGGGTGTGGACCACGGGGACCGCGCAGGACGCGGACAACTCCCTCGCGGAGCTGGCCGCCCTCGCCGAGACCGCGGGCGCGCTCGTGCTCGACGGCGTGATCCAGCGCCGCGACAAGCCCGACGCGGCCACCTACATCGGCTCCGGCAAGGCCGCCGAGCTGCGAGACATCGTGATCGACACGGGCGCGGACACCGTCATCTGCGACGGTGAGCTGAGCCCCGGCCAGCTGATCCAGCTCGAGGACGTCGTCAAGGTCAAGGTCATCGACCGTACGGCCCTGATCCTCGACATCTTCGCCCAGCACGCCAAGTCCCGAGAGGGCAAGGCGCAGGTCGCCCTCGCCCAGATGCAGTACATGCTGCCGAGGCTGCGAGGCTGGGGTCAGTCGCTGTCCCGTCAGATGGGTGGCGGTCGCGGTGGCCTCGCCACCCGTGGCCCCGGTGAGACCAAGATCGAGACGGACCGGCGGCGGATCCGCGAGAAGATGGCGAAGATGCGCCGGGAGATCGCGGACATGAAGACCGGCCGCGAGATCAAGCGCCAGGAGCGCCGGCGCAACAAGGTGCCGTCCGTCGCCATCGCGGGCTACACCAACGCCGGAAAGTCCTCCCTGCTCAACCGCCTCACGGGCGCCGGTGTCCTGGTCGAGAACGCACTGTTCGCGACCCTGGACCCGACCGTCCGCCGGTCCGAGACCCCGAGCGGCCGCCTGTACACCCTGGCCGACACGGTCGGCTTCGTCCGGCACCTGCCGCACCACCTGGTCGAGGCGTTCCGCTCCACCATGGAGGAGGTCGGCGACTCCGACCTGATCCTGCACGTGGTGGACGGCTCGCACCCGGTACCGGAGGAGCAGCTCGCCGCCGTGCGCGAGGTGATCCGGGACGTCGGCGCCATCGACGTGCCCGAGATCGTCGTGATCAACAAGGCGGACGCGGCGGACCCGCTCGTCCTCCAGCGGCTGCTGCGGGTCGAGAAGCGCTCCATCGCGGTGTCGGCCCGTACCGGCCAGGGCATCGAGGAGCTGCGCGCCCTGATCGACAACGAGCTGCCCCGGCCCTCGGTCGAGATCGAGGCGCTCGTGCCGTACACGCACGGCAAGCTCGTCGCCCGCGCCCACGACGAGGGCGAGGTGCTCTCCGAGGAGCACACCGCGGAGGGCACCCTGATCAAGGTCCGGGTGCACGAGGAACTGGCGGCGGACCTGGCGCCGTACACGCCGGCTTCCGCGGTCTGAGACCTCGCAGCCCTACGGCAACGGCCCCACGACGACGGCGAAGGCCCGCCACCCGCTCGACGGGTGGCGGGCCTTCGCCGTGCGTGCGGCTACCGGCCGCCGTACGTCCTGCTCATGTTCTGGTACAGCGCCTCGGCCTCCTTGCCCAGCTGCGGGCCGGCCAGCCAGGTGTTGGTGACCGGGCCGATCGAGGTGTTCGACACCAGCGCGGTCTTCCCGTTCACCACCCGGAACCAGCCGCCGCCGGAGGAACCGCCGGTCATCGTGCAGCCGATCCGGTACATCGTCGGCAACGACGGGCTCAGCGAGAGCCGGCCGGGCCGGTCGAGGCACTTGAACATCCTCAGCCCGTTGTACGGCGGCGCGGCCGGGTAGCCCCAGGCGCCCATGCTCGCCACCTCCGTCGCGGAGGGCGCCGAGAAGTCGACGTCGAGGGCGGCCCCGACCGTCTCCTCCAGCGACTTCGCGCCGGACTCCGGCTTCACGTGCAGCACCGAGTAGTCGTACGCCGCGCCCGCACCGCCGCTCTCCGAGCCGCCCCGGATCCACTCGTTGGAGGTCGAGGCCCAGTCCGCCCACCAGGTACCGTACGGGGCGACCTGCGAGGTCGTCGCGTTCGCCAGCTCGGACCCGGACTTGCCGAGGTCGTTGTACGACGGCACGAAGGCGATGTTGCGGTACCAACCGCCGTTCTTGCCTGCGTGCACACAGTGGCCCGCCGTCCAGACCAGGTTGGACTTCCCCGGGTGGTTGACGTCCTTGATCACCGTGCCGGAGCAGACCATCGAACCCTCGGGCGAGTCGAAGAAGACCTTGCCCACGGGGGCCGCGTTGCGGTGGTACGGCGTCTTCTCCGCGACGGCCTGGACCGGTCGCGGCTCCGGATCGCTGACGCCCTGGTCCGCCGCGGCGTCCTTGGTGACCGTCTTGTTGGCCTCCTTGGCGGACCGCATCCGCTCGGGCTTCCACAGGCCCTCGATCACCGGGTTGACGAAGTCCTTGGCCTCACTGAGCCACTTGTCCTTGTCCCAGTTCTTCCAGCCGCCGTCCTTCCACTTGTCGACATCGACGCCGTGCTCCTTGAGCCTGCTCGCGATGTCGGCCGGGATGCGGACCCTGCCGCCGTCGTCGGCGGCCCGGGAAGCGTCGGCGCCGGCCCTGCCGTCAGCCTTGTCGTTCTTGTCGTCACCGGAGCCGTTGCACGCCGTGGCGGTGAGCGCCAGTGCGGCCACGAGACCGGTCGCGGCGAGGACGGTACGACGCCGGCGCGGCGAGGACCTACGTGCGGAACGCATGCTGCGATTACCCCCGTTGAGCATTGATGACACCCCACTGTGCCCGTGGAGCCGAGGACGGACGGCGGCGAGACGGTGAAGGTTCCCGTGAGACGCCCGGCCGCCGCCCGTGCCCGGGCTGCGCCGGCCGCTACTGCCCGGCGAACTTCTTGCTGACCGAGCCGTACACGCCCTTGGCCACCTCACCCAGCCGGGGACCCGCCAGCCAGCCCGAGGACACCGGACCGATGGACGTGTTGGAGACCAGCGCCGGCTTGCCGTCCGCGCCCGTCTCCACCCAGCCGCCGCCCGAGGAACCACCGGTCATCGTGCAACCGATCCGGTACATCGTCGGGTCAGACTTCTGGATCGACAGCCGTCCCGGCTTGTCCTGGCACTGGTACAGCGACTGACCGTCGTACGGAGCCGCCGCCGGGTAACCGGAAGCCGTGATGCTGCGCACCTGCGGCACGGCCGGTGCGTTGAAGTTCACCGGGAGCGCGCCACCGACCGTCTCCTCCAGCGACTTGCCGGCGTTGCCCTGCTCCGGTGTCACATGGATGACCGCGAAGTCGTACGACGCCCCGTTGCCGCCGGTCTCCCCGCCCTGGTCGATCCACTGCTGGGAGGTCTTCGCGGCATCGGCCCACCAGACTCCGTACGGTGCGACCTCGTCCCTGGTGGCGTTCTGCAGCTCGTCGGCCGACTTGCCCGCATTGTTGTACGACGGCACGAAGGCGATGTTGCGGTACCAGCCGCCGCTCTTGCCGGCGTGCACGCAGTGGCCCGCCGTCCAGATGAGGTTGGACTTGCCCGGGTGCGCCGGGTCCTCCACGACCGTCGCCGAGCAGACCATGGTGCCCTCGGGGGAGTCGAAGAACACCTTGCCCGAGGTGGCCGCGTTCGCGTGGTACGGCGGCCGGACCGCCTGCGCCCTCACCGGCGCCGGCGTCGGGTCGGTCACCCCCTGGTCACCGGAGATGTCGTTGTCGTCGACACCCTTGTCCGGGTCGTTGGCGTCCCGCATCCGGTCCGGGTCCCACAGGCCCTTGATGATCGGGTTGATGAAGTCGTTGGCCTCGCGCAGCCAGTCGTCCCTGTCCCAGTTCTTCCAGGCGCCGTGCTTCCACTTGTCGAGGTCGATCCCGTGCTCTTTGAGCCTCTGCTTGATGTCGTCAGGGATCTTTATCTTGCCGTCGCCGGTACCGGCGGCGGTCGCGGTGGCCGTCGGCTCGCCGTCGGCGTGGTCGTCACCGTCCCCGTTGCAGGCGGTGGCGGTCAGCGCCAGCGCCGAAACGAGGGCGACCGTCGCCAGCACGGGGGAGGTTCGGCGGGACGCGCCCCTCCCTCGGCGAACGGTGAACGACGGCCGTATGGATCGCATGGTCTTGACTCCCCCTGCTTGAAAGGAACTCGGCGCTCGGGTCCCACACCGGCCATGAACTCATGGGGAGTTCATGACGGCCTCACGGCCCTCTGGGAACGGGACCACACACTATGCGGTCGCTGTGGGGGACTTCCGACGGAAGCGCAACAGTTCCGTCACGGCAAGGATCTTGAGGCAACCCGTAACCCGCAGGCCGGTCCGCGGTTGGTAGCGGTGGGGGGACTGCTGCCTGTGCCCGGTCCCCGTGGATCAACTCGCCTCTGGACAGCGGGGAGGACAGCGAGCCGTGGCCGTGACCGAGTCGGTGGCTGGAGGTGCGTACGGGGGAGCGCGCGCCGTGCACGAGGGGATCCTGCGGCGCCAGTCGGCGCGCGAATCCGCGGCGCGCACCTACGCACGGGCCCTGCCCATCGTGCCCGTGCGGGCACGGGGTCTGACCATCGAGGGCGCCGACGGCCGCCGCTATCTGGACTGCCTCTCCGGCGCCGGAACCCTCGCCCTCGGTCACAACCACCCGGTCGTGCTGGAGGCCATCCGGCGCGTCCTCGACTCCGGCGCCCCGCTCTCCGTCCTCGACCTGGCGACCCCCGTCAAGGACGCCTTCATCACCGAGCTGTTCCGCACTCTGCCGCCGGGGCTCGCCGACCGCGCCCGCGTCCAGTTCTGCGGACCGGCCGGCACCGATGCGGTCGAGGCCGCCTTCAAACTGGTCAGCGCCGCGACCGGGCGCTCCGGCCTGCTCGCCTTCACCGGCGCCTACCACGGTATGACGGCCGCGGCCCTGGCCGCCTCCGGCGGCGCCGGTGACGTACGGGTCGCCCGCCTGCCCTACCCGCAGGACTACCGCTGTCCCTTCGGCGTCGGCGGCCCGCGCGGCGCCGGCCTCGCCGCCCGCTGGACCGAGTCCCTGCTCGACGACCCGAAGTCCGGCGTGCCGCTGCCCGCCGGGATGATCCTCGAACCCGTCCAGGGCGAGGGCGGAGTGATCCCGGCACCGGACGACTGGCTGCGCCGCATGCGGCAGATCACGGCCGACCGGTCCGTTCCGCTGATCGCCGACGAGATCCAGACCGGCGTCGGCCGGACCGGCGCTTTCTGGGGCGTCGGGCACAGCGGAGTCACGCCCGACGTCATGGTCCTGTCCAAGGCCATCGGCGGCAGCCTCCCGCTGGCCGTGGTCGTCTACCGCGACGACCTCGACGTCTGGCAACCCGGCGCCCACGCGGGCACCTTCCGCGGCAACCAGCTCGCCATGGCCGCGGGCACCGCCACCCTGGCCCACGTCCGCGAGAACGGCCTCGCCGAGCGGGCGGCCGCTCTCGGCTCCCGGATGCTGTCCCAACTGCGGCAGCTGCAGGCTCAGTTCCCCTGTGTGGGCGACGTACGCGGACGCGGCCTGATGATCGGGGTCGAACTGGTGGACCCGGAGGCCGAGGGGACCGGGCCGGGGGAATCCCCCGCCATCGGCGAGCCCCGCGTCGCGACGAACGGGGCGGAACCCACGCGCACCGCTCCGCCCGCCGACCCCGACCTCGCCGCCGCCGTCCAACGCGAATGCCTCCACCGCGGCCTCATCGTGGAACTCGGCGGCCGCCACGCCGGTGTCGTACGGCTCCTTCCTCCGCTCACCATCAGCGACGAGCAGGCGGCGGCCGTGCTGGACCGCCTGTCCGACGCGGTGGCAGCGGCGGCCCAGCAGCAGCAGGACCACGGCCGCCGACAGCGACAGCACGACGGCCCTGACCGGCGCACCGGCTAGCGGTCGCACGCAGGCGGCCCGGCCGCCGAAGCCGGAGCACGCACCCCGGTCCGCACCGCGCCGGAAGGGACGGTCGTGCCGCCCTCCCGACGACGGCACGACGACCGAGCGGACGACCGCACGAGAACGACCCCGCAAGACATGAGCCCAGCCCCGAGGAACCGTCATGAACGCCACCCCCGCACCCGACGGCCGTTCCGGAAGTCCCGACGAACAGGGAGACTCCGGCGCCCAGCCCTCTCCCGTGCCGCTCGCCGAGTCGGTTCCCCAGCAGAAGAGACGGACCCCGAACGCCGTACGGCCAGGAGCCCCCGGCACCGACCCGCTGGACGATCCCGATCCCCACATCGCCGCCCAGTCGGCCGCCGTGGAGAACCTCCTGCGCTGCTGGGTCCGGGAGACGAACCTCGCCACCCCCACCGCCGGCACCCTGCGCATCCCGCTGCCCGGCAGTGGCACCGCCCTGATCGCACCGGTCCACCACTGGTCCCCGACGGGCTGGCACCGCTTCGGGCCGCCCCGCCTCGCCGACGCACCCGAAGCGGCCCCACCCGTCGACGCGGTCACCCTCGCGGCACTGCTCGCCCGGGAGACACCCGGCGGCGCCGACGGCACCGGCAACGCCCCGAAACCCGCCTCCGCCCACGACGGCGCCGACCTCGTCGCCAGAGTGGCCGACTCCCAGCGCCGCACCGCGACCTTCATCCGCGACCGGCGTGCACAGCCGGCCGACGGGCCCGACCTCTTCCTCGGCGCCGAGCAGGCCCTGCTCCTCGGACACCCCCTGCACCCGACCCCGAAGAGCCGGGAAGGCCTGACCGAGGCCGAGGCCCGGCTGTACTCACCCGAGATGCGCGGCTCCTTCCCCCTGCACTGGATGGCTGTCGCCCCCTCTCTCCTCGCGACCGACTCGGCCTGGACCGAGCGCGGCCGCCCCGTACCCGCCTCCCACCTCACCCGGCGACTCGCCGGAACCGCCCTGCCGCTGCCCGACGGATACGCCGCCCTGCCCCTGCACCCCTGGCAGGCCCGCGAGGCCCGGCACCGCGAGGCGATCGCCGCCCTGCTCGACTCCGGAGCACTCCGCGACCTGGG
Organism: Streptomyces sp. NPDC044061; assembly: GCF_056434305.1. NCBI lineage: Bacteria > Bacillati > Actinomycetota > Actinomycetes > Kitasatosporales > Streptomycetaceae > Streptomyces > Streptomyces sp. NPDC044061. Next base: position 262,831 of record NZ_JBWKFL010000008.1, on the reverse strand, counting down.
CCCCCTCGGCTCTCCCTGGCACCCCACCTCCTCCGTACGCACCGTCCACCGATCCGGCGCCCCCGCGATGCTCAAACTGTCGCTGGGACTGCGCATCACCAACTCCCGGCGCGAGAACCTGCGCAAGGAACTCCATCGCGGAGTCGAGGTGCACCGGCTGCTGCGCAGCGGCCTGTTCAAGCAGTGGCAGGCCGTACACCCCGGCTTCGACATCGTGCGCGACCCGGCCTGGCTCGCCGTCGACGCCCCGGACGGACGGCCCGTGCCCGGCCTCGACGTCGTGATCAGGCACAACCCGTTCACCCCGGCCGACGACGTCAGCTGCGTCGCCGGCCTCGTCTCGCCCCGGCCCCTCGCCGAACCCGGGCCCCACGCCTCGCCGACGCAGGGCACGTGGCCCCACGGGTCCCGTCTCGCGCGACTCGTCGCACGGCTTGTCGCACACACCGGCAGGCCCGTCGGAGCCGTCGCCACGGAGTGGTTCCTGCGCTACCTCGAGCAGGTCGTCCGGCCCGTGCTGTGGCTGGACAGCGAGGCCGGGATCGCCCTCGAGGCCCACCAGCAGAACACCCTGCTCCTGCTCGACCAGCACGGCTGGCCCGTCGGCGGCCGCTACCGCGACAACCAGGGCTACTACTTCCGCGAGTCCCACCGTGCCGAACTCGACGCACGGCTGCCCGGCATCGGAGAGTTCAGCGACACGTTCGTCTCCGACGAGGTCACCGATGAACGCTTCGTGTACTACCTCGCCATCAACAACGTGCTCGGCCTGATCGGCGCCTTCGGCTCCCAGCACCTCGCCGACGAGCGGCTCCTCCTCGCCGCGTTCCGCCGTTTCCTCACCGACGTTGCCTCGGGACCCGTCCCACTGCGCACCCCGATGCCCGGCCTCCTGCTCGACTCACCCGTCCTGCGCTGCAAGGCCAACCTGCTGACCCGGCTGCACGGCCTCGACGAACTCGTCGGCCCGGTCGACACCCAGTCCGTCTACGTCACCATCGCCAACCCCCTTCACTCCTGAACGCACCGCACCGTCTTCCTTCGTCCACGAGGGCCATGACCCCCTTCGTCTCCTGAGAGGAGCGCACCGTGCCTCCCACCGACGCGAGCGCCGGCACCGGCCCCGTCCCCCTTCACCCGGGCCGCCCCCGCCCCGAGGGCACCGGTGGCATGGGGGACACCGGAGACCTCGGGGACGGCGCAGGCACCGCGTCCTTCGGGGACGGCGAGGACACGCTGGACCTGCGCCTGCCCGACGAGTTCGTCGCCCTCTTCGCCACCGGCAGGCTCGGCCGGGACAGGGAACGCCTCGCCGGGATCACGGAGGACCTGCTCGACCACGTCGTCACCTGGGGGCCGATCGTCACCCCCGTGGGCCGTTTCGAGCTGGTCCCGGTACGCGTCGAGCACGACCTGGCGCTCGTCCATCGCTGGATGGACGACCCCGCCGTCGCCGCGTTCTGGGAGCTGGCCGGGTCCCAGAACGCGACGGAGAGCCACCTGCGCGCCCAACTCGACGGCGACGGACGCAGCGTGCCCTGTCTGGGTGTGCTGGACGGCACCCCCATGAGCTACTGGGAGATCTACCGGGCCGACCTGGATCCGCTGGCCCGCCACTACCCGGCCCGTCCGCACGACACCGGGATCCACCTCCTCGTCGGTGATGCCGCCGACCGAGGGCGGGGGCTCGGATCCGCACTACTCAGAGCCGTAGCCGATCTCGTCCTTGATCGTCGCCCCGCCTGTGCCCGTGTCGTCGCGGAGCCCGATCTTCGCAACACCCCCTCCGTGGCCGCCTTCCTGAGCGCCGGCTTCCGGTTCGCGGCAGAGGTCGACCTGCCCGCCAAGCGGGCCGCCCTCATGGTCCGGGACCGGGTCCTGCGCGGTCTGATGTAGCGCTGCGTGATCGGGCACTCGCATGTTGTACGTTCGGCGGCCCGGTCCGGTTCCCGGTCCGCTCGGAAAGATCGAGGCGCGCCCAGAAACCGGCCACGGCCCTGCTCCGCCCCGCCTCCACCGGGTCGGTCGCCCCCGCCCCCCGTCCCAGGTCCCAGGAGCCCCCGCAGTGATCCCACCCCTCGTCCCCGCCTTGATCGCCCGTTTGTCAGTGCCGGGCCGTAGGGTGGTCGGGCTATGACGAAGCCCTCACTCCCCGAACTCCTGCATGCCGCTGTCGCAGCCGTCGGCGGCACGGAGCGCCCCGGCCAGGTGACCATGGCCGAAGCGGTCGCCGACGCGATCGACGACGGATCCCACCTGCTGGTCCAGGCAGGCACCGGCACCGGAAAGTCGCTGGGCTATCTCGTGCCCGCGCTCGCGCACGGGGAGCGTGTGGTCGTCGCGACGGCCACGCTCGCACTGCAACGCCAGCTCGTGGAGCGGGACCTGCCGCGCACCGTCGACGCCCTGCACCCGCTGCTGCGCCGTCGCCCGGAGTTCGCCATGCTCAAGGGCAGGTCGAACTACCTGTGTCTGCACCGCCTGCACGAGGGCATGCCGCAGGACGAGGAGGACGGGCTCTTCGACCAGTTCGAGGCAGCCGCGCCCACGAGCAAGCTGGGCCAGGATCTGCTGCGCCTGCGGGACTGGGCCGACGAGACCGAGACCGGTGACCGCGACGGCCTCACGCCGGGTGTCTCCGACCGCGCCTGGGCCCAGGTGTCGGTGTCCTCGCGGGAGTGCCTGGGGGCCTCGAAGTGCGCCTACGGCGCCGAGTGCTTCGCGGAGATGGCCCGCGAGCGGGCCAAGCTCGCCGAGGTCGTCGTCACGAACCACGCACTGCTCGCCATCGACGCCATCGAGGGCGCCCCGGTGCTGCCGCAGCACGAGGTGCTGATCGTGGACGAGGCGCACGAACTCGTCTCCCGCGTCACCGGTGTCGCCACCGGCGAACTCACGCCCGGCCAGGTCAACCGTGCCGTGCGCCGTGCCGCCAAGCTCGTCAACGAGAAGGCCGCCGACCAGCTCCAGACCGCCGCCGAGGGCTTCGAGCGAGTGATGGAGCTGGCGCTGCCGGGCCGCCTGGAGGAGATCCCGGAAGACCTCGGCTACGCCCTGGCGGCGCTGCGGGACGCCGCTCGTACGGTCATCACCGCGATCGGCTCGACCCGTGACAAGTCCGTGCAGGACGAGGACGCGGTCCGCAAGCAGGCACTGGCCTCGGTGGAATCCGTGCACGACGTGGCCGAGCGGGTCGTGAACGGCTCGGAGTGGGACGTCGTCTGGTACGAGCGCCACGACCGCTTCGGGGCCTCCCTGTGTGTCGCCCCCATGTCGGTCTCCGGGCTGCTCAGAGAGAAGCTCTTCGCGGACCGCAGCGTCGTCCTCACCTCCGCGACCCTCAAGCTGGGCGGTGATTTCAACGGTGTCGGAGCCTCGCTCGGGCTGGGGCCCGAGGGAGCGGAGGGCGAGGACCTGCCGCAGTGGAAGGGCGTCGACGTCGGCTCGCCCTTCGACTACCGCAAGCAGGGCATCCTGTACGTCGCCAAGCACCTCGCGCGCCCCGCTCGGGACGGCGAGCGCACCGACATGCTCGACGAGCTGACGGAGCTGATCCAGGCGGCGGGCGGCCGCACCCTGGGACTGTTCTCCTCCGTGCGGGCCGCCCAGCTCGCCGCCGAGGAGCTGCGCTCGCGGATCCCGGAGTTCCCGATCCTGCTCCAGGGCGAGGAGACCCTCGGTGAGCTGATCAAGAACTTCGCGGCCGACCCCCGGACCTGCCTCTTCGGCACGCTGTCCCTGTGGCAGGGCGTCGACGTCCCGGGTCCCAGCTGCCAGCTGGTCGTCATGGACAAGATCCCGTTCCCGCGCCCCGACGACCCGCTGATGAGTGCCCGCCAGAAGGCGGTGGAGGACGCCGGGGGCAACGGCTTCATGGCGGTGGCCGCGACCCACGCGGCCCTGCTGATGGCCCAGGGTGCCGGCCGTCTGGTGCGGGCCTCCGGCGACCGCGGTGTGGTCGCCGTACTGGACCAGCGGCTCGCGACCGCGCGGTACGGCGGGTACCTCAAGGCGTCGCTGCCCGACTTCTGGTACACCACGGACCGCAACCAGGTGCGCAGGTCGCTCGCGTCGATCGACGCCGCGGCGAAGGACACGGAGGCCCGCTGAGACCGGTCCCACCGGGGCAGACGCCACAGCTCCGGTGGGACGGACGGGCACGGTCGGGCCGGCGCCGAACGCACAGGGCCCCGGAACCGGCGCAGGGGTCCCGGGGCCCGGTCAGGGAGGAGGGCCGCTCGGCCCACCAGCCGCAGCCGTCACACGCGCCGCAGCACTGCGACGACCTTCCCCAGGATGGTCGCGTCGTCGCCCGGGATCGGCTCGTAGGCCGAGTTGTGCGGGAGGAGCCAGACATGGCCGTCCTCGCGCTTGAAGCGCTTGACGGTGGCCTCGCCGTCGAGCATCGCCGCCACGATGTCGCCGTTCTCGGCGACCGGCTGGCGCCGGACCGTGACCCAGTCGCCGTCACAGATCGCGGCCTCGATCATGGAGTCACCGACGACCTTCAGAACGAACAGTTCGCCGTCACCGACGAGCTGCCGGGGGAGCGGGAAGACGTCCTCGACGGACTCCTCCGCGAGGATCGGGCCACCGGCGGCGATACGGCCGACCAGCGGGACGTAGGACGCGGCAGGCTTGCCGGCGGTGTCCGTGGGCTGCACCGTCACGGCCTGGTCGGATCCGCGCACCTCGTACGCGCGTGGGCGGTGCGGGTCACGGCGCAGGAAGCCCTTGCGCTCCAGCGCCATCAGCTGGTGCGCGACCGAGGACGTGCTGGAGAGTCCGACGGCCTGGCCGATCTCGCGCATCGACGGCGGGTAGCCGCGCCGCTGCACGGAGTCCCTGATGACCTCGATCACCCGCCGCTGCCGGTCGGTGAGTCCCGAGCTGTCCGCCCGGATGCCTGGAGGTCGGCCAGGCAGGGAACGCTTGTGCCCCTCGGGATTCGTGGCTTCGTTCATCGCATGTACCGGCTCGACTCGGCCCTGGGAGCGGTCCTGGGCAGTGATGGTGGCACTGTCTGCGGTGGTGGTCACGTCGGCCCCTCTCGATGGTCTCCCTGCTGCACAACGGTAGTTGCTTTCGAAAGGTTGCGCCAAACACACGTTCGAGTGAAAAAGTGCGATTCACCTGACGTGGTCATGTGTCCGGGTGTATGGCTAACGCGACCCCTGGCGGGCAAAAGCGCCCATTGTTGTACTCTTCACCGCCGGGGTGGATCACCTCGTGGGTTGCTTCCCCAGTCTGCCATCCGGAACCCCGTCAATCGGGATGCGGGTCCCTTCTGTGCCGGAGTCCTACGCGTCCTCCGTGCGGCGCCCACGGTATCTCCGCAAGTGCCTCGGCGGTACGTCCTCGCGCGCGTGTTTCCACAGGTGGTGGCGCGATCGGGTCGTGCGGACGTCCGCGCGTGCGACACGCGAGAGCTGTCGATGTATCAGCCAATCCCCACATCTAGTGGTTGGATTGCTGCAGCAGCCCACAAGTTGTGGTCCCCCCGGTTCGAGACGGCTTCGCGATCGCCTATGCTTGGGGCTGCTTCGAGGGGCCCCTGAGGCCTCTGGGGGCCGTTCAGTCTGCTGTGAGGAGGGTTGGAGATCATGCACTGCCCCTTCTGCAGGCACCCCGACAGCCGTGTGGTCGACAGTCGTACGACCGACGACGGCACGTCGATCCGCAGGCGCCGCCAGTGCCCCGACTGCTCCCGTCGATTCACGACCGTGGAGACGTGCTCGCTGATGGTGGTGAAGCGGGCCGGAGTCACCGAGCCTTTCAGCCGTACCAAGGTCATCAACGGCGTGCGCAAGGCATGTCAGGGACGGCCTGTCACCGAGGACGCACTCGCCCAGCTCGGCCAGCGGGTCGAGGAGGCGGTGCGGGCCACCGGAAGCGCCGAGCTGACCACCCACGACGTGGGGCTGGCCATACTCGGCCCGTTGCAGGAGCTCGACCTCGTCGCCTACCTGCGATTCGCCTCCGTCTACCGGGCGTTCGACTCGCTCGAGGACTTCGAGGCCGCCATCGCGGAGCTGAGGGAGCCGACGCGAGGCCCCGCAGTGGACGACGAGGACGCGGGAGCGGGGAGCCAGGAAGACGATCGCGGGCCCGGAGGGACCACTCAGGTCCCCGTGCCCGCCCACGCCGCCGACTGACCGGCGGGCCGGAAACCGGACGGAGACCCGGGTTCCGGCCGGAGGCGGCGACCAGGACCTGTTGCGGGCGGCAGCGTGAGGGTGCCCGCAACACACGACAGAACACCGTGTCACGGGAACATCGTGGCACTTCAGGGCGTTTTTGCCCGTACAGGGAGGCGGCATGACAGAGACGGCGAGCGGTCCGGCACGAGGTTCCCGAGCCAAGGGTGCCAAGGCCAGCAAGGGGCTGCGTATCGAGCGTATCCACACCACCCCCGGCGTACACCCGTACGACGAGGTCGCGTGGGAGCGCCGTGACGTCGTCATGACCAACTGGCGCGACGGCTCGGTCAACTTCGAGCAGCGTGGCGTCGAGTTCCCCGACTTCTGGTCGGTGAACGCGGTCAACATCGTCACCAGCAAGTACTTCCGCGGTGCCGTCGGCACCCCGCAGCGCGAGGTCAGCCTCAAGCAGCTGATCGACCGCATCGTGAAGACGTACCGGAAGGCAGGCGAGGACCACAAGTACTTCGCCTCGCCCGCCGACGCCGAGATCTTCGAGCACGAGCTGGCGTACGCCCTCCTGCACCAGATCTTCAGCTTCAACAGCCCCGTCTGGTTCAACGTCGGAACCCCGCAGCCCCAGCAGGTCTCGGCCTGCTTCATCCTGTCCGTCGACGACTCCATGGAGTCGATCCTCGACTGGTACAAGGAAGAGGGCATGATCTTCAAGGGTGGCTCCGGCGCCGGCCTGAACCTCTCCCGCATCCGCTCCTCCAAGGAGTTGCTCTCCTCCGGCGGCAACGCCTCCGGTCCGGTCTCCTTCATGCGCGGTGCCGACGCCTCCGCCGGCACCATCAAGTCCGGTGGTGCCACCCGCCGCGCCGCCAAGATGGTCGTGCTCGACGTCGACCACCCCGACATCGAGGACTTCATCCAGACGAAGGTCAGCGAGGAGGAGAAGATCCGCGTTCTGCGCGACGCGGGCTTCGACATGGACCTGGGCGGGGACGACATCACCTCCGTCCAGTACCAGAACGCCAACAACTCGGTCCGCGTGAACGACGAGTTCATGAAGGCGGTCGAGAAGGGCGGCCAGTTCGGGCTGCGCGCCCGCATGACCGGTGAGGTCATCGAGGAGGTCGACGCCAAGGCGCTCTTCCGCAAGATCGCCGATGCCGCGTGGGCCTGCGCCGACCCGGGCATCCAGTACGACGACACCATCAACAACTGGCACACCTGCCCCGAGTCCGGCCGGATCACCGCGTCGAACCCGTGCAGCGAGTACATGCACCTGGACAACACGTCCTGCAACCTGGCCTCGCTGAACCTGATGAAGTTCCTCAAGGACAACGGCAAGGGCACCCAGTCCTTCGAGACCGAGCGCTTCCAGAAGGTCGTCGAGCTGGTCATCACCGCGATGGACATCTCGATCTGCTTCGCGGACTTCCCGACCCAGAAGATCGGCGAGAACACGCGCGCGTTCCGTCAGCTGGGCATCGGCTACGCCAACCTCGGCGCCCTGCTGATGGCCACCGGCCACGCGTACGACTCGGACGGCGGCCGCGCCCTGGCCGGCGCCATCACCTCCCTGATGACGGGTACGGCCTACCGCCGCTCCGCCGAGCTGGCCGCGGTCGTCGGCACGTACGACGGCTACGCCCGCAACGCCGACGCCCACAAGCGCGTCATGAAGCAGCACTCCGACGCCAACGGCACGGCCGTCCGCATGGACGACCTGGACACCCCGGTGTGGGCCGCCGCCACGGAGGCCTGGCAGGACGTGCTGCGCCTCGGTGAGCAGAACGGTTTCCGTAACTCCCAGGCGTCCGTCCTCGCCCCGACCGGCACCATCGGCCTGGCGATGTCCTGCGACACGACCGGTGTCGAGCCCGACCTCGCGCTGGTGAAGTTCAAGAAGCTGGTCGGCGGCGGCTCGATGCAGATCGTCAACGGCACCGTCCCGCAGGCCCTGCGCCGCCTGGGCTACCAGGAGGAGCAGATCGAGGCGATCGTCGCCCACATCGCCGAGAACGGCAACGTGATCGACGCCCCCGGTCTCAAGCACGAGCACTACGAGGTCTTCGACTGCGCCATGGGCGAGCGCGCCATCTCCCCGATGGGCCACGTCCGCATGATGGCCGCGATCCAGCCGTGGATCTCGGGCGCCATCTCCAAGACGGTCAACATGCCGGAGACGGCGACCGTCGAGGAGGTCGAGGAGATCTACTACGAGGCCTGGAAGCTCGGCGTCAAGGCGCTCGCGATCTACCGCGACAACTGCAAGGTCGGCCAGCCGCTCTCCGCCAAGAAGAAGGAGGAGGAGAAGGCCGAGATCACCGAGAAGGCCGAGGACACGATTCGTGCCGCGGTCGAGAAGGTGGTCGAGTACCGCCCGGTCCGCAAGCGTCTCCCGAAGGGCCGTCCCGGCATCACCACGTCCTTCACCGTCGGCGGCGCCGAGGGCTACATGACCGCCAACTCCTACCCGGACGACGGTCTCGGCGAGGTCTTCCTGAAGATGTCCAAGCAGGGCTCGACCCTCGCGGGCATGATGGACGCCTTCTCCATCGCGGTCTCCGTCGGCCTCCAGTACGGCGTGCCCCTGGAGACGTACGTCTCGAAGTTCACCAACATGCGCTTCGAGCCGGCCGGTATGACGGACGACCCGGACGTGCGGATGGCGCAGTCGATCGTCGACTACATCTTCCGCCGCCTGGCGCTGGACTTCCTGCCCTTCGAGACCCGTTCCGCCCTCGGCATCCACTCCGCCGAGGAGCGCCAGCGTCACCTGGAGACCGGCTCCTACGAGCAGTCCATCGACGATGACGACGTCGACGTCGAGGGTCTGGCCCAGTCGGCGCCGCGCGCCCAGGAGCTGAAGGCCGTCGCCGCCCCGAAGGCCGAGTCCGAGGTGGCCAAGCCCGCCCCGAAGCAGGCGCACACCAGCGCCGAACTGGTGGAGATGCAGCTGGGCATCCAGGCCGACGCCCCGCTGTGCTTCTCCTGCGGCACGAAGATGCAGCGGGCCGGTTCCTGCTACATCTGCGAGGGCTGCGGCTCGACCAGCGGCTGCAGCTGATGACACGCGGTTCCTGAAGTAAGGGGCGCCGGCCATTGCCGGCGCCCCTTACCCGTCCCCGGGGCGTCCGCGGAAGCGGCCCCGTGGCGCACGTGGTCGCCGTAGCCTCCGCTCATGACCATGACGCAGATCTACGACGCCGACATCCGTGACCTCCCGGAGGCGGACCGGACCGTGCTCCTCGACGCCCTGGCCGAGGACCTTCGCTCACCCGACCCCGTGGTGCGCGACGACGGCGCGTACCTCGCGGCCGTCCGCTGGATACCGGCGCTGCGCCCCGGCGAGCGCGACCGGCTCGGCGACCGCATGACCGTTCATCTCAGGGATCCTGCCGTGCAGGCCCGCAGCTTCGCGCCGCTCGTCCTCGCCCGGATCGTGGAGGCCGGCGACTGGCGGCAGCAGTGGTGGCAAGCCTTCGCCGAGTGGTACCCGGCGGAAACGGATCTGCGCGGCCATGACCCGGCCCTGGGCTGGGTACACGCCGTGGCCCATGGAGCGGACCTGCTGGCGGTGCTCGCCCGGCATCCCGGCCAGCCACCCCGGCCGCTCGCCGAGTTGGCCACGGCCCGGCTGCTGGCGCCCACCGATCACCTCTTCGACGCCCAGGAGGACGACCGCCTCGCCTACGCGCTCGCGCAGATCCTCGGTCACCCGGATGTCTCCGAGGCCGACTCGGTGGGTTGGCTGGCCCCGGTCGCGGCGGCCTTCCGGACCGGCCGGCCGGGTCCGGTGCCGGCCTGGGCCTCCAACGCCATGCGCACCCTGCGGATGCTCTACGTCCTCACCGACCGCGGACTGAGCAGGCGCAACACGGACGAGCCGCCGCGCTCGCCCACCCACCGCGAGGCCGTTCTGGAGGAACTGGCCCGAACCCTCGCGATCGTGGCCCCCTACACGGCCTGAGCGTCAGGACGGGTGCGCCCTGCCCATGACCTGGGTGAAGCCGGCCGGATCGTCGTCGAAGCCGTGGACACCGGCATGGAAGACCCAGCCGCCGGAGCCGTCCCGCGCGAACTCGGCGATCGTGGCCGCCGTCGCGCCGAGGACCGAACCGAATTCGTCCTCGGCGAGCACGGTGTAGCCCTCGCGGATGCGCATGGCCGGATTGAGCACATTGACGAACGTCTTGTGCGCGGGCCGCTGCTGGATGACGACACCGACCACCACGCGCGCGTAGCGGCCGTCGAGCCGGTCGAGTTCGAGCGTCATCACCTCGTCCCATCCGAAGCCCCTGCCGTCCGTGCTGTCCCGGTTGAGGAAGATCGTGCCGTCCGGAGAGCGGCTGTCGAAGTGCACCAGATAGGCCGGAGCCCCGTACGGGTCGCTGGACACGAAGGTCGCGGCGACGATGTCGAGATCGGTGGGTGGCTGACCCGCCGGACTGGGATCCCACTTGAGCGCGACCTCGACCTTGCGGATTCCCTTGCTGAAGCCAGTCACCGGGCTTCCCCTTCCCCCCTCGAAGATCCCTCTTCCCCAACTCCCCAGGAGCCGGGGCTCCTTGTTCATCGTGCCACGCGCGCGGGAGCGCATGCGCGGGTGATCTCCGCCGGAGCGTGACCGACGCCACGCCCGGTGGCCTTACGATGGCGCGGTGCTGGTCAAGTGGATTCGCTGCACCGTGGTGGACCGCCGCGGCTTCGAGCGGGGGCAGCGGAAATGGGCGGGGCTTCTGGGGGAGCCGGGATTTCGGGGACAGGGCGGAGGCTGGAGCCGGCACCGGCCCGGGGTGGCGCACATCTTCGCCTTCTGGGAAAGCCGTGCCTTCTACGACTCCTTCATGGCCCGCTCCCACGACCGTCTGGCGGCCGCCCAGTCCGGCACGTTCAAGGACGCCCAGGTCAAGCTGTTCGAGTACCGCTTCGACGTGAAGACCGGCTTCGAACCGAGGTTCACCGACACGGACCTGATCCGGGTGGCCCTCTGCCGGGTGCGCGAAGACCGCGTCGAGCACTTCACCCTCATGCAGGAGAAGGTCTGGAACCCCGCGATGGCCGGCTCGCCCGGCATGATCCGGGGCATGTTCGCGGAGGCACCCGAGCACGAGTTCCTGATCCTGTCCATGTGGCGGTCGGCCGCCGAGCACGGCAAGTACCGCACCGAGCGGGTCGAGCGCCTCGCCCTGCGCGCACAGACGGAGGCGGACATCGCGGCTCTCTCGGGTGACATCGTGGAGCTGGAGCCGTCCTGGACGGTCTGAGGACGGCACGGAGGGCACGGGCACCCGAGCGGGGACGGGCGCCCGTGTGGGTTGGAAAACCCAACGTTCTCTCGCGACCCTGAGAGCGCTTCACCACGCCGGATTCGTGTGACCTACGCCGTATGAGGCCCGTTGGAGTTGGTCGACCGTCCCCCGATCGAACTAGGGTTTTGGCATGGCACGACCACGGCGCATCGTCCTTGTCCGGCACGGCGAGTCAACGGGCAATGTTGATGACTCCGTGTACGAGCGTGAGCCCGACCATGCTCTCGCGCTGACCGAGCGCGGCTGGAGGCAGGCAGAGGAGACCGGCAAGAGGCTCCGCGAGGTCTTCGGCCGGGAACGCGTCAGCGTGTACGTCTCCCCGTATCGCCGCACGCACGAGACCCTGCGCGCCTTCCACCTCGACCCCGACCTGATACGGGTGCGGGAGGAGCCCAGGCTGCGCGAGCAGGACTGGGGCAACTGGCAGGACCGCGACGACGTGCGTCTGCAGAAGGCGTACCGGGACGCCTACGGCCACTTCTTCTTCCGCTTCCCGCAGGGGGAGTCCGGCGCCGACGTGTACGACCGGGTCGGAGGTTTCCTGGAGAGCCTGTTCCGCAGTTTCGAGGCCCCCGACCATCCGCCGAACGTGCTCCTCGTGACGCACGGGCTCGCGATGCGGCTGTTCTGCATGCGCTGGTTCCACTGGACGGTCGCGGAATTCGAGTCGCTGTCGAACCCCGGGAACGCCGAGATGCGGATGCTCGTTCTGGGGGAGGACGGCAAGTACACCCTCGACCGGCCCTTCGAGCGCTGGCGAGACCCGGTGCCCCACTGGGTCACCGGATAGAGTGGCAGGGCGATGACCGCTGACTCCTCTTCTCTCGGGCGCCTGGAGCGCGCGCTGGCCAGCCTGCGCGGACTGGCGGTGGGTGACGCGCTTGGCTCACAGTTCTTCGTTCCGGTGAACTACCCCCTGCTCAAGCGCCGTGAGCTGCCGACGGGCGCCTGGCAGTGGACGGACGACACGGAGATGGCCGCCTCCGTGGTGGCCGTCCTGGCCGCCCACCAGCGCCTGGACCAGGACGCCCTGGCCCGCTCCTTCGCCGAGCACCACGACTTCGACCGGGGCTACGGCCCCGCGGTCAACCGGCTGCTCCGCCTCGTCCGGGAGGGCGAGGACTGGCGGGAGCTGGCCGCGGCCCTGTTCAACGGGCAGGGCTCCTGGGGCAACGGCGCGGCGATGCGCATCGCGCCCCTCGGCGCCTGGTACGCGGACGATCCGGAGCAGGCGACCCACCAGGCGGAGATCTCGGCCTACCCCACGCACCAGCACCGCGAGGCCGTGGTGGGCGCGATGGCCGTCGCAGCGGCCGCCGCACTGGCCGCCGCGCCGGCCGGCCCGCCCAGCCCGGAGGCGCTGCTCGACGGCGTCATCGCCCTCGTGCCGAAGAGCGCCGTCGGCGCCGGACTGCGCCGTGCCCGGGACATGCTCGACTACGGCGACGCGGGCACGGTCGCGGCCGTCCTGGGCTGCGGACGCCGCACCAGCGCACATGACACCGTTCCCTTCGCCCTCTGGTCGGCGGCGCGCTCCCTCACCGACTTCGAGACGGCGTTCTGGACGACCGCGCAGGTGGGCGGGGACGTGGACACCAACTGCGCGATCGTGGGCGGTGTGCTTGCGTCCGCCAAGGTGGGGTTGCCGCCGACGGAGTGGGCGGAACGGACCGAGGCGCTGCCGGACTGGGTGCCCACAGGTTTCTGAAGACCTCCGGGCCGGGGGTGGTCTGGCATACGGCCGCCGTCGCCCGGTTCAGAACTCTGCGTGCTCGCCGGGAACTCTGCGTGACTGCCGCCCGTTGGCCGGGTGTGCGCTGTCCGTCTCGAGCCGAACCAGGGCCCGGCTGGGGCGGACGGCAGACGAGGTGTGCGGGGGTGTGGACGGTGTCGGTCGTTGTCGTTGCGCTGGTCGTGCTGCTCCTGCCGCTTCTTGCCGTGGTCGTGGCCGCGGCCACGACCGTGACGGCGGTGCGACCGGCCGGACCGCCGCGCGTTTCTTCCCCCTGGCAGCGATCCGGCCGGCCGCGGCTCTTCGCCGCCTCGGCCGGGTCAGCCGAGCCCCGGTCCCGCCGTGCCCGCGAGGGCCTCGAGGTCGCTCTTGCGGACCCGGATCACCAGCCAGGCGGTGAGGAACGCGAGTACGGCCATCGCGGCGGCCGGCACGAAGGCGACCGAGATGCCGTGGGCGAGCACCTCGTGCCCCCAGGGCGCGGGCAGCTGGTGTGTCTTGGCGAACTCCGCCTTCTGCTCCGGCGTGCCGTGCGCGAGGAACTTCGGCAGCTGCTTCTTCGCCTCGTCCGTGCTCGCGGAGCCGAAGACGGTGGTCAGGATGGACAGGCCCAGCGAACCGCCGACCTGCTGCGTGGCGTTGAGCAGCCCGGAGGCCGCACCCGCCTCGTGCTGGGCGACACCCGAGACCGCCGTGACGGTGACCGTCACGAAGTTCAGGCCCATGCCGAAGCCGAACACCAGCATCGGGCCCAGCACGCCGCCGACGTAGGAGCTGTCGGGCCTGATGAACGTCTGCCAGACCAGCCCGATCGCCACGAGCGTCGAGCCGGCCATCATGAACGGCTTGGGGCCGAACCGGGGCAGGAACCGCTGCGACAGACCCGCGCCGACCGCGATCACGACCGTCACCGGGAGGAAGGCCAGACCCGCCTTGATCGGGCTGTAGCCGAGCACGTTCTGCACGAACAGCACGATGTAGAAGAACATGCCGAACATCGCCGCTGCCAGGCTCAGCATGATCACGTACGTGCCGGAGCGGTTGCGGTCGGCGAACATCTTGAGCGGGGTGATCGGTTCCTTCGCCCGCAGCTCGGTGAAGACGAAGGCCAGCAGGAGCACCACCGCCGCGCCGAACGAGCCGAGGGTGAGCCCGTCCCGCCAGCCGTCCTCGGAGGCACGGATGAACCCGTAGACCAGGGAGGCCATGCCCGCCGTCGACGTCAACGCGCCCGCGATGTCGAAGCGCCCCGGGTGCCGCTCGGACTCGCTGATGTACAAGGGTGCGAGCGCGGCGATCAGCAGGCCGATGGGCGCGTTGACGAAGAGCACCCACCGCCAGTCGAGCCAGTCGGTGAGCATGCCGCCCGCGAGCAGTCCGATGGCGCCGCCGCCCGCCGACACCGCGGCGAACACACCGAACGCCCGGTTGCGTTCGGGGCCTTCGGGGAAGGTGGTGGTGATCAACGCGAGCGACGTGGGCGATGCGATCGCGCCTCCCACGCCCTGCAGGGCGCGTGCGGCCAGCAGCTGCCAGGGTTCCTGGGCGAGGCCGCCCAGCAGCGAGGCGAAGGTGAACAGCAGGATGCCGGTGATGAACACCCTGCGCCGGCCGAGGATGTCACCGGCCCGCGCGCCGAGGAGCAGCAGGCCGCCGAAGGTGAGCGTGTAGGCGCTGACCACCCAAGTGAGGTCCGTGGTGCTGAACTTGAGCGCATCTTGAATGTGCGGGAGTGCGATGTTCACAATCGTCGCGTCGAGCACCACCATGAGTTGGCAGGCCGCGATGACGGTGAGAGCGATGCCGGGATGCCCCTCCCGGCGGGCCGCACCCGGCTTTTGTTCGTGAAGCAACTGAGAGGTTGTCACCATGAGTCCCCCACAAAGGCGTTAGTGAACGCTCGCGTTCACTGTCGCGTCAACCGTAGTGAGTCCCCAACAGTGAACGCAAGCGTTCACTTAAACCCGTGCCACGTACCGCGTCCCCCTCTGCTGCGACGTGGCGCGATTCCGCCCCGGAACCCCCGCTTCCCTTGCATGCTGGAGAAACTCAGATGGTTACCTCGCGCTGGACGGCCGCTCCTGCTCGGGCGGCGTCCCCTCGTCGGCGCGGTGCGGTGCTCGAGCGCGCGATCCTGGACGCCGCTCTGGAGCAGCTCAGTACGGTCGGTTGGAAGGGTCTGACGATGGAGGGTGTCGCGGCCGGCGCCCAGACCGGAAAGGCCGCCGTCTATCGCCGCTGGCCCTCCAAGGAGGATCTGGTCGCCGACGCGCTCGAGGCCGGACTGCCGCGCGTCGACGAGGTGCCCGACTTCGGGAGTGTGCGCGAGGACCTGCTGGCTCTGTGCCGTCGCGCACGGGACGCCATGTTCTCGCGCCCCGGCTTCGCCTTGCGTGCCGTGATTCACGAATGCGATCCCGCACAGGCTGAGCGCTTCCATGGCGTGATCTTCGACGGTGTGGTGGAGCCGACCCTCAAACTGCTGCGCGAGGTCATCACTCGTGGAATACGGCGGGGAGAGGTGCGGTCCGACGCGGCCAACGGCTATGTCTTCGACGCCATCCCGGCGATGATGATGTACCGATCGAAGATGTGCGCCAGCGAATGGAGCGATCAGGATCTCGAGGAGATGATCGACCACCTGATGCTTCCGCTGTTGCGGCCGCAGGGGGCCTGATCCCGGCGGTCGGTGAACTCGCCGCCGACCGGGGAGCCGGGGTGTCGCACGAGGAGTCCGGCGGCGTACCCTAAGGGCGCCATGCTGTACGAACCACCCACTCATACCGTCGAGCGCTCCCTGCGCGCCACGACCGGAGCGAAGGTCATTGCCGGTGTCGACGAGGTGGGGCGGGGCGCCTGGGCCGGTCCCGTCACCGTCTGCGCGGCGGTCACCGGACTCCGCCGACCGCCCGAGGGGCTCACCGACTCCAAGCTGCTGACGGTCAAGCGTCGTACGGAACTGTCCGAGATACTGCGGTCGTGGGTGACCGCCTATGCCCTGGGGCATGCTTCTCCCGAGGAGATCGACGAACGGGGGATGACCGCCGCGCTGCGGCTCGCCGCCGTCCGTGCCCTGGACGCCCTGCCGGTGCACCCCGACGCAGTGATCCTCGACGGGAAGCACGACTACCTCGGTGCCCCGTGGCAGGTCCGCACGGTGATCAAGGGCGACCAGTCGTGCGTGGCCGTCGCGGCGGCGTCGGTGATCGCCAAGGTTCAGCGCGACAAAATGATGGCCGAACTGGGTATCGACCATGCAGACTTCGGGTTTGCGGACAACGCCGGGTATCCGTCGCCCGTGCACAAGGCCGCACTGGCGGAGCGGGGACCCACCCCGTTCCACCGCTTGTCGTGGGCGTATCTTGATGCGTTGCCCCAGTGGCGGCACCTCAAGAAGGTCCGCAGCTGGGTGGACGGAAGCGTTCCGGCGATCGAAGGTCAGCTCGGCTTCGATTTCTGACGGTTCCGCTCGCACTGATGTGCCACCCGGTCATCCGCGCCGCACCAACGTTTGATAAATATCAGCTCATGCCTCTCATTCCCGAGGAGCCTCAGATTCACGAGAGTGCCCAGGGTCCCCGCGTCACGCCGGCCAGCGGCCGTACCGCGCCGACCCCCCGCCCCGTACCCGGCCCCCGCCCCGCGGCTCCGTCCCGCCCCGGTCGTCCAGGCCCTCCGCGGCCCACACCGCCGGTGCAGCGCACGCCGCGTGACGTGGCTCCGGCCAAGCCAGGCCCGTCGGGCCCGGCCGCTCCCGCCGCCACGGTGGCGGCCCCGCAGATCCAGCTGATTCCGGCATCGGCCGAGGGTGCCCTCGACGCTGCCGAGGAAGCGGTGGATCTGCTCCTCGACTCGGGCCGAGCCCCCGGAGAAATGCTGGTGATCACCACCGGTGCCCAGCACCCGTGGGCCGAGCACGAGCTCTCCTTCGGCGAAGCCTCCTACTGGGCGCAGCACGACACCGGTGACGACGTCTTCTACGCGGACGCCGCCGTCGCCTCCCGTGCCGCGTCCCGCCCCGTGGTCGTCGTGGCCGTCAACGGAGGCCCCGCCGCCGCTGCCGCCACCGCGCTCCCGCTGGCCCACTCCCGGGCCGGTGCGTTGCTGATCGTCTGCGGTGACCCGCAGCAGATCAACTCGGTGCTGGGCGCGGGCGTCTGAGTCACGCCCGGCGCCTGGCGCCGAGGTGACCGACGAAAGGCGCCGAAGGCTTCCGCACGGTGCGGGTTTCGGCATGCCCGGACGACTGGCAGTGGCCGTTCCTCCGCTTGGGACGGCCGTCTGACCGAAGTCCGGAGCCCACGGCGCCGACGGGCAAGGGCAAGGGCGTCGTAGGCGCCAGGAGCGTTCCTGCGACTGCCTGCGCGGGCGGCGGACGCCGCGCCGGGCGGACGGTGTCAAGAGCCGGGTCCGGTGCCGTACCGGTTGTTCCCTGCCGAGTACGAGCGCTTGTCGCATGACCCGTACGCGGCTCCTGCCGGCAACCGGCGGATCCCCGCACAAGCGTCCCACCGGGTCACGGGCTTGCCGTCCGGCCCGTGCCGGTGGCCGTAGCCGGAGTGCCGGGCCGGCCCTTCAGCGAGCGGCCGCGCGGCGCAGGACCTCCGAGACCGGGCCGCCGGTACGAGGTGCCAGGGGCGGGGCTTCCGACAGGGCGAAGGGTTCCGGCTCCGAGTGGGCGCTCGGCCGGCGTCCCCCGCGGCCCTCGCCGAGCACCTGCCAGCCGTCCCCCGTCAGCGTGATGTACGCCCCGCAGCGCAGCCCGTGCAGGGTGCAGGCGTCCCGCAGTCCCCACATCCAGGCGCCGTCCTCCTCGGTCCAACGCGCGTCGCCCTCGCGGCAGTAGAGCAGCACGGCGGTGCGCACCGGAGTGCGGCGGCGCAGGTCGTGCGGAATGATCCGGCGCAGCTGGGCGAGCAGCGCGTTGCGGAACATCCAGCCGTCGGCGGGTGCCGGACGCCGTATGAACGAGGCGCTGGCGCACAGCCGTTCGTCGGGATCCAGGACAGCGACGACCGCCATGGACGGCCTGGGGCGGTGGCGGGCGTGCAGCCCGCTGACGATCTCGCGGGGGTTGCGCAGCAGGGGGATTCCGGCGGCTGCCCACTCCGCGGGCTCGAGCAGGCGACTGGCGGAAGCGGCGGACGCGGACGTCGACAAGGAGGCCGCCGAGGACGAGGCGAATCCGAAGGTCACGTTCCTCCCTTCGGCTACGCGCCCACACTGCGGGCGAGGTCGGATTCGGGGGACCGCGCACCGCAGCAAAGCCCAACCGGATCACGGCTGAGCCGTGCGGGGAGCGGACTTCAATTCTTCCTGTCGAACTGGGATGCGGCAACGAGCAATTGGGGCCACCGACTGTTATCTGGTGGTGCGTGGCTTATATCCCTACCCACAGGTGCCGCTGACGACGCCTGAGCCGTTCGACCACGGCACGTTTGTGCGCCATGGCTAACGCCCACGCACCGCGCTCGGCGGGCGGTCAGCCCTGGACCGCCAGGACCAGGGGCAGCACCGCCCCTGCGCCGGCCCTTCTGAGCATGCGCCCGGCAACCGCCAGGGTCCAGCCCGTCTCCGTGAAGTCGTCCACGAGCAGGACCGGGCCACGGGCCTCGGCGAGCGCCGAGGCGAGGGCGGGCGGCACCGTCAACGCGCCGTCGAGGGCCTTCAGACGCTGGGCGCTGTTGCTGCGCGGCACCCGTGACGCGTCACCGGCGTATTCCAGAGAGCCGAGCAGGGGCAGCCGGCCGATCTCCGCGATGCGGGCGCCCAGGGAGTGGATCAGCACGGGCCGGCTGCGCGAGGCGACGGTGACCACACCCACGGGCCTGGGCTGGGCGTCGGTCGCACCGGAGGCCCAGCCGCCGGGACCCTTGGCCCAGTCGGCGAGCACGTCCACCACGGCTCGTGCCACGTCGTCCGGTACGGGCGCGTCCGGAGCCTGCGGCGCGAACAGGGGCCGCAGCCGGTTGCCCCAGCCGATGTCCGACAACCGGCCCAGGGCTCGCCCGGGCGAGGCCAGTTCCCCGACCGGAATGCGTCCCTTGAGGTTGATGCCGATGGCCGGGAGGCCGGTCGGCCACATGCGGCGGGGCTCCACCTCGACCCCGGCACGACCCAGGTCGACTCGTGCGGCGTCCAGCGCCGCCGTGGTCGTGTCGGCGGTGAAGCGTGGCCCCGCACAGTTGTCGCAGCGGCCACAGGGCTTGGCGCCCTCGTCGTCCAACTGGCGCTGGAGGAACTCCATCCGGCAGTCCGTGGCGGACGCGTACTCGCGCATCGCCTGTTGCTCGGACTTGCGCTGGCGGGCCACCCAGGCGTAGCGATCGGCGTCGTACGACCATGGCTGTCCGGTCGCGATCCAACCGCCCTTGACGCGTTTGACCGCTCCGTCCACGTCGAGGACCTTCAGCATCGTCTCCAGCCGGGAGCGGCGCAGTTCCACCAGCGGCTCCAGCGCCGGCAGCGACAGCGGGCCGTCCGCCCGGGCGAGGACGTCCAGGGTGCGGCGCACCAGGTCCTCGGAGGGGAAGGCGAGCGAGGCGAAGTACTCCCAGATCGCCTCGTCCTCCTTGCCCGGCAGCAGCAGCACCTCGGCGTGCTCGACGCCACGGCCCGCGCGGCCGACCTGCTGGTAGTAGGCGATGGGCGAGGACGGCGAGCCGAGGTGCACGACGAAGCCGAGGTCCGGCTTGTCGAAGCCCATGCCGAGCGCGGAGGTGGCGACCAGAGCCTTGACCCGGTTGGCGAGCAGGTCGTCCTCGGCCTGCTGCCGGTCGGCGTTCTCCGTCTTGCCCGTGTACGAGGCCACGGCGTGCCCGCGCTGCCGGAGGAAGGCCGTGACCTCCTCGGCGGCGGCCACGGTGAGGGTGTAGATGATGCCGGAGCCCGGCAGATCGTCGAGGTGGTCGGCGAGCCAGGCCATCCGGTGAGCCGCGTCGGACAGCCGCAGCACGCCGAGGCTCAGGCTCTCCCGGTCCAGTGGGCCGCGCAGCACCAGGGCGTCCGAGGTGCCGCCGGTGCCGAGCTGCTCGGCGACATCGGCGGTCACGCGCGCGTTGGCCGTGGCGGTGGTCGCCAGCACCGGGACGCCGGGCGGAAGGTCGCTCAGCATGGTGCGCAGCCGGCGGTAGTCCGGGCGGAAGTCGTGGCCCCAGTCGGAGATGCAGTGCGCCTCGTCCACGACGAGCAGTCCGGTCGCCGCGGAAAGCTTGGGCAGGACCTGGTCGCGGAAGTCGGGGTTGTTCAGGCGCTCCGGACTGACGAGGAGCACGTCGACCTCGCCGGCCGCGATCTCGCTCTGGACGTCCTCCCACTCCTCGGTGTTGGAGGAGTTGATGGTCCGGGCGTGGATGCCGGCGCGGGCCGCGGCCTCCACCTGGTTGCGCATGAGCGCGAGCAGCGGGGAGACGATCACCGTGGGCCCACTGCCTCTGGCCCGCAGCAGCGAGGTCGCCACGAAGTACACCGCGGACTTGCCCCACCCCGTCCGCTGCACGACCAGGGCCCGGCGCCGGTCGGCGACCAGCGCCTCGATCGCCCGCCACTGGTCCTCGCGCAGCCGGGCCGCGCCCGTGGCGTCCCCGACGAGCCGGGCGAGGACGGTGTCGGCCTGCGCCCGGAGGTCCGCGTTGCTCGTGTGCTCCATGGGTCCCATACAACAGGACGGGACTGACAATCGGGTGAGCCGTGGCCGACGGCGGACGCTGGCGACCGTGTCGTGGTGGGCGACGGGCCGACCATGACACCGGCCTTGTCGTGTCCCTGATTCGAGTTGTCCACAGGCTCAAGCGGAATCTCAAGATCCGCGAGATCGTCTGCGCATGACGAATCACAGCGAAACGACCGGACCCTTCGAAAACGGGGACATCGCGGGACAAGAGCCGGTGAACGACCGCTCCGCACACGACACCCAAGTCACTCTGCGCACCCCGGCCGAGCTGGCCGACGCCCTGCCCTACCTGCTCGGCTACCGCCCCGAGGACAGCATCGTGCTGGTCGCCCTGAACGACCGGGAAGGCGGCGGCCGGTTCGGCGGGCGGGCCCGGCTGGGCATTCCCGCGGTCCAGGAGGACTGGGAGGCGGCCGCACGACAGCTCGCCCAGGGGCTGGTGACCGGCAGCGAGCGACGCGGCACCCGGCCCGAGCAGATGGTCGCCTACGTCTGCCAGGAACCCGGCCAGGGCGAGACGGGCCGGGACGTCATGCTCCGGCTCAAACCGCTCATCGGACTGCTGCGCACGGAGTGCGGCACCCTCGACGTGCCGGTGATCGAGGCACTGTGCGTCTCGGACGGCCGTTTCTGGTCCTACTGCTGCCCGATCGAGGGATGCTGCCCCGCCGACGGAACGCCGATGGGCCTGCCCGGCACCTCGGTGCTGGCCGCGGCGGCCACCTACGCGGGTATCCAGGTGCGCGGCACGCTGCGCGAACTGCGGGCCAGGCTGCTGCCTTGGGAGACCGGCGCGGCCCTGGCACAGGAGGTCGCCCTGGACGCGGCCGGCATGGCACTGGTGCCCCGCATCCTGGACGACGCGACCCGCGCGAGCGTGGCGGAGGAGACGCTCGACCTGGCCGAGCGGATCATCCGCCGGTTCGCCGCTGCGACGCCGGTGTCCGGCATGCACCCGGCGGACCTCCGCGACGACGAACTGCTGGGGCACGACGAGGCGGCGACCCTGATCCTCGGGCTCCAGGACCGCACGACCCGTGACCGTGCGGCCGCGTGGATGGAGGGCGACGAGGCCGGTCCGGCGCTGAGGCTCTGGCGCGCCCTGGCCCGCCGCTGCGTCGGTCCGTACGGCGAGCACGCCGCCGCCCCGCTGACCCTGGCGGGCTGGGTGGCCTGGTCCACCGGCGACGATCTCGAAGCGCGAGAGGCGCTGGCGATGGCACTGGGCGCCGACCCCGACTACCTCTTCGCCCGCCTCCTGCACCAGGCCTGCAACGAAGGGCTCGACCCCGAGTCGGTCCGCCGCTGCCTCCGTGCCGAACGCGCGGAGCGCCCGCAGGCGCAGAGCGGGGAGCAGGCGGACTCGGCAGCACAAGCCGCCTCTTGCACGCCGCCGGACGAGGACGTCGCCGACCCCGGAGCAGCCGCCAGGGCGGACGGCCATGGTGCTGAGCGGGCCTCGCGGACCGGTGGTCCTCGGCGCCGTCGCCGGACGCGGGCCGGGGAGGGCGGCGAGGGCGGTCCTCGTGCGCGGCGAGGGGAAACAACGCGGCGGCGGTCGGCCGGCACCCACCCCCAGGCACCGGCGACGGGGCCCGCGCGTCCGGGCAGCGCGAGGCCGAGCGCCACAAGCACACGTGCCGATGACGGCCCGAACCGTGGCACCGCGGCGGCGAGCGGACAGCGGGAGTCCGAGGGGGACGGATGAGCGCCGGGCGAGGAAGCGGCGCTCGACCCACCAGCGGCATCCTTCCGACCGTCCTCGGTCTCCTCAGTCGCCTGTGCCGCCTGAGGGCGCCGTCCCGCTCGAATGGGCCCCGCCACCGGCGTGCCCTGCCGGGCGGGCTGCTTCCGCCACGCCGCCATTCGGTCGGCTTCCGGGGTGCGAGGCGTGACCTGGGCGAGCTCCCCTCCGTTCACCTGAGTGGCGGAACGCCTGGACGGGCGGTGCCGCCGTACGACCCCTGTCCCTCCGGGCGGCCCACCGGGCGCCCAGCGCGTCCGAGGCACACCGAGCGGAGAAGAAACCATCCCATGCAGCAGCACCCGACTCGGCCCTTCCCCACCGACGACAACCACCCACCCCGGACCGGGCGCGAGCCCTTCCAGCAGGCCCGTGCGGGCATGACCGCACCGGACGTCGTCATCGTCCGCAAGCCGCCATCGCCCTCGCCTCGGGACTCCGCAGCCATCGACTGCGGGCCCCAGTCCTCGGCCCACTCCACGAACCGGCCGCGTCACTCCACCCCGGTGCCGCCCCCCGGCGCTCCCCCGCGCACCCAGCCCCCGTCGCCCCGGCCCGCCCCCGACCTGCCGCCCACGCACGCTGCCCTGATCTGTGTCGCCCTGCCGGGCCTGGCCATCTCGGGGGAGCAGGGACAACTGGCCGGCCGGGGCCTCGAGGGGTTCTACCGGGGTGGCCGACGCCTGCTCGCGCGGTGTCAGGTCCGCATCGCCGGGCGCGAACCCCTGGTGGTGCAGGCGAGGATGACAGGGGCCGACCGGGCCCGCTTCGTCGGAACGCTGCGTGCCTCCCCGGGAGCGGGTCCGGATCCCGACGTCGTCGTCGAGTGGATCCGCAACGCCGACGGAACCGAGCGCATCATGCTCCGCAACGCCACCCTGCGCCCGCTGCGCCTCCCGGTCGAGGTGGCGCTCGGCACGGACCTGGCCGACCTCGGCGCCATCGCCTCCGGCAGGGCAGGGCCCGAACTTCCGGCCACCGTCCACGACTCGGGCCTGCGCTGGTCCTCGGCAGCCGGCGGCGCCTGCGTCACCGCACATCCGCCGCCCGCCGACGCCCTGGCCTCCGCCGGACTGCTGCGCTGGGATCTGCAACTGCTGCCCGGCGGAACCGCGAGCGTGGAACTACGCGTCCGCCCGGACGGAGCAGGACCACTGCGCGCCGTGGGCCAAGCCGCCACTAGCCCTCTCGCGCCCGCCCGGGCGGGAGGCGACGACCCACGTGTGGCCGTCCTGCTGCAGAGGGCGATCGACGATCTCCAGGCCCTGCTGCTGCGCGATCCCGAACACCCCTCCGACACCTTCCTGGCAGCGGGAGCCCCCTGGCGTTGTGGAATGGCACCCGCCGAGGCGCTTGCCGCCGCCCGGATGGCTCTGCCCCTCGGTACCCGGCTCGCAGGGGGCACATTGCGCACCCTCGCCCGCACCCAGCTCGCCGGTCAGGGCACACAGGCGGGACTGATCCCTGGTCCACGGCGCGACGCCGGCGCGTTCCTCCCGCCGGCATGCACCGGCACGGAGGCCACGCTCCTCTTCCCGGTCCTGCTCGGCGAGGCCCGCCGCTGGGGGCTTTCCGAACAGGACACCCAGAAACTGCTGCCCACGGCCGAGCGCTGCCTGACCTGGCTGCGGACCACCGTCGGCGACCGCACCTACCTCCCCGACCCACAGCAAGGGGGCCCGGTCCGCTGTGAGACGCAGGCCCACGCCCACCGCGCCGCCGTCCTCGGCGCGGACCTGCTCGACACATACGGCAGACCCGGGGCCACGGAGTTACGGCAGTGGGCCGAGTCCGTGCGAAAGGCGTTCCGCACCGACTTCTGGATCGAGGACCGCCGTGGCGGACGCCCGGCCGTGGCCCTGGCGCCGGACGGCCGCCCCCTGCCGCACCTCGGCTCCACCGCCGTACACCTTCTCGACACCGGCCTGTCGGGCGCCGGGCGGTTCGCCCCCGGCCTGCTCGACAAGGTGCAGACCGAACAGCTCGCCCGGCTGCTCGGCAGTCCGGCGATGGACGCGGGCTGGGGGCTGCGCGGTCTCGGCGCCAAGGAGGCGGGACACAACCCCTTCGGCCACCGGACCGGAGCCGTACGGGTGCAGGAGACGGCGCTCGCCGTCGCCGGACTGGCCGTCGCCGGTTACGAGAAGGAGGCAGGTGGCCTGCTGCGTGGGCTGCTGGACGCGGCGGAGCACTTCGGGCACCGGCTGCCGGAGATGTACGCGGGGGAGCAACGCTCCGCCGGGAGCGCCCCCCTGCCGCACCCGGCGGCCTGCCGCCCGGCTGCCACCGCCGCTGCCGCGGCGGTCCTGCTCCTCACCGTGCTCGCCGGCATTCGTCCCGACGCACCTGCACGCACCGTCACCCTGCGCCCCCTGCGGAGCGCCCCTCTGGGAGAGATCGGACTGACCGGCCTGCGCGTCGCGGGCGCTCCGTTCGCCGTGCGGGTCAGCCGGCTCGGACTCGCCATGGTCGAGGAGGCGGCGGAAGACCTGCAACTGGGAGTGTGACCTCGAACGACGCCACTGACAGGACGAACGAGACCCGCCCTGCGCCCCATACCGGAATGAAGCGGATCCGCCGCCTGCGCGGCCGACGAAGGGAGTGTTTATCGTCAGGCAGACGACTATGATCGCCGCATGCCCTACGACCCGTCAGCCTTTCCGCCCTTCGCCGTCACCGTGGACCTGGTCGTGCTGACCGTGCGTCGCCATGCCCTGTGCGCGCTGGCGGTACGCAGGGGCGAACCGCCGTTCCAGGGACGCTGGGCGCTGCCCGGTGGCTTCGTGCGGGCCGACGAGGACCTCACCCAGGCGGCGGCGCGTGAGCTGGCCGAGGAGACCGGGCTGCGCGCACACGACCCCTCCGCTCCGGCCCAGGACCACGGCGCCCACCTGGAACAGCTCGCCACCTACGGCGACCCGAAGCGGGACCCCCGGATGCGGGTGGTCAGCGTCGCGCACCTCGCCCTCGCCCCGGACCTGCCCGCACCCCGGGCCGGCGGCGACGCGAGCAACGCCCGTTGGGCCCCGGTCGAGGAACTGCTTCAGCAGGGCGGATACGGACGCGACGGCGAACCCGTGGCGCCGCTCGCCTTCGACCACGCCCAGATCCTCGCCGACGGAGTCGAGCGGGCCCGCTCCAAGATCGAGTACTCGTCGCTGGCCACCGCGTTCTGCCCGCCCGAGTTCACCGTCGGCGAGCTGCGCCGGGTCTACGAGGCGGTGTGGGGCGTGGCCCTCGACCCACGCAACTTCCACCGCAAGGTGACGGGGACGCCGGGGTTCCTGGTGCCGACGGGGGGTACGACCACCCGCCAGGGCGGCCGGCCGGCCCAGCTCTTCCGGGCCGGCGGCGCCACCCTGCTCAACCCTCCGATGCTCCGTCCCGAGGTCTGACGCCCGTATCGCCCGGCCGCTGGGGGAACGGGCCTGGCCGCGGGGTACGCGAGGCCTGATCCCTCGAACGGCGGATGAAAGCCCCCTTCGAGTTGCGCGCCACCGAAGAACGGATCAGGTGATACCCGAAAAAACGGTCACTCCGCGCTATCTTGCTGCAGGTGATCCAGGCCTCCGGACTGACCAGCAACCCCCGCAAGGCGCACCGGCCTGCCGTCGACGACGTCTCCTTCGAGGCGCGCGCCGGTCGGGTCACCGCGCTCCTCGGACCTGCGGGCGCCGGCAAGACGACGGCGATCCGGCTGATGCTCGAACTGCAACAGGGCCGCGGCATCACCTACTTCGGGGACCGGCCCATGCACCGGATCGCCCACCCGTCGTGGGAAGTCGGCGTACTCCTCGGTGACGTGCCCGGTCACCCGGCCCGCTCGATCCGCGGGCACCTGCGCATGCTGTGCGCGGCGACGGGAGTTCCCGTCCGCCGTGCCGACGAGGTCCTCGAAGTGGTCGGCCTCGTCAGCCTCCGCGAAGAACGCCTCGGCACCCTCTCTCGCGGCATGGACCGCAGGCTCGGACTGGCCTGTGCCCTCCTGCCCGACCCGCACACACTCGTCCTGGACGACCCCACCCAGGACTTGTCCGTCCGTGAGGCGCGCTGGCTGCACGGCATGCTGCGCGCACATGCGGCTCAGGGCGGCACGGTGCTGTTCACGACGGCCGACTCCAAGGAGGCCGCGCGCACGGCAGACCGCGTCGTCACCCTCGACGGCGGCAGACTCGTCGCCGATCAGGAGGCCAGGGAGTTCGCGCGTACCCGGCTGCGTCCACGCGTGGCCGTCCGAAGCCCCCACGCCGCCCGGCTCGCGGCTCTGCTCACCAAGGAGGCCCGAACCGACAAGCGCTCCCTGGAGGTCGTACGGGAGGGCGGCAATCGGCTCTCCGTGTACGGCAGTACGACCGCCGAGGTCGGTGAGACAGCGTTCCGGCACGGCATCCTCATCCACCAACTCGCCGATGAGGTGGGCGACATGGGATCCGGCGCGAAAGCAGGGCACGCAGGCGAAGTGAGCCCGGCCGACGAGGCGGTGGCGGCCGGGCGGGAACAGGCCCGGCCGAAGCGCTCGCCGGAGGAGCGGGCGCGGACCGCATCCGGCTCGTCCACGGAAGCGGCCGCTCGGCGTGCGCAGGCGGTGTCCGGCCTGCTGCCCGCGGGCCAGGAGCCTGCGGTCTCCAGCGTCTCGGCACCCGAGTCGGAGGCTGAGCAGGGCGCCGGCGGCGAGCGGCCGTCACCCGGAGGAGCCCACGGTCACAGTTCCCCGCCGCGCGTCACGAGGCTCGCCGACGACACTCCGGCCGAGAGGGGCGGCGCCGACCGTGCGTCCGCTCGCGCCACGGACGAAGCGGCCGGTGAGGCCGACGTCACTCCGTCCGGCGCGCCTGCGATCGCCGGCGACACCCGTTCCCAAGCCCCCGCGCCGGAGACCGGCCCCTCGGAGATCTCCGCGGATCCGGATGTGACCGCCGTCAGCACGCCGGCCGCGGGTTCGACGGCCGCCGGCGCGGCCGCACAGGGTGCGACCGTCCCGAGCGCGCGGAATCCGGATGCCCGGAATTCCGGCAGCCGCCAACCCCCGGCCGGGAGCCCCTCACGCGCGCGTGCCGACGCACCCCGCGCCCCTGACGTCCCGTCCCCCCTCCCGCCCCCCATCTCCGTCCGCCCCGCCCCCAGCCCCCTGCGCCCCGTGCGCTACGAACTGCGCCGCGCCGCCGGAATCGGCACCGGTTTCCTCACCTGTGGAGCCGTGCTGGTGGTCTCCGCGCTCACCGCCGTCTTGTTGGCGCGGCTAGGACACACCCCGCAGGCGCGGCTGTTCGCCGCCTGGCCGCGGGAGCTGCCGCTGCCGCCCGCGGCGCTCGCGGCGGGACTGCTGGGTGCGCTGGCCTTCGGAGACGAGTTCCGCCACCCCGCCCTGGCGGCGGACCGCGGGACCGTGCCCCGGCGGCTGGGGCTGCTCACCGCGAAACTCTTCGTCTCCGGAGTCACCGCCCTGATGCTGGCCTTCCTCACCGTGGGCTGCGACGCCGAAGTGCTCTACCTCGTCTACGGACGGGAGCTGACACAAGTTCCCTCGGACTGGCTTTCGCTCACCGCGAGTTGGTTCGGGCTGATGATCGGCTGCGCGTGGGCCGGTGTCCTGGCGGCCGGTGTCTTCCGGTCCACCACGGCAGGCCTCGCCGCCGTTCTCGCCGTACCCGTCCTCGTCGTTCCCGTCGTGCACAAGGCACTGCACGGCCCCGCCGTGCCGATGGCGGCCGGTCTGCCGCTGCGGACGAGGGAGGTCTTCCTGCTGCAGTGGCCCTTCGGAGGGGAGCGTTATCTGCTCGCCATGGCTCGTGTCGTCGCCCAACCGGTCGGCGGAGCGCTGACGTTGTCGCTGACCGCTCTGCTGTGTGCGTACCTGGTCACCACGCTGCGCACCAGGGTCCGATGACGACCTTGCGTGCGCTTCCGGTCCAGTCGTGCGCACAACTCCCCGGAGAAAGCTCGTTTCTTTCCGATAAGGCGTCAATTGCGATGCGGTGAGCGATCACCCTTTCGTGTGCTTTTCACCAAAGACCTCAAGGGAGTTGGAGACGACGCCGACAAAGGATCCGTGAGTACCCTTGCGCACACCATGATGACCGCCGCCCGCTCCTCAGACTCTGGTCTGGTCGGCCCGGGCGAACTCGACCGCTACCCCTACGCCGAGGCCCCGGTGACCGACCGCGTCGGAGCGCCCGCCTGGGACGGAGCGGCTGACCCCGAGCTGGGCCGCGTGGGCAGGCGCGCCGCGGGCAGCCGCGGGCGCGGACTGCACGGCCAACTCGTACAGCAGCTGGGTCAGATGATCGTCTCCGGCGACCTCGGGGCGGACCGCCCGCTGGTGCCCGAGGAGATCGGCCAGCGCTTCGAGGTCTCCCGCACCGTCGTCCGCGAGTCCCTCCGCGTCCTGGAGGCCAAGGGCCTCGTCAGCGCCCGCCCGAACGTCGGCACGCGCGTACGTCCCGTCAGCGACTGGAACCTCCTGGACCCGGACATCATCGAGTGGCGGGCCTTCGGGCCGCAGCGCGACGACCAGCGCCGGGAGCTGAGCGAGCTGCGCTGGACGATCGAGCCACTCGCCGCCCGCCTTGCCGCCGGGCACGGGCGCGAGGAGGTGCAGCAGCGCCTGTCCGACATGGTGGAGATCATGAGCCACGCCATGGCGCAGGGCGACGCGCTGACCTTCTCGCGGGCCGACACCGAGTTCCACGCGCTGCTCATCCAGATCGCGGGCAACCGCATGCTGGAGCACCTCTCGGGGATCGTCTCGGCGGCCCTCCAGGTCTCCGGCGGTCCGGTGACGGGCTGTGACCGGCCGAACGAGGCCTCCGTCGCCCTGCACGCACGGATCGTCGACGCGCTCGGCACCGGCGACGGCACGGCGGCGGAGGCGGCCATGCGCCAACTTCTGACCGTCCACCCCGAGGTGGAGCGCGTGGTGCCCGCCCCGCGCGAGCACTGACCCGCGCCGGAGGCGGTGGGGTCGCCGGTGTGCCGTGTTCTCGCCGTTCTCGCCGTTCTCGCCGTTCTCGTGGCGACGCCGGCCCGGGAACCGGCCGCCGCCGGACCCCGTCGGATTCTTGTGAGTCCGGCGGGGCCCGGCGGCGCGACGGGGCGCCCCTGTCGGCCGAGGCGTCGCGATCGGCTCATCGGAGACCTTCTTTGTCCGCATCTGAATGCTTTTGACCGCTTACGGGGTGTGACTCGGGCCACGCAGATTGGCCGTAACGCTCGTGGGAGCAGCGCGATGACCTAAGAGGTGACAGCCGCGGAGGGAATACGGACGCCATCACAGGCGCTGTGCATCTTCCCGGCCCCCGCCCGCTCCGTCGGCCCATCCCCAGGCCGGTGGTCGGCTCCTGTCCGCTGTGGACGGGGCCGGAAGCCGTTTTCCAACGTTCCGAGAGGTTGTTCGTGTCGGCCAGCACATCCCGTACGCTCCCGCCGGAGATCGCCGAGTCCGTCTCTGTCATGGCGCTCATTGAGCGGGGAAAGGCTGAGGGGCAGATCGCCGGCGACGATGTGCGTCGGGCCTTCGAAGCTGACCAGATTCCGGCCACTCAGTGGAAGAACGTACTGCGCAGCCTCAACCAGATCCTTGAGGAAGAGGGTGTGACGCTGATGGTCAGTGCAGCAGAGCCCAAGCGCACCCGAAAGAGCGTCGCAGCGAAGAGCCCGGCGAAGCGCACCGCCACCAAGACGGTCGCGGCGAAGACGGTGACCACCAGGAAGGCCACCGCCACCACGGATGCGCCGGCCGTGCCCGCCGCCCCGGCAGCCGACGATCCCGCCGAGGAAGCCGCACCCGCGAAGAAGGCAGCAGCCAAGAAGACGACCGCCAAGAAGGCGGCCGTGAAGAAGACCGTCGCCAAGAAGACGGTCGCCAAGAAGACCACGGCCAAGAAGGACGACGCCGAGGTTCCCGAGGAAGAGGTCCTCGAGGACACCAAGGTCGCCGACGAGCCCGAGGGCGCCGAGAGCGCGGGCTTCGTCCTCTCCGACGAGGACGAGGACGACGCTCCCGCCCAGCAGGTCGCCGCGGCCGGTGCCACCGCCGACCCGGTCAAGGACTACCTCAAGCAGATCGGCAAGGTCCCCCTGCTCAACGCCGAGCAGGAGGTCGAGCTCGCCAAGCGCATCGAGGCGGGCCTGTTCGCCGAGGACAAGCTGGCGAACTCCGACAAGCTCGCCCCCAAGCTCAAGCGTGAGCTGGAGATCATCGCCGAGGACGGCCGCCGCGCCAAGAACCACCTCCTGGAGGCCAACCTCCGTCTGGTGGTCTCCCTGGCCAAGCGCTACACCGGCCGCGGCATGCTCTTCCTGGACCTCATCCAGGAGGGCAACCTCGGTCTGATCCGCGCGGTGGAGAAGTTCGACTACACCAAGGGCTACAAGTTCTCCACGTACGCCACCTGGTGGATCCGGCAGGCGATCACCCGAGCGATGGCCGACCAGGCCCGCACCATCCGTATCCCGGTGCACATGGTCGAGGTCATCAACAAGCTCGCGCGCGTGCAGCGCCAGATGCTCCAGGACCTGGGCCGAGAGCCCACCCCGGAGGAGCTGGCCAAGGAACTCGACATGACCCCGGAGAAGGTCATCGAGGTCCAGAAGTACGGCCGCGAGCCCATCTCGCTGCACACCCCGCTGGGTGAGGACGGCGACAGCGAGTTCGGTGACCTCATCGAGGACTCCGAGGCCGTCGTCCCCGCCGACGCCGTCAGCTTCACGCTTCTGCAGGAGCAGCTGCACTCCGTTCTGGACACCCTGTCCGAGCGCGAGGCCGGCGTGGTCTCCATGCGGTTCGGTCTCACCGACGGTCAGCCGAAGACCCTCGACGAGATCGGCAAGGTGTACGGCGTGACGCGTGAGCGCATCCGTCAGATCGAGTCCAAGACCATGTCGAAGCTGCGCCACCCGTCGCGTTCGCAGGTGCTGCGCGACTACCTCGACTAGGCCCCGGTCCACGACGACGAAGGCCCGGCTCCCCTCGCGGGAGCCGGGCCTTCGTGCTGCGCGCAGCCCCGCCCTGGATGACTCTGGGTGTCCCAGTACCAGCCCAGAGTGAGGTGCTTGCATGCGCCGTACTGTTGTCCGTGCACTGATCCGGCCGCTGGTCATCGCGGCCACGATGACTGTCATACCCCTGCTCGGAGCGGCCCCGGTGGCCGCCGACAGCGTGGTCGTCGGGGGGTTTCCGATCGATGTCTCACAGGCGCCGTGGACCGTGGCACTGTCCAGCCGTGACCGGTTCGGGGGTACGCGCGCCGGGCAGTTCTGCGGCGGCGTCGCGGTCACCCGGACCACCGTGCTCACCGCGGCCCACTGTCTGGGCGAGGACGTCCTGGGGACGCCTCCGCACCGGGTGAGCGACCTCAAGGTCATCGCGGGTCGTACGGACCTGCTGTCCTCGGAGGGGGAGGAGATCGCCGTACGGGACGTCCGCGTCAATCCGCGGTACGACCCCGCCACCAACTCCGGCGACTTCGGCGTGCTCACGCTGGCCAGACCTCTGCCGCAGAGCGCCGTCGTGGCCATGGCACCTAAGGGCGACCCCGCGTACAAGGCGGGGACCAAGGCGCTGGTCTCCGGATGGGGTGACACGTCCGGCCACGGCGCCTACACGCGCCGGCTGCACGCCGCACGCGTACATGTGCTGCCGGACACCCTCTGTGCCCGTGCCTATCCGGGCGGTCCGGAAGGCGCCTACCGGGCCGACTCCATGCTCTGCGCGGGCGAGGTCAAGGGCGGGCCGGACGGCTGCCAGGGGGACAGTGGAGGTCCTCTGGTGGCCGGGGGGCGGCTGATCGGACTCGTGTCGTGGGGGGACGGCTGTGGGCGGCCGGGGAGCCCCGGTGTCTACACGCGTGTGTCCGACATTCTGCGCTCGCTGGGAGCCATCGCAGCGGGGCCTCAAGGCTCCCGTGGAGGTATCTGAGGGTTGCAGGGGGGTATGAGCACGGGCGGCCGCTCCTCTTCGGGAGTGGCCGCCCGTTCACCGGCCTGTGCCGGGGCTGGCTCGTCGTGTGTGCGAGATTCAGCGCTCTTCTTCGGCAGAGTTGCCGGGAACGGACGTAAGCCGCTCCGTCTCGTCCTGTATCTCAGCGGCGATCTTCTTGAGTTCCGGCTCGAACTTGCGACCGTGGTGGGCGCAGAAGAGCAGTTCTCCGCCGCTGAGCAGGACGACGCGCAGGTATGCCTGGGCGCCGCAGCGGTCGCAGCGATCGGCGGCCGTCAACGGGCTCGCGGGGGTCAGAACAGTAGTCACGTCGCCTCTTCTCTAGCTCGACGAGCTGTCGTACCAGGGTCAACATCCAACCAGCCCGAAAACGTTCCCGCTCGTGGCTTTTCCTCGAAAAAATCTTTCCGGGGCGGCTGTTTGCTGCCGGTTGGCGGCGAATGTGCCGTATTGCGTGTCTTAGGTGCTTACGGGTTCGCGCTGTCTTCGATGTCAGTCCTCCCGGCTGGGTTGCCGGTTGTTCATGAGGACGTGCCCGGAGCCTAAATGGTTCATGCCTCCAAGGGAACGTGATGTGCACTTCACTCCATCGAGGGATCGAACAGGTATGCGAGTCTGGACTAGGCTGAGTTCCCGACGAGGGTGGCGTTGCACCGGCTCTACCAGGCCTCGGTACCCTCTGAGCGGCGACCGAAGCCGCCCCCTTACCCAAAAGGGGGTCACCTGAAATTCAGCGAGGAGCGAACCGCGTGACCGCCGATACGTCCGTGCCGTCCACAGCGCTGCTGGCAGGAGCAGACCGGGACGGTTCCAACTACACCGCGCGGCACCTGCTCGTCCTCGAGGGTCTCGAGGCCGTGCGCAAGCGCCCTGGCATGTACATCGGCTCGACCGACAGCCGCGGTCTGATGCACTGCCTGTGGGAGATCATCGACAACTCCGTGGACGAGGCCCTCGGCGGCCACTGCGACCACATCGAGGTGATCCTCCACGACGACGCCTCCGTGGAGGTGCGGGACAACGGCCGCGGCATCCCCGTGGACGTCGAGCCCAAGACCGGCCTGTCCGGCGTCGAGGTCGTCATGACCAAGCTCCACGCCGGCGGCAAGTTCGGAGGCGGCTCCTACGCCGCCTCCGGCGGTCTGCACGGCGTCGGCGCCTCCGTGGTCAACGCGCTCTCGGCGCGCCTCGACGTCGAGGTGGACCGCGGCGGCCACACTCACGCCATCAGCTTCCGGCGCGGTGTGCCGGGTGCCTTCCGCGGGGACGGTCCGGACGCTAAGTTCGAGGCCAGGAGCGGTCTGGCCAAGGCCAGGAAGATCCCCAAGACCCGTACCGGCACGCGCGTGCGGTACTGGGCCGACCGGCAGATCTTCCTGAAGGACGCCAAGCTCTCCCTGGACACGCTGCACCAGCGCGCCCGGCAGACCGCATTCCTGGTGCCGGGCCTGACCATCGTCGTCCGCGACGAGTTCGGCCTCGGCGAGGGCGGCAGCAAGGGTGAGGAGTCCTTCCGCTTCGACGGCGGCATCAGCGAGTTCTGCGAGTACCTGGCGAATGACAAGCCGGTCTGCGACGTGCTCCGCTTCTCGGGACACGGCACCTTCAAGGAGACCGTCCCGGTCCTGGACGAGCACGGGCAGATGACCCCCACCGAGGTCACGCGCGAGCTGGCCGTGGATGTGGCGATGCGCTGGGGCACGGGCTACGACACCAACCTGCGCTCCTTCGTCAACATCATCGCCACCCCCAAGGGCGGCACCCATGTGGCCGGTTTCGAGCAGGCCGTCACCAAGACGATGAACGAGATGCTGCGCGCCAAGAAGCTGCTGCGCGTGGCCGAGGACGACGTCGTCAAGGACGACGCGCTGGAGGGCCTGACCGCCGTCGTCACCGTGCGGCTGGCCGAGCCGCAGTTCGAGGGGCAGACCAAGGAGGTGCTCGGCACCTCGGCGGCCCGCCGCATCGTGTTCAACGTGATCTCCAAGGAACTCAAGGCGTTCCTGACCAGCACCAAGCGGGACGCCGCCGCTCAGGCCAGGGTCGTCATGGAGAAGGTGGTCGCCGCCGCCCGTACGCGCGTCGCGGCCCGCCAGCACAAGGACGCCCAGCGGCGCAAGACCGCTCTGGAGTCCTCGTCCCTGCCGGCCAAGCTCGCCGACTGCCGCAGCGACGACGTCGACCGCAGCGAGCTGTTCATCGTCGAGGGCGACTCCGCTCTCGGTACGGCGAAGCTGGCCAGGAACTCCGAGTTCCAGGCGCTGCTGCCGATCCGGGGCAAGATCCTCAACGTGCAGCGGTCGTCGGTGACCGACATGCTCAAGAACGCCGAGTGCGGCGCGATCATCCAGGTCATAGGAGCGGGGTCGGGCCGTACCTTCGACATCGACGCGGCCCGCTACGGCAAGATCATCATGATGACCGACGCCGATGTGGACGGCTCCCACATCCGCTGCCTGCTGCTGACGCTGTTCCAGCGCTACATGCGGCCCATGGTCGAGGCGGGACGGGTCTTCGCCGCGGTGCCGCCGCTGCACCGCATCGAGATCGTCCAGCCGAAGAAGGGCCAGGACAAGTACGTCTACACGTACTCCGACCGTGAGCTGCGGGACAAGCTCATGGAGTTCCAGAGCAAGGGCATCCGGTACAAGGACTCCATCCAGCGCTACAAGGGTCTGGGCGAGATGGACGCCGACCAGCTGGCCGAGACCACGATGGACCCGCGTCACCGCACCCTGCGGCGGATCAACCTCTCCGACCTGGAGGCCGCCGAACAGGTCTTCGACCTGCTCATGGGCAACGACGTGGCGCCGCGCAAGGAGTTCATCTCCAACTCGGCGGCGACCCTGGACCGGTCACGCATCGACGCGTAGCCGCCGCACCGGGCTTCGGACGACCTGGCCGCTCCTCGGGAGCGGTCGGGTCGTCCGAGCGCGTGAGTCGGATGCGTGCGGGGTACTGAGCCTCGGCTTCCCGGCGGGCGGCTCAGCCCGGCACGCATGGCTCACCGCAGGTTTCTCCACCCGTGGGTGGAGGCGGACCGCCCGCGGCATTCCACCCGCGATCCACCCCCGCTCCGATCTCCCGACCTGCGAATTTCCGTAACTTCGAAGGCGTCGGCAGCGCTCGCTCCCGACACCACCTTCTGGCTACGGAGGCAGCGATGTCCGGGCTCGTCAACGCGTTGGTGATCGTGGCGGTCGTCGCCATAGTGATCGTCCGCCAGTTCCGCGCCCGCGCACTCGACACCGACCGGCGCTGGTGGCTGCTGCCCGTGATCCTCGCGGTCGTGGCGCTGCGCGAGCCCGGCATACTCGACGCCCACCACCGCACTGCATCCGGCGTGCTGCTCGCCGTGGAGGTGCTCATCGGCATGGCCACGGGTGCCGGCTGGGCGTGGACCACCCGCATCTGGAGGGCACCGGACGGTGTCGTGTGGACCAAGAGCACCAGGGCCAGCATCGCCGTATGGCTCGTCGGCATAGGCCTGCGCGTCGGCGTCTACGCCCTCGGTGCCGTGTCCGGCGTGCACCAGGACAGCTCGGCCCTGATGCTCGGCCTCGCAGGCACCCTGCTGGTCCGTGGCGGGATCCTGACCTGGCGGGCCCAGTCCTTCGGCTCCGCGAGCCGCACGGCCCCGGCGTACGGTGACGACATGCGGTCGGCGTGGAAGGAGCGCGTGTGACGGAGAACGCCTGGACACGCTGGCCGTCGCGGGAGGCCCTCGGCCGCAAGGGAACCCCCCGGCCCCGGCGCATCCTCGCCTGGGTCATCAGGCTCCTCGTGCTCGCTCTGCTCCTGTGGAGTGCGTTCAGCCAGAAGCACGTCGGCATCTGGGGCGCGCTGGCCGCCGTGGCGGCGGTCGTGCTGGCAGCTGTCGTCTCCTGGGCCTTCTTCCGCACCACCTACGAGCACAGGCTCCTGTCCTCCCTGGCACTCATGGGCGTGCTCCTGGGCATCGCGGTCGCGGCCGAGGCCACGGGGTTCAGCGGACCGGCTCTGGTGATCTGGTGCGGTTGCGGGATCTCCGCCCTGGAACGAATGCCCCTCGGCGCGGCTCTGCCTGTGACGTCGGTGGCCCTGGCCTCGTACTCGGCGTTCAACAACGACGTGTGGCTGACCACGGCCGCCACGGTGGCGGGCATGGCCCTCGCCGGATACGTCCTGCGGCTGGACGCCGAGGCCCGGGGCAGCGCGCAGCGACTGCTCACTCAGGAGCGGGCCGCGAGGGCCGCCGAGGCGGAGTCGGCGGCGCTGGCCGAGCGGGCAAGAATCGCCCGGGAGATCCACGACGTGCTGGCCCACAGCCTCTCGGCACAGTTGGTGCACCTCGAGGCGGCCCGGCTGCTGATCGAGCGCGATGCCGACCGGGAGCAGATCCTGGAGAGGGTGGTCGCCGCCAGGGGCATGGCACGCGACGGCCTCGCCGAGACCCGGCAGGCACTGTCCGCGCTGCGGGGCGAACTCACCCCGCTGGAGGACTTCCTGAGTGAACTCGTCGGCGCCGCCGACGGCGCCGAGGTCAGCGTCACGGGTGAGCGCAGGCCCCTGTCGGCCGAGGCGTCCCAGGCCGTGCGACGGGTGGCGCAGGAGGCGCTGACCAACGTCCGCAAGCACGCCCACGGCGCCAAGGTGCAGCTGAGTCTCGACTACGGCGATCACGAAGTGACGCTTGACGTGCGGGACTCGGGCGGTCGGCCGGGCGAACTCGCCGGGGCCGGCGGCGGGTACGGTCTGCTGGGGATGCGGGAGCGCGCCGAACTGCTGGGCGGCTCGCTCGACGCGGGGCCGGACGAGGAAGGGTTCGTGGTGACGCTGAAGGTGCCCGTATGACGGAGACGGAGGCGGGGAAGAAGCCCGCGCGGGTGGTGGTCGCCGATGACCAGACCGTGGTCAGGGAAGGCATCGTGATGCTGCTCGGGCTGCTGCCCGGTGTGGAGGTCGTGGGTGCCGCCGGGGACGGCGAGGAGGCCGTACGGCTGGTCGGCGAACTCGCGCCCGACGTGGTCCTGATGGACCTGCGGATGCCCCGCTGCGACGGCGTGGAGGCCACGCGGCGGATCCGGGCCGAATACCCGGGAACCCAGGTCGTGGTGCTCACCACGTACGCGGACGACGAATCGCTGTTCCCCGCGCTGCGCGCCGGAGCACGGGGGTATCTCACCAAGGACGCGGGCGGCGAGGAGATCGTACGGGCCGTGGAGAGCGTGCTGTCGGGGGACGCGGGTCTGTCGCCGAGCGTCCAGCGCAGGCTGCTGGAAAGACTGTCGGAGCCCGAGCCCCGGCCCGAACCCGCCGAGGCGGAGGCGCCCGACGGGCTGACCGCGCGGGAGACCGAGGTCCTGGTGCTCATCGCCGAGGGGCTCAACAACCACGAGATCGCCCGCAAGTTGCATGTCTCCACCGCGACCGTGAAGACGCACATCAACAACCTCTTCGCCAAGACAGGCCTCAAGGACCGGGCTCAGGCGGTGCGGTACGCCTACGGGAAGGGACTGGTGAGGCCACCCGTGAAGTGAGTCACCTTTTGGGGTGAAGAGCCGGGGGAAGAAGAGTCAGGGATCTTCCCGGTCTGTCCATCCTTGGGCATGCAGTCAAGCAATGGTCGCGCCCATGGAGCCGGGGACGGTTCCGGGAGTTCCGCCGAGGGCCAGGAAGAGCCCGCAGCGGCTTCCCGCGACGTGAGGTACGAGGACCCTTGGTACGACGCGCTGGCCTCCGGATGGGGCGAGTTGGACGGCGCCGGCATACCGGCACGGGCCGTACCGGCTGCGCGCGGGGAGCGGGACGGAGTGGATGTCCGCGCGCGTGATGTGTACCTCGAGGTTCAGCGCAGCGAGGCCTTCCAGGAGGTGCGCAGCAGGTACCGGAGGTTCGTCCTTCCTGGGGTCGCGGCCTTCCTCGTCTGGTACGTGGGGTACGTGGTCGCCGCGACGACCGTGCCCGGCCTGATGGCCCGTCCCGTGGCGGGAGCGGTGAACGTGGGCATGCTGGCGGGGCTCGGGCAGTTCCTCACCACGTTCCTGCTCACCTGGGCCTATTCCCGGCATGCGCGGCTGCGCCGGGACCGGGCGGCGCTGGAACTGCGCTGGGACACCCAGGAACTGACGCGCGAAGCCCGGGGAGGCGCCTCGTGACCGGTGAGCACCAGACGCTGGCGTTGTTGCTCTTCAGCACGTTCGTGGCCGTCACCCTCGGGATCACGACCTGGGTGAGTCGCAGGCGCCAGGGTTCGGCCGAGGAGTTCTACGCAGGCGGGCGGCTCTTCTCCCCGATGGAAAACGGTTTTGCCATCGCGGGCGACTACATGTCCGCCGCATCCTTCCTCGGAGTCACCGGGCTGATCGCCCTGTTCGGCTACGACGGGATGCTGTATGTGGTGGGCTTCCTCGTGGCGTGGCTGGTCGTGCTGTTCCTGGTGGCGGAACTGGTGCGCAACTGTGGGCGGTTCACCCTGGCCGACGTGGTGGCCGCGCGCATGAGCGAGCGGCCGGTGCGGATCGCGGCGGGAACGTCCTCGGTCACCGTTTCCGTTCTGTACCTGGTGGCACAAATGGTGGGCGCGGGCAGCCTGGTGGCGCTGCTGCTCGGGCGAACGAGCGGGGCGGCCCAGGCCTGGACGGTCATCGGGGTGGGCGCCCTGATGGTGATCTACGTGTCGTTGGGGGGCATGCGGGCCACCACCTGGATCCAGATCGTGAAGGCGGTACTGCTGCTCAGCGGGACGGTGGTGCTGACCGTGCTGGTGCTGGTGCGGTTTCACGGCGACTTCGACCGGCTGCTGCTGACCGCCGCGGAACGCAGCGGACACGGAAACGCGTTCCTGGCACCGGGGCTGAGGTACGGCGGGAACTGGACCGCCCGCCTCGACTTCATCAGCCTGGGGCTCGCACTGGTGCTGGGCACGGCTGGACTGCCGCACATCCTGTCCCGCTTCTACACCGTGCCGACGGCGCGGGCGGCCCGCCGCTCGACGGTGTGGTCCATCGGGCTGATCGGCGGCTTCTACCTGATGACGATCGTCCTCGGCTTCGGGGCCGCCGCCGTGGTGGGACCGGATGCCGTGCGCCGTTCGAACGCGGCCGGGAACACGGCCGTACCGCTGCTCGCTCTCGACCTCGGCGGTGGCGCCGGTTCGACGGGGGGGACTGTTCTGTTCGCAGTCGTCGCCGCCGTCGCCTTCGCCACGATCCTCGCGGTCGTCGCGGGGATCACGCTCGCCTCCTCGGTGTCCGTGGCGCATGACCTCTACGCGTCGCTGCGACGCACGCGTGCCAGGGCGCACAGTGAGGTGGCGGTGGCGCGCATCGCTGCGGCCGGTATCGGCGTGGTCGCGATCGCCCTGGGCCTGCTGGCCCGAGACCTCAACGTCGCCTTCCTGGTCGGCCTCGCCTTCGCCGTGGCCGCGTCGGCGAACCTGCCGGTGCTGCTGTACTCACTGTTCTGGCGCTCGTTCACGACGCGCGGCGCGGTGTGGGCCGTATACGGCGGTCTGGTTCCCGCGCTCGGACTGGTGCTGCTCTCGCCGGTGGTGTCCGGCAGCCCTGGCTCGCTCTTCCCGGACGTCGACTTCCAGTACTTCCCGCTGCAGAACCCGGGCATCGTCTCCATCCCGCTCGGCTTCCTCGCCGGCTGGCTGGGGACGGTCACCTCGGACGAGGTGGCGGACGAGGCCAAGTACGCGGAAACCGAGGTGCGGTCACTGACCGGGGCGGGAGCCGTCTAGTCACCACCGTCCGACGGCCCGTGCGGCCGCCCTACGGCGCCACCCAGGCGTACCGGTGTTCGGGGCGGCCGGTGTCGCCGTACTTCAGGGAGAGGCGGAGACGGCCGGCCTGTTCCAGGTGGCGCAGGTAACGCTGGGCCGTGGAGCGGCTCAGGCCGGTTCGGGTGGCGACCTCGTGGGCCGACAGCGGGTGGTCCGCACGGTGCAGGACGCCGCAGATGAGGTCCGTCGTGGGTTCCGAGTGCCCGCTGGGCAGGCCCGGCGCGGACGGTGCCGGGGAGGTGCGCAGGGCGCCGAAGATGCGGTCGACCTGCTCCTGGCCCGTAAGGCCGTGGCCGCCCACCCGGTCGACGGTGCGGCGCAGGGCCGCGTAGGAGTCCAGGCGGGTGCGCAGGGCGGCGAAGGTGAAGGGTTTGACCAGATAGTGCAGGGCGCCCAGGCGCATCGCCTGCTGCACCGTCGTCACGTCGCTGGCCGCCGTGATCATGATGACGTCGGTGCCATGGCCCTGCTCGCGCATGCGGTGGACGAGTTCGAGACCGGTCTGGTCCGGCAGGTAGTGGTCGAGCAGGACCAGGTCGACGGCGCCGCGTTCGACGGCGGCCAGGGCCTGGGCAGCGCTGTGCGCGCGGGCGGTCACCCGGAAGCCGGGAACCTTTCCCACGTACTTGGCGTTTATCTCGGCGATGCGGAAGTCGTCGTCCACGACCAGGACGTCAATCATCAGGCCTCTCCTTCAAGGCCGGCGAGCGTTAAGCCCGTGTTTCGGCTCCGCAGTTCTAGCGCGAGCAAAATGAGCACAACAGGCTCTTGCGAGCAAAAGAACGGCTTGTGCTCACAAGACTGCTGCTGTGGCAGGGGCCACACCTACCGTCCCGGCCCATGAGCGCAGACACCAGCCCCGCCATCGAGCTACGGGGCGCGAGCAAAACCTTCAGGACCCCGTCGGGGGGTCTGCACACGGCCGTGCGCGGCCTGGACCTCACCGTGCGGCGCGGCGAGTTCGTGGCCGTCGTGGGCCCGACCGGCTGCGGGAAGTC
Organism: Streptomyces sp. NPDC044061; assembly: GCF_056434305.1. Classification (NCBI taxonomy): domain Bacteria; kingdom Bacillati; phylum Actinomycetota; class Actinomycetes; order Kitasatosporales; family Streptomycetaceae; genus Streptomyces; species Streptomyces sp. NPDC044061. The sequence continues at coordinate 221,516 of NZ_JBWKFL010000008.1, read as the reverse complement.
CACCACGCTGACCCTGGTCAGCGGCCTGGAGGAGCCCACTGAGGGCGAGGTGCTGGTGGCCGGGGAGCCGGTCGACGGCGTCGGCGACAAGGTCGGCTTCGTCTTCCAGCAGGACGCCACCTTCCCCTGGCGGACGGTCCTGTCCAACGTCATGGCGGGCCCCCGCTTCCGGGGTGTTCCCAAGGCGGAGGCCAAGGAGAAGGCCCGCGAGTGGCTGGCCCGCGTCGGGCTCGCCGCCTTCGAGGACCGCTATCCGCACCAGCTCTCCGGCGGCCAGCGCAAGCGCGTCGCCCTCGCCGCCACCTTCGTCAACGACCCCGAGATCCTGCTGATGGACGAGCCCTTCTCGGCGCTCGACGTGCAGACCCGGGCGCTGATGTCGGACGAGCTGCTGGAGCTGTGGGAGGGCACCGGCGCCTCCGTCGTCTTCGTCACCCACGACCTGGAGGAGTCCATCGCGCTGGCCGACAAGGTCGTCGTGATGACGGCCGGGCCCGCGACCGTCAAGCAGGTCTTCGACATCGATCTGCCGCGGCCGCGCAAGGTCGAACAGGTACGTCTGGAGCCGCGGTTCATCGAGATCTACCGCGAGATCTGGGAGTCCCTCGGCGAAGAGGTCCGCATCACCCGCGAGAGGGGTGCCGCCAATGTCGCCTGAGGTCATCAGCACGCCGGTCGTCGACACGGTGAAGACTCCGGGCCGCGCCCAGTCGCGGGCCGCGGCCGCCCGCAGACGCAAGGTGGTCGTCGCCGCCGCGCGGGTGCTGCTCCTGGTGGCCGTGCTCGGTCTGTGGGAGGGGCTCTCCCGGGCCAAGATCATCGATCCGTTCAACTTCTCGATGCCCTCGCAGATCTGGGATCAGATCGGCACCTGGGTGATGCACGGAACGGCACAGGGCTCGTTGGGCGAGCAGATCTGGGCCACGCTCCAGGAGGCGCTGCTCGGCTGGGTCATCGGTGTCGTCGCCGGTGTGGTCTTCGGTATCGCTCTGGGGCGGATCGCCTTTCTCGCCGATGTCCTTGGTCCATACATCAAGGTGCTCAACTCCATCCCCAGGATCGTCCTGGCCCCGATCTTCGTGATCTGGTTCGGGCTGGGCCCCGCCTCCAAGGTCGCCTCGGCCGTGGTGCTGGTCTTCTTCCCGGTGTTCTTCAACGCCTTTCAGGGCGCCCGCGAGGTCGACCGCAACCTGGTGTCCAACGCCCGCATCCTGGGCGCGAGCGACCGTCGGGTCACCCTCCAGGTGGTCATCCCGTCGGCGACCTCCTGGATCTTCACCAGCCTCCACGTCAGCTTCGGCTTCGCCCTCATCGGCGCCATCGTCGGCGAGTACATCGGCGCCACCAAGGGCATCGGCCTGCTCGTCGCTCAGTCCCAGGGCACCTTCAACGCCGCCGGCGTCTATGCCGCGATGGTCATCCTCGCGGCCGTCGCACTCGTCGCCGAGGGCCTGCTGACCTTCGCCGAGCACCGCATCTTCCGGTGGAAGCCGTCGAACTCCGGCCACTGAGTCCGGTCCGCCCGGCGCCGCCCCGAGGCCAAGGGCTCCAAGACACCCCCCTTACCCCGTACCTCCCTCTCACAAGGACGTGAACCGCCATGCGCAAGACCGCCAGATACGCCTCGCTGGCCGCCTCCGGCCTGCTCGCCCTCTCCTCGCTCACTGCCTGCGCCAATGACGCGGCGAGCAGCACCTCCGCCGACGCCGGAAGCAAGGGCGACGGCAAGGGCACGAAGGTCAAGATCATGGTCGGCGGCCTGGACAAGGTCATCTATCTGCCGGCGATGCTCACCCAGCGGCTCGGCTACTTCGACTCCGAGGGCCTCGACGTGGAACTCCTCAGTGAGCCCGCCGGTGTCCAGGCCGAGACCGCGCTCGTCTCCGGCCAGGTCCAGGGCGCCGTCGGCTTCTACGACCACACCCTCGACCTCCAGACGAAGGGCAAGGCCGTGGAGTCCGTCGTGCAGTTCTCGCACGCCCCCGGCGAGGTGGAGGTCGTCTCCACCAAGAAGGCGGGCGACATCACCTCGCCGAAGGACTTCAAGGGCAAGAAGCTCGGTATCACCGGTCTCGGCTCCTCGACCGACTTCCTCACCAAGTACCTCGCCGTCAAGAACGGCGTGAAGATCAGCGAGTTCAGTCCGGTCGCCGTCGGTGCGGGGCCGACCTTCATCTCGGCGCTGCAGCAGGGCTCGATCGACGCCGGTATGACGACCGATCCGACCGTCGCCACGATCCTGGACAAGAAGGCGGGCAAGGTCCTGCTCGACATGCGGACGCCCGAGGGCTCGCAGAAGGCGCTCGGCGGCCCCTACCCGTCGTCCAGTCTGTACATGCAGACGGACTGGGTGAACGGGCACAAGGACACCGTCCAGAAGTTGGTCAACGCGTTCGTCAAGACGCTCACGTGGATGTCCACCCACAGCGCCGACGAGATCGCGGCCAAGATGCCCGCCGACTACTCCCAGGGCAACAAGGCGCTCTACGCCGAGGCCATCAAGAGCACGCTGCCGATGTTCACCAAGGACGGCGTGATGCCCGCGAACGGTCCCGAGACCGTCGAGAAGGTCCTCAAGGCGTTCAACCCCAACATCAAGAACGCCAAGGTGGACCTGAGCAAGACGTACACGACCGAGTTCGTCGAGAAGGCCGCCAAGTAGCGGCTCGCCGAACCCCGCTCAGACGCGGGTCGCCCACACGTAACGGTGTTCCGGGCGGCCCGCGTCGCCGTACTTGAGGGTCAGCCGGGCCCGTCCGGTGCGCTCCAGGAGCTTGAGGTAGCGCTGGGCGGTCTGACGGCTCACGCCGGTCCGCTCGGCGATCTCCTGGGCCGACAGCGGCCCTTCGGCGCCCATCAGGGACTGGCGCACCAGCTCGGCGGTGGTGGGGGAGTGCCCCTTGGGCAGCCCCGGCTCCGACGGCGCGGACAGAGCGCCGAAGATGCGGTCCACCTCGGCCTGTTCGGCCTCGCCGCCGCCGTCCAGCTTGCGGCGCAGCTCGGCGTACGCCTCCAGCTTGGCCCGCAGCCCGGCGAAGGCGAACGGCTTCACCAGGTACTGCAGGGCCCCGTGCCGCATGGCCGCCTGGACGGTCGCCACGTCCCGCGCGGCCGTCACCATGATCACATCGGTCTGGTGGCCGCGCCGGCGCATCTCGCGGACGACCGCGAGCCCGGTCTCGTCCGGCAGGTAGTGGTCCATGAGGACCAGGTCGAGCCGTGGCAGCGCCTCCAGCCGGCGCAGCGCCTCGGCCGCGTTGTGCGCCTCGCCGGCCACGTGGAAGCCGGGCACCTTCTCGACGTAGGCGGCGTTGACCCGCGCCACCCGTACGTCGTCGTCCACGACCAGGACCTCGATCATCGCGCCTCCTCCTCGGCAGCGGCGGGAACATCCCCGAAGCCGGGCTCCGCGGACCCCGTGAGGGCCGGCTCCGGTTCCGGCTCGGACAGCGCGTCGGGCAGTACGACGGTGAACTCCGCGCCCCCGCCGTCCGCCGTGACCACCGACGCGCTCCCGCCCTGTCGTTCGGCGAGCCGGCGCACCAGGGAGAGCCCCAGGCCGCGTTTTCCGTGCGCCGGCGGCTCCTTGGTGGACCACCCCTCCGTGAAGATCAGCTCCCGCTGGTCCGCCGGGATGCCGGGCCCGGTGTCGCGCACGCGGAGGACGACCGTACGTCCCTCGGTGTGCAACCCGACCTCCACGCGCGCGTGCGGGGTGCCCGCGACCGCGTCGAGCGCGTTGTCCACGAGGTTGCCCACGACCGTGACCAGGCCCCGGGGGTCGATCAGCCGGTCAGGGAGCCGGGTGCGTTCGGACACCCACAGCGCGACGCCGCGTTCGGCCGCCACGGTCGCCTTGCCGACCAGCAGGGCGGCGATCAGCGGGTCCTGGATCTTCTCGGTGACCTGCTCGGCGGTGACCCGGTGGTCGCCGACGACCTCGCCGACGAATTCCACGGCGTCGTCGTACATCTCCAGTTCAAGCAGGCCGAGCAGGGTGTGCATGCGGTTGGCGTGCTCGTGGTCCTGGGCGCGCAGGGCGTCGATCAGGCCGCGTGTGGAGTCGAGTTCGCGACCCAGCTGTTCGAGTTCGGTGCGGTCGCGCAGGGTGGCCACGGCACCGCCGTCGTCCGTGGGCATGCGGTTGGCGACCAGCACGCGCTGGCCGCGCACGGTCAGCAGGTCCGTGCCGGTCACCCGCCCGGCCAGGACGTCGGTCGTGCGTCCCTCGCCCAGTGCCTCGTCGGGGGACTTGCCGACGGCCTCGTCGCCGATGCCCAGCAGCCGCCGTGCCTCGTCGTTGAGCAGGCGGATGCGGCCGCCGCGATCGAGGGCGACCACGCCCTCCCGGATGCCGTGCAGCATCGCCTCGCGCTCCGCGAGCAGCGCCGAGATGTCGGAGAAGGCCAGGTCGCGGGTCTGCCGCTGGACCCGGCGGGAGATAAGCCAGGCGGCCAGAGCGCCCACCGCGAGCGCACCGCCGGCGTAGGCGAACAGACCCGGGATCGCGCTGATCAGCCGGGCGCGCACGCTGTCGTAGGCGATACCGACCGAGACCGCCCCGATGATCCGGTGGTCGGCGTCGTACAGGGGCACCTTGCCTCGGGCCGAGCGGCCCAGGGTGCCCTTGTCGATCTCCATGACCTCCTGGCCGGCCAGGGCTTCGCGGGGGCTGGTGGACACCTGGTGGCCGATCTCGCTCGGGGTGGGGTGCGACCACCGGATCCAGCTGCGGTCCAGTACCACGATGTACTCGGCGTGGGTGGCGTGCCGGATCCGCTCGGCCTCCTTCTGCACCGGTCCGTTCCTGGTTGGCGGGGTGGTCCGGACGCCTTCGGCGATCTGGGGGTCCTGTGCCGTGGTCTGCGCGATGGCCAGTGCCCGGCGCATCGCCTCCTGGTCCAGCTGCTTGCTCAGCGGCGCCAGGAAGAGCCCGGTCGCGAGCACCGCGACCCCCGCCGCGATCGCCACCTGCATCAGCAGCACCTGCGAGAACACCCGCCGGGGCAGACCGAGGCGCAGACGGCGTGCGGGGGGAGTGGGGCTCATACCCCCCGACGTTACGTGGACGCAGGGCGGCGGCCGAAGGGGGTGTGGCGTGGATCTCTTGACCAGTCCTTGAAGGAACCGGTGCGGGAGGGGCGGGCTCAGCTCGCGAGGGCGGTCGTCCTCAGCTCGCGCACCGACACCACGTCCATCCGCGCCGGCGTGCCGAGCACCGCCGCGCCACAGCTCTCCGGGCGCGGCGGCACGGACGCGCCTTGGGCCACCGTGACGCGCCAGCGTCGGCCGTCGGTGTGGGCGACGGTGATCTCCCAGCGCGGAGCCCTGCCCCCGGTCCCCACGACGCTCAGCGCGCCCGCCCGGTACTCGCCGGCCACCGTGCGCACGGCCAGCTCGGCCGCCTGGCCGGGCCGTTCCCAGGCGGAGCGCCCGCGGCACGCCTCGACCACCACACGGCCCTGCCGGACGCCGTGCAGGGCCTGCTTGACGGTGTGGGCCTCCGCGCGGCCGTACGCGTAGCCGTACGGCAGGACGAGCACCGTGGGCGAGAAGCGATGACCACCCAGATGGGTGACCTCCCACACGCCCCGCACACCGGACGCGGTCAGCTCGGCGGCGAGGGGGCGGCCCAGGAGGGCGCAGCAGCGGTCCCGCTTGCCGTTGGTGCACACGAGCGCGAGCGGGTCGCCCGTGTGCGGCCGCCCGCCGAGCTGCGTGCCGAAGGAACGGTCGTCGCCCGCGCCGAGAGCCGCGAAGTCGAGGTCCAGCAGCCTGCGCGGGTCGCGGGTGGTGGAGCTGTGCAGCCACACGTTGCCGGGGACGGTGTGGGCCGCGTACACCTGCCGGGGCGCGGGCGTGCCGGGGTCTGCGTGGCGGCCTGGCCGGCGGATGAGCGCGACGCGGACTCCGGTCCCCTCCGCGGCGGCCTCCAGGGCGCGGCCCAGCGCGGGATCGAGATGGCTCGAAGTGAGCGCCTTGGCACCCCATGGGCCGGGCTGTTCCAGCAGCAGCCACGTCGTCGCCGTGGCAGCCGTACCGGAAACGGGCTCGTCGAGGCTCCGGGAGACGGTCGCGCACCTACTCACAGAGGTGAGCCTAACCTGACTCCCCCCAGGGCGACTTCCGGCCGTGCCCGTGTCCTACTCCGGGAGGGGTTGCGGAGGGCGCGGACCGACGTAGTGGCCGACAGGGCGCATGCGCAGGGGACGCTCGCCGTACTCCTCCAGAGCGTGGGCGATCCAGCCCGCCGTCCTGGCGACGGCGAAGATGGTCTCGCCGGCCGTGGCGGGCATGCCGCAGGAGGCGGTGAACACGGCGAGGGCCAGGTCGACGTTGGCGTGCAGCGGGGTGTGGCGCGCGGTCGTGGCGACGATGTCGCGGGCCGCGAGCAGGGCGGGTTCGGCGCGTGGGACCCGCTCCAGGAGGCCGAACAGCATCCGCGCGCGCGGGTCTTCGCCGGGGTAGAGCCGGTGGCCGAGTCCGGGGATACGGCGCCCCGCACGCAGCTCGTCCGCGATCACGGGGACCGCGGTGCCCTGGTCGAGGACGTCGAGCAGCATCCGGTGGGCCAGGCCGCTGGCGGCGCCGTGCAGCGGGCCCTCCAGCACCCCGAGTCCGGCCGAGACGGCCGCGTAGGCGTGGGCGCGTGCCGAGGCGGCGACCCGGACGGCGAGCGTGGAGGCGGCCAGGTCGTGGTCGATGAGCAGGGCGAGGGCGGTGTCCAGGACGCGCAGCGATTCCGCGTCGGCGGGCCCGGCGGTCAGCCGGCCCCACAGGCGGTGGGCCAGCGGGCCGTCGTCCTCGGGGGCGTGCAGGACCGGCGGCAGCGCGGCGACCAGCGTCGGGATGAGGATGCGCGCCGTGCTGAGCACTGCCTCCTCGGACAGGTCGAAGCGCATCGGGTCCTCGGCCGCCGCCGCGATCGCGGCCACCCGCAGCCGGTCGGTGGGCGAGGTGTGCTCGGGCAGGGCGTTCACGGCGTGGCGGGCGACCTCGACGGTGGCCTCGGGCGCGGTGAAGGTGACGCCCGGGGTCAGCCGGCCCGTCCACAGCCATTCCGCGACCTCCTCGTAGGAGTGGCGGGCGGCCAGCTCCGTGGCGTCGACGCCACGGAAGTAGTACCGGTCCGTGTCGATCAGGGTGACACGCGTCCGGACGGACAGGTCGCCGCCGGAGCCCGGACGCCCCGCGGCCTCACGCCGGTTGCGCCGGGCGAGGACCTCGACCTCCTTCGCGTCGAAGGTGCTGGCGCGGCTGCCGGGTTCACGCCTGCTGCTGAGCAGGCCGCGGCTCACGTAGGCGTACACCGTCTCGGGCTTCACGCCGAGCACCTCGGCGGTCTCCCTGGTGCTCAGCCTTCGCCCGGGACGGCCGGGGGCGGGTTCGTGATCGCGCATGGGGGTCACCGTAGTCGCCTCTGTACTGCTTGACGGCCATACGTTGATTAATCAATGTTGACAGAATTTGAGTCAAGCATGGACAGTCGGATCAAGTTCAGGGAGGAACAGCATGTCGATCAACAGAACCGCACCGCGCATCGACGTACCGCGCGGCCTCGCGGGGGTCGTCGTCACCGACACCCGGATCGGAGACGTACGGGGGCTCGAGGGCTTCTACCACTACCGCCAGTACTCGGCCGTCGAACTCGCGCGGACCCGCGGTTTCGAGGACGTGTGGCATCTCCTCGTCCACGGCGCACTCCCGGACGCGGAGCGCCGCACCGCCTTCGCCGCCGAGACCGCCGAACTGCGCCGGCTGCCCGACGAGGTCCGTGCGGCCCTGCCGGCCATCGCGGCGGCGAGCCGCCTCTCCGGGCCCCTGGCCGGGATGCGTACGGCACTCTCCCTGCTCGGCGCCGCCAAGGGGTTCCGGCCGGTCTACGACATCGACGCCGCCCGGCGCCGCGCCGACACCGTCGCCGCCTGCGCGGCCGTGCCGACCCTGCTCACCGCGCTGTACCGGCTGGGGCAGGGCCTCGAGCCGGTGGAGCCGCGCGCCGACCTGTCGTACGCGGCCAACTACCTCCACATGCTCACCGGTGAGGAGCCCGACCCGCGGCGGGCCCGCGCGGTCGAGCAGTACTTGATCTCAACCATTGATCACGGATTCAACGCGTCAACCTTCACCGCGCGGGTCGTCGCGTCGACGGGGGCCGACGTGGCCGCCTGCCTGGTCGGGGCCGTGGGCGCACTGTCCGGTCCGCTGCACGGCGGGGCGCCCAGCCGCGCGCTCGACACCCTGGACGCGATCGGGACGCCGGACCGCATCGACTCCTGGATCCGGGAGCGGGTGCTCGCCGGTGACCGGATCATGGGCTTCGGGCACGCCATCTACCGCACGGAGGACCCCCGTTCGCGGATGCTGCGCGAGATCGCCCTGGACTTCGGGGGCCCGCGCGTCGCCTTTGCCGTCGAGGTCGAGCGGCAGGTCGAGGCGATCCTCGCCGAGCTCAAGCCCGGTCGCGAACTGCACACGAACGTCGAGTTCTACGCGGGCGTGGTCATGGAACTGTGCGGCCTGCCCCGCGAGATGTTCACCCCCACCTTCGCGGCGGGCCGGGCGGTGGGCTGGAGCGCCAACGTCCTGGAGCAGTCGGAGGACTCGAAGATCATCAGGCCGGTCGCGCGATATGTGGGCCCGGAGCCGCCGGCGGCGGTGCCCGCGGTCGCCTGAGACCAAGGCGGGCATCCAGGCAGGTGCGCCGGGAGCCCCCGCCCGGAACCCGTCGCCCGGTCGTCCGGGACCGCCGTGCGCGAGGGGCCCCAGGCCTGAACCGCGAGGAGTGCGAACGATCGTTCACCACGTCGCGATTCTCCCCGCTCGTATCCTGTTCGCGCAGTCATTCCTCGTCCGTGCGCCGGGCCGCGAGCCGGTGCGCGCGTCCGCGTGAGAGAGGTCGCCCGTTGGGGAACAGCTTGAGGGACAGCGTGGGAGACGGCCGCGGTTCGCGGCAGATCCCGGTCGTCGTGCTCGCCGGGTTCCTGGGCTCCGGCAAGACCACGCTCCTCAACCACCTGCTGCACCACAGCGGAGGCAGCCGCATCGGGGCGATCGTCAACGACTTCGGAGCCATCGAGATCGACGCGATGGCCGTCGCGGGCGCCCTCGGCGACTCGACCGTCTCGCTCGGCAACGGCTGCCTGTGCTGCGCGGTCGACGCGAGCGAACTCGACGAGTACCTCGACCGGCTCGCCGCGCCCACCACCGGCGTCGATGTCATCGTCATCGAGGCCAGCGGACTCGCCGAGCCGCAGGAACTGGTCCGCATGGTGCTCGCCAGCGAGCATCCCGGCATCGTGTACGGCGGCCTCGTCGAGGTCGTCGACGCCTCGGAGTTCGAGGGCACCCGTGCCCAGCACCCCGAGATCGACCGGCACCTCGCCCTCGCCGACCTCGTGGTGGTCAACAAGCTCGACCGGGCGCCGGAAACCGACCGCGTCCTCGGCCTCGTCCGCTCGCTCACCGACCGCGCGGCCGTCGTCCCGGCGACCTACGGCCGCATCGACCCGGAGTTCCTCTTCGACTGCCGGCCGAGCGAGGAGCGCATCGGACAGCTGTCCTTCGACGACCTGCACGAACACGGCGACGACGACCACGGCGGCCATCTGCACACGGGCTACGACAGCCTGTCCTTCGTCTCCGACGTGCCGATGGAGCCGCGCCGGCTCATGTGGTTCCTGGACAGCCGTCCCGAGGGGCTGTACCGCATCAAGGGACACGTCGACTTCGGGCCGCACGACACGGGCAACCGGTACGCCGTGCACGTCGTCGGACGCTTCCTGCGGTTCCACCCCGAGCCCTGGACCCCCGCCGGCGCCCGCCTCACCCAGCTCGTCCTCATCGGCAGCGGCATCGACACGGGCGCCCTCGGCAAGGAACTGGAGGCGTGCAAGAACGACGCCCCACACGCCGACGAGCACGGCATGTGGGGCGTCCTGCGCTTCGTCCGGGGCTCCGAGGAGGAGCCGCGCGACGAGGCCCACGAGGCCTGGACACCCGGAGCCGAGGCAAACAAGGCCTAGACCCCGACGAGGCCTGGACACCCGGAGCCGTGGCTTACGAGGCCCGGAGCAAGGGCTTGGGAGGCCTAGAACACCGGTCCCGCGACCACCGCCACCGTCTTCGGCAGCGACGTGCCCGAGCCGTCGCGGCGCGGGTCCAGTTCCGGCAGCTCGGCCGGGGTGCCGTTCTTCTGCGCGGTCCGGGCCGGGACGGGGCCCGCCCAGGCCAGGGACAGGCAGTCCTCGCCCTTCAGGAACCGCTGGCAGCGCACACCGCCGGTGGCCCGGCCCTTGCGCGGGTACTGGTCGAACGGGGTCAGCTTGGCGGTCGTCTGCACGGAGTCGTCCAGCGTGCCGCGGGAGCCCGCCACCGTGAAGACCACGGCGTCGACCGCCGGGTCGACGGCCGTGAAGGAGATGACCTTGGCGCCGTCGATGAGCTTGATACCCGCCATACCGCCGGCCGGGCGGCCCTGCGGACGGACGATGGAGGCCTGGAAGCGCAGCAGCTGAGCGTCGTCCGTGATGAACACCAGGTCCTCGTCGCCGGTACGCAGCTCCACCGCGCCGACGATCCGGTCGCCCTCCTTGAGCGTGATGACCTCCAGCTCGTCCTTGTTGGACGGGTAGTCGGGCACGACACGCTTGACGACGCCCTGCTCGGTGCCCAGCGCCAGACCCGGGGACGACTCGTCCAGCGTGGTCAGGCACACCACCGTCTCGTCGTCCTCCAGGGACACGAACTCCGCGAGCGGCGCCCCTCCGGAGAGGTTCGGCGCGGTCATCTCGGGCAGCTGCGGCAGGTCGACCACGTTGATCCGCAGCAGACGGCCGGCCGAGGTCACCGCGCCGATCTCACCGCGCGCGGTCGCCGGCACCGCCGAGACGATCACGTCGTGCTTCACGCGCTTGGCGCCCGCGTCCCGCGGGAACGGCTCGTTGTCCGCCGTACGGGCCAGCAGACCCGTCGAGGACAGCAGCACCCGGCACGGGTCGTCGGCGACCTGCAGCGGGACGGCGGCCGCCGGGGCGGCCCCGGACTCCAGCAGGACGGTGCGCCGGTCGGTGCCGAACTTCTTCGCCACGGCGGCCAGTTCGTTCGAGACCAGCTTGCGCAGCTCCGCGTCCGACTCCAGGATCCGGGTCAGCTCCTCGATCTCCGCGGTGAGCCTCTCCTTCTCCGCCTCCAGCTCGATGCGGTCGTACTTGGTGAGCCGGCGCAGCGGAGTGTCGAGGATGTACTGCGTCTGCACGTCGCTCAGCGAGAAACGCTCCATCAGGCGCTGCTTGGCCTGCGCGGAGTTCTCGCTGGAGCGGATCAGCCGGATGACCTCGTCGATGTCGACCAGGGCGGTCAGCAGGCCCTCGACCAGGTGCAGCCGGTCGCGGCGCTTGCCGCGGCGGAACTCGCTGCGACGGCGCACCACGTCGAAGCGGTGGTCGAGGTAGACCTCCAGCAGCTCCTTCAGGCCCAGGGTGAGCGGCTGACCGTCCACCAGGGCCACGTTGTTGATGCCGAAGGACTCCTCCATCGGGGTCAGCTTGTACAGCTGCTCCAGGATCGCCTCCGGCACGAAGCCGTTCTTGATCTCGATGACCAGGCGCAGGCCGTGCTCGCGGTCGGTGAGGTCCTTGACGTCCGCGATGCCCTGGACCTTCTTGGCGTTGACCAGGTCCTTGATCTTGGCGATCACCTTCTCCGGACCGACCGTGAAGGGCAGCTCGGTGACGACCAGGCCCATGCGGCGGGCGGTCACCGTCTCGATCGTGACCGTCGCGCGCATCTTGAAGGTGCCCCGACCCGTCGCGTACGCGTCCCGGATGCCGTCCAGGCCGACGATCCGGCCGCCCGTGGGCAGGTCGGGGCCCGGGACGTGCTTCATCAGCGCGTCCAGGTCCGCGTTCGGGTGCCTGATCAGGTGGCGGGCGGCCGCGATGACCTCGCGCAGGTTGTGCGGCGCCATGTTCGTCGCCATGCCGACCGCGATGCCGGAGGAGCCGTTGACCAGCAGGTTCGGGAAGGCGGCGGGCAGCGCCACCGGCTCCTGCTCCTGGCCGTCGTAGTTGGGCGTGAAGTCGACCGTGTCCTCGTCGATCGACTCGGTCATCAGGCTCGTCGCCTCGGCCTGACGGCACTCCGTGTACCGCATGGCGGCCGGCGGGTCGTCGTTGCCCAGCGAGCCGAAGTTGCCGTGGCCGTCGACCAGCGGGACGCGCATCGAGAACGGCTGGGCCATGCGCACCAGGGCGTCGTAGATCGACGCGTCGCCGTGCGGGTGCAGCTTGCCCATGACCTCCCCGACGACACGCGCGCACTTCACATAGCCGCGGTCGGGGCGCAGGCCCATCTCGTTCATCTGGTAGACGATCCGCCGGTGCACCGGCTTGAGGCCGTCGCGGGCGTCCGGCAGGGCACGCGAGTAGATGACCGAGTACGCGTACTCGAGGTAGGAGCCACGCATCTCGTCCACGACGTCGATGTCGAGGATGTTCTCCTCGAACGAATCGTCGGGCGGCGGGGTCTTCGTGCTGCGGCGGGCCATCGCTGCCTGGCTCCTTCTGATCTGGTCGCTCGCCTACGGGGCGCTCGCGTCGGTGTCGAGAGGGCGAGCGTGCTCACCCCTCCGGGCCTCCGCGCGCTCGCCCTGTCGACACCGACGCGCCCCTCCGGCTCGCTCTTGCTGAAGCGTATGACGGATCTGACGCGGACCATTGTGGACCGAGGTACTGACAACCCGTGCCACGACCCGGTTCAGGCGGCCCGGCCGGGCGCCGGACAACCGTCCCGGAGCGGGTCCGAGGCAGGCTACGCGATCCGCTGTGGGCGTACGTCCCGCGGGAACTTCGCCGAGGCCCCGCACGCTTTGCATACAGTGGCAGGAACGGCAGGAAAACCGCGGTTTCGACGACCGCCTCCGCTCGCGAAGGGACGTACATGCCCATGGGTCACACGACCACAGCCGAGGCAGGCTCCGGGGGCCTGACAGCGACCGAGCACCGCCTGGCCAACGGTCTGCGCGTGGTGCTCTCCGAGGACCACCTGACCCCGGTGGCGGCGGTCTGCCTCTGGTACGACGTCGGCTCCCGCCACGAGGTCAAGGGACGTACCGGCCTGGCTCACCTTTTCGAGCACCTGATGTTCCAGGGGTCGGCGCAGGTCAGCGGCAACGGCCACTTCGAGCTGATTCAGGGCGCCGGCGGTTCGCTGAACGGCACCACCAGCTTCGAGCGCACCAACTACTTCGAGACCATGCCCACCCACCAGCTGGAGCTCGCCCTCTGGCTGGAGGCCGACCGCATGGGTTCCCTGCTCGCCGCCCTGGACGACGAGTCCATGGAGAACCAGCGGGACGTCGTCAAGAACGAGCGCCGGCAGCGCTACGACAACGTGCCCTACGGCACCGCCTTCGAGAAGCTGACCGCCCTCGCCTACCCGGCGGGCCACCCCTACCACCACACGCCGATCGGCTCGATGGCGGACCTGGACGCGGCCACCCTGGAGGACGCGCGCCAGTTCTTCCGCACCTACTACGCGCCGAACAATGCGGTGCTCTCCGTGGTCGGCGACATCGACCCGCAGCAGACCCTCGCCTGGATCGAGAAGTACTTCGGCTCGATCCAGGCGCACGACGGCAAGCCCCAGCCCCGCGACGGCTCCCTGCCGGTGACCATCGGCGAGCAGCTGCGCGAGGTCGTCGTCGAGGAGGTCCCGGCGCGCGCCCTGATGGCCGCCTACCGGCTGCCGCACGACGGGACCCGCGACGCGGACGCCGCCGACCTGGCGCTGACCGTCCTGGGCGGCGGCGAGTCCTCCCGCCTGTACAACCGGCTCGTGCGCCGCGACCGTACGGCCGTCGCGGCCGGCTTCGGCCTGCTGCGCCTGGCCGGCGCGCCCTCGCTGGGCTGGCTGGACGTGAAGACCTCCGGCGACGTCGAGGTGCCGGTGATCGAGACCGCGATCGACGAGGAGCTGGCCCGGTTCGCCGAGGAGGGCCCCACGCCCGAGGAAATGGAGCGCGCCCAGGCCCAGTTGGAGCGCGAGTGGCTGGACCGGCTCGGCACAGTCGCAGGCCGTGCCGACGAACTGTGCCGGTTCGCCGTCCTGTTCGGTGACCCGCAGCTCGCCCTGACGGCCGTCAAGCGCGTCCTGGAGGTGACCCCCGAGGAGGTGCAGGAGGTCGCCAAGGCCCGTCTGCGCCCCGACAACCGCGCGGTCCTCGTCTACGAGCCGAAGTCCCCCGAGTCCGTCGAGGACGCCGACGTCCCCGAGGACCCGGAGCAGGAAGCGACCGTAGAGGCCGGCAACAACGACGAGGAGACGGCCAAGTGACCGAGCTCGCCACGATGGACTTCCACCCCCAGCCGCAGCCGGGCGAGGCTCGGCCCTGGGGGTTCCCGGCGCCCGAGCGCGGCACGCTGGACAACGGCCTGACCGTCCTGCGCTGTCACCGCCCCGGCCAGCAGGTCGTCGCCGTCGAGGTGCTGCTGGACGCGCCCCTGGAGACCGAACCGTCCGGCCTGGACGGCGTCGCCACGATCATGGCCCGGGCCTTCTCGGAGGGCACCGACAAGCACTCGGCCGAGGAGTTCGCCGCCGAGCTGGAGCGGGCCGGCGCCACGCTCGACGCGCACGCCGACCACCCCGGAGTCCGGCTCAGCCTGGAGGTCCCGGCCTCCCGTCTGGCCAAGGGCCTCGGCCTGCTCGCCGACGCCCTGCGCGCGCCCGCCTTCGCCGAGAGCGAGGTCGAGCGGCTGGTCCGCAACCGCCTGGACGAGATCCCGCACGAGCTGGCCAACCCCTCCCGCCGGGCCGCCAAGGAGCTCTCCAAGGAGCTGTTCCCGGCGACCTCGCGCATGTCGCGCCCGCGCCAGGGCACGGAGGAGACCGTCGAGAAGATCGACGCGGCGGCCGTACGCGCCTTCTACGACCGTCATGTGCGACCCGGCACGGCGACCGTGGTCGTGGTCGGCGACCTCACCGGAACCGACCTGGACGCGCTGCTCACCGACACCCTCGGCGCCTGGTCCGGCACGCCGGGGCAGCCGCGGCCCGTGCCGCCGGTGACCGCCGACGACACCGGCCGTGTCGTCATCGTCGACCGGCCGGGCGCCGTCCAGACGCAGCTGCTGATCGGCCGGATCGGTCCCGACCGGCACGACCGCGTGTGGCCCGCCCAGGTGCTCGGCACCTACTGCCTCGGCGGCACCCTCACCTCCCGCCTGGACCGCGTCCTGCGCGAGGAGAAGGGCTACACCTACGGCGTGCGGGCCTTCGGGCAGGTCCTCAGGTCCGCCCCGGAGGGCACCGGGGCCGCGATGCTCGCCATCAGCGGCTCCGTGGACACCCCGAACACCGGTCCCGCCCTGCAGGACCTGTGGACGGTGCTGCGCACGCTCGCGGCGGAGGGCCTGACCGACTCCGAGCGCGACGTCGCCGTGCAGAACCTCGTCGGGGTGGCGCCGCTGAAGTACGAGACCGCGGCGGCCGTCGCGAGCACGCTCGCCGACCAGGTCGAGCAGCACCTGCCGGACGACTTCCAGGCGACGCTGTATCAGCAGCTCGCCGCCACCGGCACCGTGGAGGCCACCGCCGCGGTCATCAACGCCTTCCCGGTGGACCGCCTGGTGACCGTGCTCGTCGGCGACGCGGCCGAGATCAAGGCACCGGTCGAGGCGCTCGGCATCGGCGAAGTCACCGTCGTGGCGGCCGAGTAGCGACGAGGCCGCGCCACGCGCGCGTGGGGCCCTGGTGACCGACGGGTCGTCAGGGCCCCTTGCTGTGCAAACCCCTCTGTGGGGACCCCTGCCCCAATGTCCGAATTGGGGCAGAGGTTACCCGTCTGACCTGTGGGATGCGCTACAAAAGCCCGGATCCGTTTGGGGATCGAAAGTCGCTCGCTTTAGCGTCTTCCGGGCTGTTCGTCAGGCAGTGCGCCGCGCCCGCGGCACCGGACAGTCATCGCCGAGTCCCCGTACGGCGCGAGCCAGGGGAGCCGGGGACCCAACCGCAGTCCCTGGGGTGAATCGGACGCCCGCGCGTGAGCGAGGGGGTCCGTAGGAGACCTTCCTGCTCCGAACCCGTCAGCTAACCCGGTAGGCGAGAGGGAAGGAAAGGACCAGCCACTACATGGCGTTCATGTGCGCCACCGGGAAGCACCGCAAGCCCGGCCGGGTCAAGCGCACCACGGCTCAGGCGGCCGGTATCGCGGCCCTCACCACCACCGGTGTCATCGGCACCCTCGCTGCCACCCCGGCGCTCGCCGCCGAGAACTCCGTCGAGCAGACCGGTCTCACCCCGGTGATCACCGTGAGCGACGACGTCGCCGAGCAGATCGACGAGCAGGCCACCGCGCAGAAGCAGGCCGCCGACCAGAAGGCGGCCGAGGAGGCCGCGGCCAAGGCGGCCGCCGAGCGGGCGAAGAAGGAGCGCGAGGCCAAGGCGCGCGCCGCCCGCGAGGCCGAGCGCCGGCGCCTGAACGCCTTCGTCGCCCCGGTCGCGAACTCGTACGTCTCCACGGGCTACAAGACCGGCGGCTCCCTGTGGTCCTCCGGGTCCCACACCGGCATTGACTTCCACGCGGCCAGCGGCACCCCCGTCCACGCGGTCGGCTCCGGCACGGTCGTCTCGACCGGCTGGGGCGGCGCGTACGGCAACCAGATCGTGATCCGGATGGCCGACGGCATGTACACCCAGTACGGCCACCTGTCGTCCATCGGCGTCACGGTGGGCCAGAAGGTCGTCCCGGGCGGGCAGATCGGCCTGTCCGGCGCGACCGGCAACGTCACCGGGCCGCACCTGCACTTCGAGGCCCGCACGACCCCCGAGTACGGCTCGGACGTCGACCCGGTCGCCTATCTCCGCAAGCACGGCGTGAACGTCTGACGCCCCACCGCACGGCATCGTCGAAGCCCCGGCTCACAAGCCGGGGCTTTCGTCGTTTTCCGCAGGTCCGCCGTCTCCGCTGTCCAAAAAATATCCATGGATTCCGGCCTGCCGTCGGAAATTCCGGCTCATTGCAATAGAGTCACGGGACACACGTCCATCGTCGACGTTTCACGGGGATTAAGACGGAGGTCGGTCATGCGTATTCCGGCGCACTCGGTGTGCACGGCGATCCGGGACGACATCGTGGCCGGTGTCTACGAGCGCGGCAGCCGCCTCACCGAGGAAGTCCTGGCCCGCCGCTACGGCGTCTCGCGCGTTCCCGTCCGCGAGGCCCTGCGCACGCTGGAGGCGGAGGGGTTCGTGGTGACCCGGCGGCACGCGGGCGCGTGCGTGGCCGAGCCGACCGAGCAGGAGGCCGCCGACCTGCTGGAGATGCGCATGCTCCTGGAACCGCTCGGCGCCGCCCGGGCCGCCCAGCGGCGCACCGAGGCCCATCTGAAGGTGCTGCGCGGCCTGGTCCGGCTGGGCCAGGAGCGGGCCAGGCGCGGCAACAGCGAGGACCTGCGCTCGCTCGGCGGCTGGTTCCACGAGACGCTCGCGCAGGCCTCCGGCAGCCACTCGCTGACCTCGGTGCTGACCCAGTTGCGGCACAAGATCGCCTGGATGTACGCGGTCGAGGCATCGCCGAGTCCGGTCGAGGCCTGGGCCGAGCACGGCGCGATCGTGGACGCGGTGGCGCGCGGCGACGGCGAACGCGCCCGGGCGATCACGGCGCTGCACACCGAGCGGGCGACGGCCGCGCACCGGCCGCGCTTCACCGCGGCCGGCGACCGCACGGAGCGTGTGAGGAACTCGCAACACGCCGTAAACATGCCGAGCCTGCGGCATTAACACGGGGGCCGTATACAAAGAAGGGATATTCGGTGGACGTGTATTTCCGCTGCCCTTTTCCGGCACGCCGTGAATTCGCGGTCGCGCGCGGTTCCGCTGCCCGCCGTGAATTCCCCTGCCGGTCGCCGAAAACGCGGAAGCCGCGTCATCCGCAGGGGATGACGCGGCTTCCTGAAACGGACTCAGACGGTCTCGGGAAGTTCCTCGAGGCCCTCGGAGACCAGCTTGGCCAGACGGTCCAGGGCGGCGTCGGCGCCCTCGGCGTCGGAGGCGAGGACGATCTCCTCGCCGCCCTGGGCGCCCAGGCCCAGGACAGCCAGCATGGAGGCCGCGTTCACGGGGTTGCCCCCGGCCTTGGCGATCGTCACCGGGACGCCTGCGGCCGTGGCGGCTCGGACGAAGATGGAAGCGGGGCGGGCGTGGAGGCCCTCGGCCCAGCCGACGTTGACGCGGCGCTCAGCCATGTGTTGCTGCCCTTCGGTGTTCAGGGTTGTCTAGACCAGTTTCCCATATCGCGAGGCATGCCCGCAGCGGTCCTTCGTCCCGCTCCGGTGTGTCGTCGGAACCGCGGCCTCGGTCCGACTTCCGTCCTCCACAGACTGCCTCGCGCCGTTGTCGGACGCGAGCCGTACTCTGGGGCCCATGCAGAGCTCGGCGGACCGGCAGGACCGGCACGAGTACCCCGCCCACTGGGAGGCGGACGTCGTGCTGCGCGACGGGGGCACCGCGCGCATCCGGCCCATCACCGTTGACGACGCCAACCGCCTGGTCAGCTTCTACGAGCAGGTCTCGGACGAGTCGAAGTACTACCGCTTCTTCGCGCCGTACCCGCGCCTGTCCGCCAAGGACGTCCACCGCTTCACGCACCACGACTTTGTGGACCGGGTGGGACTCGCGGCCACCATCGGCGGCGAGTTCATCGCCACCGTACGCTACGACCGCATCGGCGCCGACGGCATGCCCGCCTCCTCGCCGGCCGACGAGGCCGAGGTCGCCTTCCTGGTGCAGGACGCCCACCAGGGCCGCGGTGTCGCCTCCGCCCTCCTGGAGCACATCGCGGCGGTCGCCCGTGAGCGCGGCATCCGCCGCTTCGCCGCCGAGGTGCTGCCCGCCAACACCAAGATGATCAAGGTGTTCACGGACGCCGGTTACACCCAGAAGCGCAGCTTCGAAGACGGCGTCGTGCGCCTGGAGTTCGACCTCGAGCCCACCGACCGCTCCCTCGCCGTGCAGCGCGCGCGGGAGCAGCGCGCCGAGGCCCGCTCGGTACGGCGGCTGCTGGCCCCCGGCTCCGTGGCGGTCGTCGGCGTCGGCCGTACTCCCGGCGGAGTCGGCCGCAGCGTCCTCGGCAACATCCGGGACGCCGGCCACCCCGGCCGCCTGTACGCGGTGAACAAGGCCTTCCCCGAGGACCTCGAGGAGGTCGACGGAGTGCCCGCCCGCCGCTCGGTGCGGGACATCGGGGGCCCGGTGGACCTCGCCGTCGTCGCCGTTCCGGCCGACGCGGTGCCCGCTGTGGTCGCCGAGTGCGGCGAGCACGGGGTGCAGGGGCTTGTGGTGTTGTCCGCCGGGTACGCGGAGAGCGGGCCCGAGGGGCGTGAGCGGCAGCGGGCCCTGGTCCGGCTCGCGCGCGCGTACGGCATGCGGATCATCGGACCCAACGCCTTCGGCGTCATCAACACCGCGCCCGACGTGCGGCTGAACGCCTCGCTCGCCCCCGAGATGCCCCGGCCGGGCCGGATCGGCCTGTTCGCGCAGTCCGGTGCCATCGGCATCGCACTGCTGTCCCGGCTGCATCGGCGCGGCGGAGGGGTCACGGGGGTCACCGGCGTCTCCACCTTCGTGTCCGCCGGGAACCGTGCCGACGTCTCCGGCAATGACGTCCTCCAGTACTGGTACGACGACCCGGAGACCGACGTCGTCCTGATGTACCTGGAGTCCATCGGCAACCCGCGCAAGTTCACCCGGCTCGCCCGGCGCACGGCGGCGGCGAAGCCGCTGGTCGTGGTGCAAGGGGTCGGCTCCGCGCCGCAGGGGCACGCGGTGCGGGCCACCCAGCTGCAGCCCGCCACCGTCTCCGCGCTGCTGCGGCAGGCCGGGGTGATCCGGGTGGACACGATCACCGAACTGGTCGACGCGGGCCTGTTGCTCGCCCGGCAGCCGCTGCCGGCGGGGCCGCGCGTGACGATCCTCGGCAACTCCGAGTCGCTGGGAGTGCTGACGTACGACCGCTGTCTCGCGGAGGGGCTGCGGCCGTCGCGGCCGCGGGACCTGACGACCGGGGCGACGGCGGAGGACTTCCACCGGGCGCTGTCGCGGGCGCTGGCGGACGAGACGTGTGACGCCGTCGTCGTCACGGCGATTCCGGCGATCGGGGAGGGGTCGCCGGGGGACGCGGAGCTGGCGGAGGCGCTGCGGTCGGCCGCGACCGCGGTTCCGGGCAAGCCGGTGCTCGTGGTGCACGTGGAGCTCGGGGGGCTCGCGGAAGCGTTGTCGGCTGCGGCGAGTACGGCACCCCAGGCCGTCGAGAAGGCACCCGGCACCGAGGGCGGTGCCCCCTGGTTCCGCCCAGCGGAACGACTGCCCACCGCGGGCGCGGGTGCCGGGAAGGCGCCGACCGCGGGAGTGGGTGCGGGTGGCGCGGCGTCCGGCGCGGGCCCCGGGGCCGTCGAGGTGGGCGGGCCGCGGAGCACCGCCCCCGAAGGAACCCGGCTCATCCCCGCCTTCCCTGCCGCCGAACGAGCCGTGCGTGCCCTCGCCGAAGCCGTGAAGTACGCGCAGTGGCGGCGGGAGGCCGCCGACCCGGGGAAGGTGCCGGAGTACGAGGACATCGACGAGAAGGAGGCCGCCGAGCTGATCGGCGGGCTGCTCGAGCGCGGGCAGGGGCTCACGATCGGGCCGGAGGAGACCTGCGAGCTGCTGGACAAGTACGGCGTCCACGTCCGCCGCGCGCTCCCCGCGCCCACCGCGGACGCCGCCGCCGAGGCCGCCCGCACCCTCGGCTACCCCGTGGCGCTCAAGGCCACCGCCCCCCACCTGCGGCACCGGGCCGACCTGGGCGGCGTACGGCTGGACCTGGCGAACGAGGAGCAACTGCGCAGGAACTACGCCGAATTGACCGAGCTGTTCGGGAAGCCCGAGGAGCTGCGGCCGGTGGTGCAGGGCATGGCGCCGCGGGGCGTCGACACCGTCGTACGGGCGGTGATCGATCCGGCGGCCGGGGCCGTGCTGTCCTTCGGTCTCGCCGGGGCCGCCTCGCAGCTGCTCGGGGACATGGCGCACCGGCTGGTCCCGGTCACCGACCGGGAGGCGACCTCGCTGGTGCGTTCCATCCGGACGGCACCGCTGCTGTTCGGCTGGCGCGGCTCCACGCCGGTGGACACCCCCGCGCTGGAGGAGCTGCTGCTGCGTGTGTCCCGGCTGGTCGACGATCACCCCGAGGTCGTCGCCGTCACCCTGGAGCCGGTCGTCGTCGCCCAGCGGGGCGTGAGCGTCCTCGGCGCCACCGTACGGCTCGCGCCCCCGCCCGCCCGCGGCGACCTCGGCCCGCGCACGCTGCCGGCGTATTGAGCGGGGGGAGGGGGGAGCGCATGGAGATGGCCGGGCGCCGACTGCCCGAGGGCAGCTGGTGGGACTGGGAAGTGATCGTCTGGGACGGCGGGCAGCTGCGCCTGGCGGCCGGGTACGACCTCACGTACCACCACGGCCTGGAGGCGGTCTTCGCCGCTCCCGCCTTCGTCTCCTGTCCGCCGAGCTTCCAGGACCCCGTCTTCCGCGCGCCCACGGCCAAGGAGACGGCGCGTCTGGCGCGGGCACTGGGCGAAGAACCGCCCGTCGTGGTCGCGTTCGAAGCGGACGCCGGTGGCCGGGAACCGGTCTCCTGCCTGATCGCCGCCGAGCGGCTGGACATCCTGCCAGGACTCGTTCCGAGGAGTCCGCACGCGGGCGCGCGAGCCGTCCCCGGTGCCCGCGACTGGCCCGGACCCCCCTTGCCCACGGATTAGGATGGACGCCATGGCCAAGACCAGTACGACGACCCAGGGGCTGCGCGTGGCGATCGAGCGCAGCGGCTACTACCCGGCCCTCGTGGCCGAGGCGGTGGAGGCCGCTGTGGGCGGCGAGCCCATCCGGTCGTACCTGGTCCACCAGGAGACCACGTTCGACCAGAACGAGGTGCGCCGGCACGTGACCGTCCTGGTCCTCACCGGCAACCGCTTCATCGTCAGCCACACCGACGAGCAGGCCGCCGACAGCACCTCCCCGACGCCGTACGCCACGACGTCCACCGAGTCCGTGAAGCTCGGCCGGATCTCGTCGGTCGTGGTCAGCCGGGTCGTCGCGAACCCGGAGCAGTACACGCCGGGCACGCTGCCCCGCGAGGTCGTGCTGACCATCGGCTGGGGC
Organism: Streptomyces sp. NPDC044061; assembly: GCF_056434305.1. NCBI lineage: Bacteria > Bacillati > Actinomycetota > Actinomycetes > Kitasatosporales > Streptomycetaceae > Streptomyces > Streptomyces sp. NPDC044061. The sequence continues at coordinate 199,331 of NZ_JBWKFL010000008.1, read as the reverse complement.
GCGGTCAGCCGTATCGACCTGGAGCCCGCCGCCTGCGGCGACCCCAACTGCGAGGCCGACCACGGCTACACGGGCAGCTCCACGGCGGACGACCTCAGCCTGCGCGTCAGCGAGGCCGGGGACGGCCCGGAGACGGTGCGCCAGGCGCTCGCCTTCGCGCAGTCCATCTCCGAGGCGACCGCGGACGTCACGCGCTGATGGTGCAGCCTTCCCCCTGGGACCACCCCGAACCGCTCGCCCTGGACACGGCTCCGCTGCCCGAGTACGGCAGCGGCTCGCTCGCCGACCTGCTGCCGACCCTGGCCGCAGGCCTCGGCGTCCCCGGCACGACCGCCACCATCACGGAACTGACCCCGGCCGACCGGGTCTGTGTCTTCCTGATCGACGGGCTCGGCTGGGAGCAGCTCAGGGCGCACCCCGACGAGGCGCCCTTCCTGACCTCGCTCCTCGGCAGCTCCCGCGGCGGCACCGGACGCCCGCTCACCACCGGCTACCCGGCGACCACCGCGACCTCCCTGGCCTCCGTCGGCACCGGCCTGCCGCCGGGCGCCCACGGCCTGCCCGGCTACACCGTCCGCAACCCGGCCACCGGCGAGCTGATGAACCAGCTCCGCTGGCAGCCCTGGACCTCCCCGCGCCCCTGGCAGCCGTACCCCACGGTCTTCCAGCTGGCCCACGACGCGGGCGTGCACGCCGCCCAGGTGTCCTCGCCCGCCTTCGAGCACACCCCGCTCACCAAGATCGCGCTCAGCGGCGGCTCCTTCCACGGACGGCTGACCGGCGAGGACCGCATGGACCTCGCGGCCGAGCAACTGGCGGCCGGTGACCGCTCCCTGGTGTACACGTACTACGCCGAGCTGGACGGCTCCGGGCATCGCTACGGTGTCGCCTCCGACACCTGGCGCGGACAGCTCATGTACGTCGACCGGCTCGCCCAGCGCCTCGCCGAGCAGTTGCCGCCGCGCAGCGCGCTGTACGTCACCGCCGACCACGGCATGGTCGACGTCCCGTTCGACGAGCAGCACCGCATCGACTTCGACGAGGACTGGGAGCTGCGCGCCGGCGTCGCCCTCCTCGGCGGGGAGGGGCGGGCGCGGCACGTGTACGCGGTGCCGGGCGCCGAGAACGACGTACTGACCGTCTGGCGCGAGGTGCTCGGCGAGCAGTTCTGGGTGGCCTCGCGGGACGAGGCGATCGCGGCGGGCTGGTTCGGGCGGCCCGGTGAGTGCGACGAGCGCGTGTACGCGCGGCTCGGGGACGTGATCGCGGCCGCGTACGACGACGTCCTGATCATCGCCTCCGAGCGGGAGCCGAAGGAGTCGGCGCTGGTCGGCAACCACGGCTCGATGACTCCGGCGGAGCAGCTGGTACCGCTGCTCGAAGTACGCTCCTGAAGCCTCCTGTCCCTGACGACTCACCGAAAGGTGCTCAACTTCTCATGCCCGAGCTGGTGTTCTTCTCCGGAACGATGGACTGCGGGAAGTCCACGCTGGCTCTGCAGATAGAGCACAACCGCTCCGCGCGCGGCCTGGCCGGAATGATCTTCACCCGGGACGACCGGGCGGGCGAGGGGAAGCTGTCCTCCCGGCTGGGCCTGGTCACCGACGCGGTGGAGGTCGAGGACGGCCAGGACCTGTACGCCTACATCGTCGAGCACCTCTCCCAGGGCGGCCGCGCCGACTATGTGATCGCCGACGAGGCGCAGTTCCTCGCGCCCGGGCAGATCGACCAGCTCGCGCGCGTGGTGGACGACCTCGGCATGGACGTGTACGCCTTCGGGATCACCACGGACTTCCGCTCCAAGCTCTTCCCGGGCTCCCAGCGGCTGGTGGAACTGGCCGACCGCATCGAGGTGCTGCAGGTCGAGGCGCTGTGCTGGTGCGGCGCCCGGGCCACGCACAACGCCCGCACGATAGGCGGCGAGATGGTGGTCGAGGGCGCCCAGGTGGTCGTCGGCGACGTCAACCAGTCCGCGGGCGAGGTCGGCTACGAGGTGCTGTGCCGCCGCCACCACCGTCGCAGGATGACCGCCGCGTCGGCCCGCGCGGCGGCCCTGTCCCCGGACGTGCTGCCGGTGTCCTCGGTCTGATCCGGCCGAAGGCGGCTCAGCGCGGGTTCTCGATCACCGAGAACACGGCCCCCTCCGGGTCCGCCACCGTGGCGACCCGCCCGTGCGCGCTGTCATGCGCCGGCCTGAGCACTCGGCCACCCAGCTCGGTGACCTGCCGCAGCGTCGCGTCGGCGTCGGCGACCTCGAAGTAGGTCAGCCAGTGTGAACCCCGGTCGCGAGGCAGCGCGTGGCCCACGCCGTGCAGGCCGGCCACCGGACGGCCCCCGAGGCGCAGGGTCAGGTAGTCGGAGTCGGCCGACACCACCGGCTCCTCCTCGTACCCGAACACGGTCTCGTAGAACTTGGCGACGCTCTCGGTCTCGAAGGTGAGCAGTTCGTTCCAGGCGGGGGTGCCGGGGACGCCGCTGATCGTCGTGCCGAGGTGGGCCGCCCCCTGCCAGATCCCGAACACCGCGCCGGAGGTGTCGGAGGCGATGACCATCCGTCCGGCCTCCGCAGCGTCCAGTGGTCCGACGGCCACCGTGCCGCCGCACAGCCGCACCTGGTCGGCCGTGCGGTCCACGTCGTCCGAGGCGAAATAGGGCGTCCAGGCGACCGGCAGCCGGCGGTCCGGCGGCAGATGGCCGATGCCCGCCACCTCCTGCCCGTCCAGCAGGGCCCGGACATACGGGCCGAGCTGCTGCGGGCCCGGCCGGAACTCCCAGCCGAACAGCGCCCCGTAGAACTCCTCGGTCGCGGCCACCCCGTGCACCATCAGGCTCACCCAGCAGGGCGTGCCGGGCGCGCGACGCGCGTGTGGGCCGGCCGACTCCCGTGCCTCGGTCATCGATCACTCTCTCCCCGGCCCCTCGCGGTGGCCGTGTCGCTTCCGCTCACCGGAAGGGGTGTGCCGCTGCGCGTGCACGCCCGTGCCGGTACCCGCATCCCCCGAGGTGCCGTTCACCGTGTGTCGCCGACTGATCGGCGTGCCGTCGGAAGGATGCCTGATCTGCCGTCTCTCGCCGCTTCCTGACGATGGCCGACGGGTGTCCGGCAGCTGTACAGCGGGTGCCCGATCCCGTACACCGTGTGATCGAGCCTGTCCGGCCGAGCAGAGTAGCCGGACCTGGACGCCGCGGCCACCCCTGGCGTAAGGATGGACGTCATGACAGCCATCATCACCGCAACCGAACTCGCCCAGGACCTGGCCGGACAGGCCCCGCCGGTCCTGCTGGACGTCCGCTGGCAGCTGAGCGTGGCGAAGGCGGCGGGCGCCCCGGCCTTCGACGGCCGGGCCGAGTACGCGGCCGGGCACATCCCCGGCGCGGTCTTCGTCGACCTGGACCGGGAGCTGGCCTCGGCGCCCGGCGAACACGGCCGGCATCCGCTGCCCGACCTCGCGGAGTTCGGCGCGGCCGTGCGTCGCGCGGGCGTGTCGGCCACCCGTCCGGTCGTCGTCCACGACGGCGGCCAGGGCTGGGCGGCCGCGCGCGCGTGGTGGCTGCTGAGCTGGACGGGTCACCCGGACGTGCGGGTCCTCGACGGCGGATTGCCGTCCTGGCAGGGCACGCTGTCGACGGAGGTGCCCGCCGTGGCCGAGGGGGACTTCGAACCGGCGCCCGGCGCGGCCGGATTGCTCGACGCGGACGGGGCCGCCGCCCTGGCCCGTTCGGGCGTGCTGCTCGACGCGCGCGCGGGGGAGCGGTACCGCGGTGAGGTGGAGCCGATCGACCGGGTCGGCGGCCACATCCCGGGCGCGGTGTCGGCGCCGACGACCGAGAACGTGGGCCCGGACGGCCGTTTCCTGCCCGCCGCGGACCTGCGGGACCGCTTCAAGGCCCTGGGCGTGTCCGAGGAGGCGCCGGTGGGCGTCTACTGCGGCTCGGGCGTCTCCGGCGCCCACGAGGTGCTGGCTCTGGCGGTCGCGGGCATCCCGGCGGCGCTGTACGTCGGCTCCTGGTCGGAGTGGTCGGCGGATCCGTCCCGTCCGGTCGCTGTGGGACCGGACCCGCAGTAGAAAGCCGGAAAAGTGGGGGGCACGCACGCGTGCCCCCCACTTCATACGGCCGTACGACCGGTTTACTCCTGCTTCTTGCGCCGGGTGCCGAACACGATCTCGTCCCAGCTCGGAACCGCGGCTCGGCGGCCGGGGCGGACACCGTCGGCCTCCGCCTGGCGGTCGGTGGCGCCGATGAGCCGGTCGCGGTGGCTGCCCACCGAGCGGGGCATGAGGACGTCCGCGTAGGCGGACCCGGCCGAGGCCGCGGGCGCCGGAGGCTCCTCCGTCTCGGGTTCCTCGGCGGGCTCCTCCGGGACCTCCGACGGCCGTTCCGGCACGACCATGTCGCCCCGGAAACTCGGCACGGCCTCCAACAGGCTGGTGAGCGAGTCGCGTTCGCCCGTGCTCTCCTCGGCGGGCTCGGACGCCTGTGCCGGCAGGCTCGGCCGCTCGCGGTCGCCCCGGTCCAGGGCGCGGTCCATCGAACGGTCGCGCGGCAGCCGGGCGATGCGCGGGACGAACGGGAAACTCGGCTCCGGAACGGCGAGGTCGTCGGACTCGCCGATCAGCGAGCGCGCCTCGTCGTCCACGGCCTGGACGAGCCGCCGGGGCGGGTCGTAGGTCCAGCTCGCCGAGTGCGGTTCGCCCGCGACCCGGTAGACGAGGAGGACCTCCCAGGTGCCGTCGTCGCGGCGCCAGGAGTCCCACTGCACGGTGTCCTTCTCGGCCCCGCGCAGCAACAGCCGTTCCTGGACGGCCTCGCCGAGCAGCGGGCCGGAGTTCTCGCCGGGGCGCCGCACCGGGGTCTTGCGGGCGCGCTCGGCCATGAAGGCGCGCTCGGCGAGCACCGGACCCTCGAAGCGCCGTACCCGGTCGACGGGGATGCCGGCGAGCTGGGCGACCTCTTCCGCGGTCGCACCCGCACGTATACGGGCCTGGATGTCGCGGGGGCGGAGATGGCTCTCCACCTCGATCTCGATCTGGCCGAGGCGGGGCCGGTCGCCGCGGACGGCGGCGCGCAGGCGTTCGTCGATCGGAAGCGTGTACTCCGTAGAGTCGGCAGCCTTGAGCACCAGCCGTGTGCCGTCATTCGAGACGGCCACGACACGCAGTTCGGGCATGGGGACCTCCCGGGTGGTGCCTGCCGACGTCACGTGCGTCGCTGCTTCCGCTAGTCGAGTGTGGCCTGCCCGGGTGCAGCCTGCCACAACCTTGCCGAGTTGCCCGGCGTGTCGGGCACGGGCCCTGGATCGCCGTTATGGCACGGTTACCTGTTCGCAACGCTAAGTGACGAACTCTGTCACCCTGTGCAACTAGCCCCCTCCCGGCGGTCCTGCGAGGCCGCGGACACCCTGGTGGGAGACCGGACCCAGGGCTCGCAACAGTACTCCATTTGGACCACGTGCGTGGATTGGCGCGCCGTCCAACTTCTGGCAAGGAATGCGACTTGGCCGTTCGCAACCGGCTTTGGCGATCATGAAGGAGGCGAACTTCACGCAATCCACAGAAACGGAACCAATGGTTTCGTCCTTACGTCCCTTTTCGCCGGGTTCGACGAGTGCGTCGGGCGCGCGGTCACCGCGACGCCTACGCCCCCAGAACCCTCCGCAAGTAGTCGTTCTGGAACAGCCGTTCCGGGTCGAGGCGGTCCCGCAGCGCCGTGAACTCGCCGAAGCGCGGGTACACCTCGGCGAAGTACTCCGCTTCCCGGGTGTGCACCTTGCCCCAGTGCGGCCGGCCCTCGTGCGCCGTGAAGATGCGCTCGGCGGCGGTGAAGTAGGCCTGGTACGGCGTGCCCCGAAACATGTGGACGGCGATGTAGGCGCTGTCCCGGCCGGAGGCGGTGGACAGCGTGATGTCATCGGCCGGGGCGGTGCGCACCTCGACCGGGAAGCTGACGCGCAGACCGGAGCGGTCGACCATGGCCTTCAGCTCGCGCAGCGTGTCCGCCAGGGCCGCGCGCGGCACGGCGTACTCCATCTCCACGAAGCGCACCCGGCGCGGCGAGGTGAAGACCTTGTAGGGAATGTCCGTGTACGTCCGCGCGGACAGGGCCTTGCTGGAGATCTGCGCGATCGCCGGAATGGTCGCCGGCGCGGCGCGTCCGACCCACTGGGCCACCTGGAAGACGCCGTTGGAGAGGAACTCGTCCTCGAACCAGCCGGCCAGCTGCCCCACCGGCTGCTCGGGGCCCGCACTGCGGTTGTTGCGCTTGGTGTTGGTGCTCCCGGTGTGCGGGAACCAGTAGAACTCGAAGTGCTCGTTCTCGGCCCACAGTTGATCGAACTCGGCGAGTACCCGGTCGAAGGCCATCGGCTCCTCGCGGGCGGCGAGCAGGAACAGCGGCTCCACGGCGAAGGTGAGCGCGGTGACGACGCCGAGCGCGCCGAGACCTATGCGCGCGGCCGCGAATATCTCGGGGTTCTCCTTCTCGGAGCAGGTGAGCACCGAGCCGTCCGCCGTCACGAGTTCGAGCGCCTTGATCTGCGCGGCGATCGAGCCGGACTCGCGGCCGGTGCCGTGCGTGCCGGTGCTGGTGGCGCCGGAGACGGTCTGCTCCATGATGTCGCCCATGTTGGTGAGCGACAGGCCCTCGCGTGCCAGGGCCGTGTTGAGGCGCTTGAGCGGGGTTCCGGCCTCGACCGTGACGGTCATGGCGTCCCGGTCGATGCCGCGGATGCCGGCCAGCAGTTGAGGGCGTATCAACACACCGTCGGTGGCCGCGATGGAGGTGAAGGAGTGCCCGGTGCCGACCGCCTTCACCTTCAGACCGTCCTCGGCGGCCCTGCGCACGGCCGCGGCCAGTTCCTCCACCGAGGCCGGCGCGACCTGCCGGGCGGGGCGGGCGGCCACATTGCCGCCCCAGTTACGCCAGGTGCCGTTCTTCGCGCTCGCTGTGGTGCTCAACGGTTCCTCCCCGACCCGCGGCCGGCCTGCGCAGCCGGCGGTACCCGAGGAAACCGACCGCGACCGCGACGGCACCGGACACGGCCGGAACCCCGTACCCGGCGCGCGCGCCGGCTGCGTCGATGACCCAGCCGGCCGCGGAGGAGCCGAGCGCGACACCGACCGCGAGGCCGGTGCTCACCCAGGTCATGCCTTCGGTGAGCTTCGCGCGAGGTACGTGCTCTTCGATGAGGGACATCGTCGTGATCATCGTCGGCGCGATGGACAGCCCCGCAACGAACAGCGCCACGGCCAGAAGCGGCAGGTTTCCGACCAGTAGGAGGGGGATCATACTCACGGCCGTCGTCGCCACGCCCAGCAGCCAGCGACGTTCCGGCGGCCCTGAGAAGCGCAGCAGTCCGAAGACCACGCCGGCCGCACAGGAACCGGCCGCGTACAGCGCCAGCACGACGCTCGCCGCGCCCTTGTGGCCGCGCTCGTCGGCGAAGGCGACGGTGACCACGTCGACCGCTCCGAAGATCGTCCCCGTGGCCACGAAGGTGGCCACCAGCACCTGGAGCCCGGCCGAACGCAGTGCGCTGCCGCCCCCGTGGTGCTCGCGCGGGTGGGGCTCCGGCTCGGTGGCGTGCTGAGCGGTCAGCCAGAAGACGCCGGCGGCCAGGAAGCAGGCGGCCAGCAGGGGGCCTGCCTCCGGGAACCAGGCCGTGGACAGGCCGATGGAGATGATCGGCCCGAAGATGAAGCAGACCTCGTCGACCACGGATTCGAACGAGTAGGCGGTGTGCAGCTTCGGCGTGCCCCGGTACAGAGCCGCCCAGCGGGCCCGGATCATCGCGCCGAGGCTCGGCACCGAGCCGATGCCGGCGGCGCAGACGAACAGCACCCAGTCCGGCCACCGCCGGTGCGCGGCGAGCAGCAGCCCGGCCGCCGCCGTGAGCGCCACCAGGGTCGCGGGGCGCAGCACCCGGCGCTGCCCGTGCCGGTCCACCAGCCGGGATATCTGGGGCCCGATCGCGGCGGCGGACAGGGCGATGGTGGCCGAGAGCGCGCCCGCGAGGCCGTAGCGCCCGGTGAGCTGGGAGACCATCGTGACCACGCCGATGCCCATCATCGACAGCGGCATCCGGCCGAGGAAGCCCGCGGCGGAGAAGCCCTTGGTGCCGGGCTCGGCGAACAGGGCGCGGTAGGGGCTTGGCACGTGGTCTCCGGGGCGGCTCGGTAAGGCGCGAATGCGGCTGATACAGCTTACGAGTTAGGCGACCCTAATCGCACCGGAAATAGCAGCGGGAAAAACCGGACTAAACCATCTGTAACTCGACTCTTCACCCCGCTGTTTCCCGGCCGTCAGCGCCGGGTGGCAGGATCGAGACATGCCAGACGCGCTCGATGCCACCCCCTACGACGCCCTGCTCCTGCTCTCGTTCGGCGGCCCCGAAGGCCCCGACGACGTGGTCCCGTTCCTGGAGAACGTCACGCGCGGGCGTGGCATCCCGAAGGAACGCCTCAAGGAAGTCGGACGGCACTACTTCCTGTTCGGCGGGGTCAGCCCCATCAACGACCAGAACCGCGCCCTGCTGGACGCCCTGCACAAGGACTTCGCCGAACACGGCCTGGACCTGCCGGTCTACTGGGGCAACCGCAACTGGGCGCCGTACCTGACGGACACCCTGCGCGAGATGGTCACCGACGGCCGCCGCCGCATCCTGGTCCTCGCCACCAGCGCCTACGCCTCCTACTCGGGCTGCCGCCAGTACCGCGAGAACCTGGCCGACGCACTGGCCACCCTGGAGACCGAGGGCCTCGAGCTGCCCAGGATCGACAAGCTGCGGCACTACTTCAACCACCCCGGCTTCGTCGAGCCCATGACCGACGGCGTGCTGCGCTCACTCGCCGAACTCCCCGAGGACGTCCGCGACCGGGCCCACATCGCCTTCACCACCCACTCCGTCCCGACCTCCGCGGCCGACACCTCGGGCCCCGTCGAGGCGCACGGCGAGGGCGGTGCGTACGTCGAGCAGCACCTGGACGTTGCCCAGCTGATCGCCGACGCCGTCCGCGAGCGCACCGGCGTCGACCACCCCTGGCGGCTGGTCTACCAGTCCCGCTCCGGTGCCCCGCACATCCCGTGGCTGGAGCCGGACATCTGCGACCACCTCGAAGAGCGGCACGCCGCCGGCGCACCGGCCGTCGTCATGGCCCCCATCGGCTTCGTCTCCGACCACATGGAGGTCCTCTACGACCTCGACACGGAGGCCACGGCCAAGGCGGAGGAACTCGGCCTGCCGGTGCGCCGCTCGGCCACCGTCGGCGCCGACCCGCGGTTCGCCGCCGCCGTCCGTGACCTGATCCTGGAGCGGGCCGCCGTGGAACGCGGGCAGCGGGTCACCCCCTGCGCCCTCGGCACCCTGGGCCCGAGCCACGACGTCTGCCCGGTCGGCTGCTGCCCGGCGCGTGCCCCCCGCCCGGCCGCCGCGGGCGCCGACAGTTCCTACGCCTGAGGAGACCCGTGACCGACGCCCTGCACCGGGAACTGCTCGACCTGGCCCAGGAGGCCGCCCGCCGCGCCGGCGAGCTGCTGCGGGACGGCCGCCCGGCCGACCTGGCCGTTGCGCGGACCAAGTCCAGCCCGATCGACGTCGTCACCGAGATGGACATCGCGGCGGAGAAGCTGATCACCGATCTGATCTCCGGGGAGCGCCCCGACGACGGCTTCCTCGGCGAGGAGGGCGCCTCCGTGGCGGGCACGAGCGGTGTCCGCTGGGTGATCGACCCGCTCGACGGCACCGTCAACTACCTCTACGGGCTGCCGACCTGGGCGGTGTCCATCGCGGCCGAGCGGGACGGCGAGACCGTCGTCGGGGTCGTCGCGGCCCCGATGCGCGGCGAGACGTACCACGCGGTACGCGGTGGCGGTGCCCGGGCCACCGGCGCGTGGGAGGGCGAGCGCGCGCTGTCCTGCCGCCCCGCGCCCCCGCTGGACCAGGCGCTGGTCTCCACCGGCTTCAACTACGTCGCCGGGGTCCGCGCCCACCAGGCCGAGGTGGCCGGCCGGCTCATCCCGCTGCTGCGCGACATCCGGCGCAGCGGCTCGGCCGCGGTCGACCTGTGCGACGTGGCCTGCGGGCGGCTGGACGGGTACTACGAGCGGGGGCTCAACGCGTGGGACTTCGCGGCGGGTGACCTGATCGCCCGGGAGGCGGGCGCCCTGACCGGTGGACGGCCCGGAGAGCGCCCGTCACGCGATCTGACGGTGGCGGGTACCGCGGGCGTCTTCGAGCCCCTCCAGCGGCTGCTGGAGGACTTCGGCGCCTGGCACGACTGAGGCCGCACGTCAGCGGGCAGTCGCACGCAAAGGGACCCCGGCGCTGGATTCGCCGGGGTCCCCTCTTGCGCTCTCGGGCCGATCAGACGCGTGACGCGCCGACTTCCACACCGTGTTCGGCGGCGAGGCGGCGCAGGTCGTCGAGCTCTGCCTGCTCCACCTCGACGAGGAAGTCGTCGCCCTCGTCACGAGCCCGCGACAGGTCGGACTCGGTCGCCCTTATGCGCTGCAGAAGTCCTGCGGTGAATGCGTCCATGCTGCGCCCCCTCGTCCTGGGTCGTGGGTCGGTGGCACGGGGGTGTGCCGGTTGGGAAGGGGCGATCACGTCTTACGCGGGTGCCCAGCGCTGCCGTGCCGGGCGGCGACGGTGCCGGACACCCACGCCCGCTCTGCGGAAGCGGACCGCGATGTACCGCATGGTGCTGCGGCACGTGCAGAGCGTGATCGCGGGGTGTAAAGCCGTCCTCCCCCCGCTCCCTTCCACGGAAACCTCAACCCTTCGAAAAAATCCCGCATTCCCCGGCCCTCAGCCGGATTCCTGCGGCCCGGACACCGCCTTACAGCCGACTTATGGCCGAAAAGGGCAGGATGGAGTCACATCCCACGGACACCCCTGCCCGCGCGCGCTCACGTAGCGCTACGCGGGTGGATACAGGAAGGACAAGCGACGTGCGCGTACTCGTCGTCGAGGACGAGCAGCTGCTCGCCGATGCGGTGGCCACCGGACTGCGCCGGGAGGCCATGGCCGTCGACGTCGTGTACGACGGTGCGGCCGCCCTGGAGCGCATCGGCGTCAACGACTACGACGTGGTCGTCCTCGACCGCGACCTCCCGCTCGTGCACGGCGACGACGTGTGCCGCAAGGTCGTGGAGCTGGGCATGCCCACGCGCGTGCTCATGCTCACCGCCTCCGGTGACGTCAGCGACCGCGTCGAGGGCCTGGAGATCGGCGCCGACGACTACCTGCCCAAGCCTTTCGCGTTCAGCGAGCTGATCGCGCGCGTGCGGGCCCTCGGACGCCGTACGAGCGTGCCCCTGCCGCCGGTCCTGGAGCGCGCCGGCATCAAGCTCGACCCCAACCGCCGCGAGGTCTTCCGCGACGGCAAGGAGGTCCAGCTCGCGCCCAAGGAGTTCGCCGTCCTGGAGGTGCTGATGCGCAGCGAGGGCGCGGTCGTCTCGGCCGAGCAGCTGCTGGAGAAGGCCTGGGACGAGAACACGGACCCGTTCACCAACGTCGTGCGCGTGACCGTCATGACGCTGCGCCGCAAGCTCGGCGAACCGCCCGTGATCGTCACCGTGCCCGGCTCCGGCTACCGGATCTGATCCGCCGTGGCCACGACTCCCGCGCCGCCCCAGGCGCCTCCGAAGCCCACCTGGGACCCCAGGAAGCCGCAGCCCCCCTTCCCGTGGCTGCGCCCGACCATCCGCATACGGCTCACGCTGCTGTACGGCGGCATGTTCCTGATCGCCGGCATCCTGCTGCTGTCGATCATCTACCTGCTGGCCGCGCAGGCGATCAACACCGGCAACCAGCCGCTGTTCAAGATCGTCAGCTTCCAGGAGCTGAAGATCTCCAGCGACAGCTGCCCCGCGATCAACACCACCAAGCTGCCGCTGTCGGACTTCAAGGACGCCATCGCCCACTGCATGGACCAGCAGCGCCAGGCGGCCCTGGACAACCTGCTCAGCCGCTCGCTGCTGGCCCTGCTTGGCCTCGCGATCATCGCCTTCGCGTTCGGCTACGCGATGGCCGGCCGCGTGCTGTCCCCGCTCGGCCGGATCACCCGCACCGCCCGCCAGGTCGCCGGCTCGGACCTGTCCCGCCGGATCGAGCTGGACGGCCCGGACGACGAGCTGAAGGAGCTGGCGGACACCTTCGACGACATGCTGGAGCGCCTCCAGCGGGCCTTCACCGCCCAGCAGCGCTTCGTCGGCAACGCCTCCCACGAGCTGCGCACACCGCTCGCGATCAACCGCACGCTCCTGGAAGTGCACCTGTCCGACCCGAACGCGCCGGTGGAGCTGCAGCAGCTCGGCAAGACGCTGCTGGCCACCAACGAGCGCAGCGAGCAGCTGGTGGAGGGCCTGCTGCTGCTCGCCCGCAGCGACAACCAGATCGTCGAGCGCAAGCCGGTCGACCTGGCCGAGGTCGCCACGCAGGCCATCGACCAGGTGCACGGCGAGGCCGAGGGGAAGGGCGTGAAGATCCGCGGTGAGCGCAAGCCCGCCGTGGTGCAGGGCAACGGCGTGCTGCTGGAGCGGATCGCGCTGAACCTCGTACAGAACGCGGTGCGCTACAACGTCCCGGAGGCCGGCTGGGTCGAGGTCACCACCGACATCGAGCACGGGCAGGCGGTGCTGACCGTGTCGAACACCGGGCCGGTGGTTCCCGCCTATGAGATCGACAATCTCTTCGAGCCCTTCAGACGGCTCCGCACGGAGCGCACGGGCAGCGACAAGGGCGTCGGCCTGGGGCTGTCCATCGCCCGGTCCGTGGCCCGCGCGCACGGCGGCCACATCGTGGCGCAGCCCCGTGAGGGCGGCGGTCTGGTGATGCGCGTCACCCTGCCGGTGTGACCAGACGTGACACACGCGGGGGATGTTCGCTTTGCGCGGAATTTTCTGACCGCTGATCGAGGTTGTCCCTGTGTGATCAATCACATGGGCGGATTTCCGGCCATGTACTCTCCGTGATCATGACAGGGTCCGCAAAGACGGGAAAATCCTTGTTTTCAGGGCTCTTGATCACGGGAAGTACACGGTGAGGCGCCTTTGAGGTGCGACATTCGAACCGTGTACGGTCCTCACCGCCATCCAAGCCGATCACTCTTGAGGGGTCGGGTTGGGTGTCGATTGAGTAACAGACCTTGATGTGAGGCAAAATCTCCGCCTCAGGTCGGGCACAAGTCCGGCCTCTCACGCGTTACGTGCGCTGGAGACACCGCAGACACCCAGAGGGGGAGAGCGACATGGCAACCGATTACGACACTCCACGCAAGACCGACGACGACGTCGACTCGGACAGCCTTGAAGAGCTGAAGGCCCGCCGGAACGACAAGTCCACCTCCGCGGTGGACGTCGACGAGTTCGAGGCCGCCGAGGGCCTCGAACTCCCGGGCGCCGACCTCTCGAACGAGGAGCTGGCCGTCCGTGTTCTGCCGAAGCAGCAGGACGAGTTCACCTGCATGAGCTGCTTCCTGGTGCATCACCGCAGCCAGCTGGCCCGGGAGAAGAACGGTCAGCCGATCTGCCGCGACTGCGACTGAGGACGGGTCGGCCGTGACTGGCTCGACCCCTCCACGGAAGCGCCGCTTCCCCCTGCGGGGAGCGGACAAGGGGCCGCACGGCGGTCCGCACGGCGCGCGTGACGACGAGCGGGGCTCATCCGATGCGGGAGCCTCGCTCGAGCCGGCGTCCGGCGTGGAAGACCTGCCGGCGCCGGGGCGGCAGCCCGCGCCCGTCGCCCGGCGACGGGCCGTTGTGGTCCGGGACAAGGCCCGGCAGCTGGCCCGGGAAGGCGCCCGTAGGGGCGGCAGCCGGGCCCGGGCGGGGCTGGCGTACCTCACCGACCGAATCATCGAGATCGCCCCGCGTATCCCCGTACGCGACCTCGCCACGCTGCGCAGGCAGTTCCCGGGCCTCGGGCCCGAGCAGCTCGCGGACAAGCTCGTGGCCGGGGCGGCGGCAGGCACCTCGACGGTCGGGGCCGGGATCGGCGCGGCGGCAATGCTGCCGGTGCCGCCGGCCATGCCGACCGAACTGGCCACGGAGATCACCGGGGTCGCGGCGATCGAGCTGAAGCTGATCGCCGAGCTGCACGAGGTGTACGGCGTACGCCCGCCCGGAAGTCTGAGAGCCCGCAGTACCGCGTATCTGTCCTCCTGGTCGGGGGAGCGCGGGATCAACGTGATGAAGCCGGCGACCATCGACGCGGCACTCGGCGGCCGGATGAAGCGCGAACTGCGTCAGCAGATCATGAAGCGGATGGTCCGCGACCTGCCCAACCTCATGCCGTTCATGGTGGGCGCCGTGGTGGGAGCGGTGATGAACCGCCGGGACACCAGGAAGCTCGCCGCGCGGATCCGCGCGGATCTGCGCAAGGTCCAGGTGCCCTGGGACGAGCTGCCGGAGCTGCCGCCGCTGGAGAAGCCGGAGCACCCGCTGAAGCTGAGCGACCTCCCCGAGGAACTGGGGGACCTCCCCGAGGAGCTGGGGGACCTCCCCGAGGAACCGGGGGACTGAGACGCCCCTGGTGGAGGAGGCGGGGAACTACTTCCGTGCCGCCTCGATCGCCGCCGCCAGCTTCTCCGGCTCCCGCGTCGACAGGTACAGGTACGGCGTCGGGTCCTCCGGGTCCGTGACCTCCACGCGCAGGGCCGTGGGGATGTAGGAGCGCAGCAGCAGGAAGGCGCGGGTGTCGGCCTTGTACGTGCGCCAGGCGCGCGCCTCCTGCGGGTCCAGCACCTCTGACGCGCCGAGCGCCGACACCGGGATCTTCGCCTCGCCGGCGATCAGGGAGTCGCCCACCACACGGATGCGCTGGGAGCCGTAGGCGCTGGCCACCACCGCCGACGCGGCCGTACCGCCGACCAGGCCACCGAGCAGCGGCAGGGTGCCGAAGGGGAGCAGGATCAGGGCGAACGAGACGCCCACGAGAAAGCTGATCAGCCACCACGAGCGCGGGGTGGTGAGGCGTTCTTCGTAGGGGGTGGCGGAGAGCTGCATGGAGCCAAGCTTGGCACGGTGTCCGGATATCCCCGACGCGCGGGTAAGGTCTGCGGCTGTGAGTGGTAGTTCCGCAGCTCTTCAGCCTCCCGCCGACGCGGTGAAACCGGTACGGCACCCCGATGCTCCCGCGCCCGGCGAGCTTCTCGGCGCCCACTACGAGCACTGTTTCGGTTGTGGGCACGAGCAGCCGCACGGGCTGCACCTGGAGGCACGTGCCGGCGAGGGTGTCTCGCTGACCGCCGAGTTCACCGTCCAGCCCGCCCACCAGGGCGCTCCGGGCCTCGCGCACGGGGGAGTGCTGGCCACCGCCCTCGACGAGACCCTCGGCTCGCTGAACTGGCTGTTGCGGACCATCGCCGTCACCGGCCGGCTGGAGACGGACTTCGTGCGGCCGGTCCCGGTGGGCACCACGCTGCACCTGGAGGCGGAGGTCACCGCCGTGGCCGGGCGGAAGATCTACTCCCGCGCCACCGGGCGGATCGGCGGCCCCGAGGGGCCCGTCGCCGTCCGCGCCGACGCCCTCTTCATCGAGGTGAAGGTCGACCACTTCATCGACCACGGCCGCGAGGAGGAGATCCAGGCCGCCATGAGCGACCCGGACCGGATCCGGCGTGCCCGCGCCTTCGAGGTGAACCCGTGACCTCCGACAGCCCCGCGAGCCCCGTCGGCCGGGGTCCCCTGAACGTGCTGATCCGCCGCGTCGACGCGGACGTACCGCTTCCGGCGTACGAGCACCCGGGGGACGCCGGGGCCGATCTGCGCACCACGCAGGCCTGTGAACTGAAGCCCGGCGAGCGGGCCGTGCTGCCCACGGGAGTGTCGATCGCCCTCCCGGAGGGGTACGCGGCCTTCGTGCACCCCCGATCGGGGCTCGCCGCCCGCTGCGGTGTCGCCCTCGTGAATGCCCCAGGGACGGTGGATGCCGGGTACCGTGGGGAGATCAAGGTGATCGTGGTGAATCTCGACCCGCGCGAGGGCGTGCGGTTCGAGCGCTTCGACCGGATTGCCCAACTGGTCGTCCAGCAGGTCGAGAGGGTCCGCTTCCAGGAGGTCGCGGAACTTCCCGGCTCGGCGCGGGCCGAAGGGGGCTTCGGGTCCACCGGTGGCCATGCCGCGGTGGGCGACGAGAGCGGCACAAGCGGTCGGGCCGCCGATGGCGGACCGACGGGTGGGAATCGATACGCTTCGGTCGTATCCGACCGGGAAGGACAGTGACGTGTTCGGACGTCGCAACAAGAAGGGTGCCGCCGAGGACGCGGCCGGCGAGGCCGAGCAGGTCGTCGACAGCGTCGACACCGAGGCGGACGAGGAAGAGGCCGAGCGCGAGCGCGTCCGGCTGGAGCCCGGGCCCCGGCCCGACGGGCCGTGGGACAGCAGCGAAGTGCGTGAGCCGGGCGAGGGGCGCGTGGACCTCGGCGGTCTGTTCGTGCCGGGCGTCGACGGCATGGAGCTGCGGGTGGAGGTCGCCGGTGACGCGATCGTCGCGGCGACCGTCGTGCTGCGCGACAGCGCCATCCAGCTCCAGGCCTTCGCCGCGCCCAAGCGCGAGGGCATCTGGGGCGAGGTCCGCGAGGAGATCGGCGGCGGCATCACCCAGCAGGGCGGCATCGTCGACGAGGTCGAGGGTCCGCTGGGCTGGGAGCTGCGCGCCCAGGTGCCGGTGCAGCTGCCGGACGGCACGGGCGGCTTCCAGGTCGTGCGGTTCGTCGGCGTGGACGGCCCGCGCTGGTTCCTGCGCGGTGTGATCTCCGGCCAGGGCGCCGTGCAGCCGCAGGCCGCCGGCCTGCTGGAGCAGATCTTCCGGGACACGGTCGTGGTCCGCGGCGAGGGCCCGATGGCGCCCCGCGACCCGATCGTCCTCAAGCTGCCGAACGACGCCCAGATGGTTCCCGAGGGCGTCCAGCAGGAGGAGGGCTCGCGCTTCTCCGGCGGCATGGGCCAGCTGCAGCGCGGACCGGAGATCACCGAGGTTCGCTGACAACGGGACGAGGAAAGGGCCGCACCCCCCGGGGTGCGGCCCTTTCCCATGCACGCGTGCGGGACCCCTTGACGGCGAAATGGTCTGTACCTACGGTCTCGGCTCAACGCCTGCGTTCACAGAGGCGCTCCATGTTCACATACAAGAACGGAGTCGCTGGATGCGCCGTACCGGCCCGCTCGCCACGGTCGCCGCCCTCGTCCTCACCGTCCTCGCCACGCCCGCCGCTCCCCGCGCCGAAGCCGCCCCCACCGCCTTCGTCCACCCCGGAGTCACCGTCTCCCAGGGGCAGTTGGACTTCGCCCGGGCCAAGGTGCTGGCCGGCGCCCAGCCCTGGAAGGGCGCCTACGACCGGATGACGGCGAGTCCCTACGCAGACCTGAACCGCACGCCCGCCCCGCGGGCCACCGTGGAGTGCGGCTCCTACTCCAACCCCGACTACGGCTGCACCGACGAGCGCGGGGACGCGATCGCCGCCTACACCGACGCCCTCGCCTGGTACATCACCCGGGACGCGCGCTACGCCCAGAAGGCCATCCAGATCATGGACGCCTGGTCGGCCACCATCACCAGCCACACCAACAGCAACGCGCCGCTGCAGACCGGCTGGGCGGGCTCCTCCTGGCCCAAGGCCGCCGAGATCATCAAGTACACGTACACCGGTGGCTGGCCCGACTCCGGCCGCTTCGCGACCATGCTCCGCAACGTCTACCTGCCGGTCGTCATCAAGGGTTCCAACTCCAACGGCAACTGGGAGCTGTCGATGACGGAGGCCGCCGTCGGCATCTCGGTCTTCCTGGAGGACAAGGCGTCGTACGACAGCGCGATGGCCAGGTTCCGCACCCGTGCGGCGGCGTACGTCTACCTCGCCTCGGACGGCGACCTGCCGAAGACCGTGCCGAGCCAGAACCTGAACACCCGGGACAAGATCGTCTCCTACTGGCAGGGACAGTCCACCTTCGTCACCGGCCTCACCCAGGAGACCTGCCGCGACTTCGTGCACACCGGGTACGGCATCTCCGCAATCTCGCACGTCGCCGAGACCAGCCGGATCCAGGGGCAGGACCTGTACGGCACGGACGTCGGCGAACGGCTGCGGCAGGCGCTCGGCTTCCAGTCCAAGTACCAGCTCGGAGCGGCCGTGCCGAGCTGGCTGTGCGGCGGCTCCCTCAAGCTCGGACTCGGCCCCGTCACCGAGGTCGGCTACAACGCCCTGCACACCCGGCTCGGCATCGCCATGACCAACACCCAGGCGCTCACCCTCGACAACCGCCCGGCCGGCAGCAACAACCTCTTCGTCGCCTGGGAGACCCTCACCCACGGCGACAACCCGAACTGAACCGTTGAACGGCCGGGCGCCCCACGGCGATACTGGCGCCCGGTCCACGGGGGACCACGGGGGAGGCGGAATGAGTCAGGTGCTCACCGAGACCATGGTGCGCGTCGAGGACGTCCACAAGTCCTACGGGCACGGCGCCGCCGCCGTGCACGCCCTGCGCGGGGTCTCCTTCGAGATCCCGCGCGGCGAACTCGTCGCCCTGAAGGGACGCTCGGGCTCCGGCAAGACCACCCTGCTGAACATCGTCGGCGGACTCGACACCCCCGACCGCGGGCGCGTCGAGGTCGAGGGGCAGGACCTCGCCGGTCTCGGCGAGAGCGGGCTGCTGGAACTGCGCCGGGACCGGATCGGGTTCGTCTTCCAGTCCTTCGGGCTCATCCCGATCCTCACGGCCGCCGAGAACGTCGGCGTACCGCTGCGGCTGCGCCGGGCCGACCCGCGCGAGCGGGAGGAGCGCGTCGAACTGCTGCTCTCCCTCGTCGGGCTCGCCGACCACGCGGCCCAGCGCCCGGGCGAGTTGTCCGGTGGCCAGCAGCAGCGGGTCGCGATCGCCCGGGCGCTCGCCAACCGCCCCGCCCTGATCGTCGCCGACGAGCCCACGGGCCAGCTGGACGCCGAGACCGGTCACGCGGTGATGGAGCTGCTGCGGGCCGTCGTCCGCAGCGAACGAGCCACCGCGCTGGTCGCCACGCACGACGCGACCCTGCTCGACCTCGCCGACCGCGTGCTGGAACTGCGCGACGGGGAGATCGTGGGCCACTGAGGACCGTCCGACCACGCGGTTCGGCGGCCCGCAGCGGAGTGTGAGACCGGTCATGCGGGGGACGGAGCCGCTGCGGACCGTGTCCGCGGTCGGGGCACGTCCCAGGCCCTGCCCGACCCGTCAGGGTTGTGTCAAAGACCCCCGTTGGCCGGCCCCTCGTCCGTTTTGCCCGGGTGGCGGGACGTAGGGTCGACGCTGCGTATGCGGCAGTCACCGGAAGACAATGGGGCCATGGCACGCGGCAAGCTTCGGATCTACCTCGGCGCGGCACCCGGCGTCGGCAAGACGTACGCCATGCTGTCCGAGGCCCACCGCCGCGTCGAGCGGGGCACCGACTGCGTCGTGGCCTTCGTCGAACACCACGACCGGCCCCGCACCGAAGTGATGCTGCACGGCCTGGAGCAGGTGCCGCGCAAGGAGCTGGAGTACCGGGGCGCCGACTTCGGCGAGATGGACGTCGACGCGGTGCTGCGCCGCGCTCCCGCCGTCGCCCTGGTGGACGAACTCGCGCACACCAACATCCCCGGCTCCCGCAACGCCAAGCGCTGGCAGGACGTCGAGGAACTGCTCGCCGCCGGGATCGACGTCGTCTCGACCGTCAACATCCAGCACCTGGAGTCGCTCGGCGACGTCGTGGAGTCGATCACCGGGGTACGGCAGCGGGAGACCGTGCCCGACGAGGTCGTACGCCGGGCCGACCAGATCGAACTGGTCGACATGTCCCCGCAGGCCCTGCGCCGCCGCATGGCGCACGGCAACATCTACCAGCCGGACAAGGTCGACGCGGCCCTGTCCAACTACTTCCGCCCCGGCAACCTCACCGCCCTGCGCGAGCTGGCGCTGCTGTGGGTGGCCGACCGGGTCGACGAGTACCTGAACCAGTACCGAAGCGAGCACCGGGTCTCCAAGATCTGGGGCTCCCGCGAGCGGATCGTGGTGGGGCTGACCGGCGGACCCGAGGGGCGCACCCTGATCCGGCGCGCGGCGCGGCTCGCCGAGAAGGGCGCCGGAGGCGAGGTGCTCGCCGTCTACATAGCCCGCAGCGACGGCCTGACCTCGGCCTCCCCGAAGGAACTGGCCGTGCAGCGGACCCTAGTGGAGGACCTGGGCGGCACCTTCCACCACGTGGTCGGCGACGACATACCGGCCTCCCTGCTCGACTTCGCGCGCGGCGTCAACGCCACCCAGATCGTGCTCGGCTCCTCGCGCCGCAAGGCCTGGCAGTACGTCTTCGGGCCCGGCGTCGGCGTCACGGTCGCCCGGGAATCCGGCCCCGACCTGGACGTCCACATCGTCACCCACGAGGAGGTCGCCAAGGGGCGCGGGCTGCCCGTCGCCCGGGGCGCCCGGCTCGGCCGGACCCGGATCATCTCGGGCTGGGTGGTGGGCCTCGTCGGACCGGCGGTCCTCGCGGTACTGCTGAACAGCGTCGACCTCGGCCTCGCCAACGACATGCTGCTGTTCCTGGCCGTGACGGTCGCCGCGGCCCTGCTCGGCGGTCTGCTGCCCGCCCTTGCCTCGGCGGCCTTCGGCTCCCTGCTGCTGAACTACTTCTACACACCGCCCCTGCACCGGCTGACCATCGCCGACCCCAAGAACATCGTGGCCATCGCGATCTTCTTCGGCGTCGGCATGTCGGTGGCCTCGGTCGTGGACCTCGCCGCCCGGCGCACCCACCAGGCCGCCCGGCTGCGCGCCGAGTCCGAGATCCTCTCCTTCCTGGCCGGCAACGTGCTGCGCGGCGAGACCGGCCTTGAGGAGCTGCTGGAGCGGGTCCGGGAGACCTTCGGCATGGAGTCGGCGGCCCTGCTGGAGCGGGCGGGCGACGTCGAGCCGTGGACCTGCGCCGGCCGGGCCGGATTCGGGCCGCCGCTGGAGCGCCCCGAGGACGCCGACGTCGACATGCCGGTCGGCGACCACATGGCCCTCGCGCTGACCGGCCGGGTGCTGCCCGCCGAGGACCGCCGGGTGCTCGCCGCCTTCGCCGCCCAGGCCGCCGTCGTCGTGGACCGCAGGCGCCTGCAGGAGGAGGCGGACCAGGCCAAGGAGCTGGCCGAGGGCAACCGGATCCGCACCGCCCTGCTCGCCGCCGTCAGCCACGACCTGCGCACCCCGCTCGCCGGGATCAAGGCCGCCGTGACCTCCCTGCGCTCGGACGACGTGGCCTGGTCGGAGGAGGACCAGGCGGAGCTGCTGAAGGGCATCGAGGAGGGCGCCGACCGGCTCGACCACCTCGTGGGCAACCTCCTCGACATGTCCCGGCTGCAGACCGGCACCGTCACCCCGCTCATCCGCGAGATCGACGTGGACGAGGTGGTCCCGATGGCGTTGGGCGGCGTGCCCGAGGACAGCGTCGATCTGGACGTCCCCGAGACGCTGCCCATGGTCGCCGTCGACCCCGGGCTGCTGGAGCGGTCGGTGGCCAACCTGGTGGAGAACGCCGTCAAGTACAGCCCGCGCGGCCAGCGCGTCCTGGTGTCCGCCAGCGCCATAGTGAACCGGGTCGAGGTGCGGGTCGTGGATCGCGGGCCCGGCGTGCCGGACGAGGCGAAGGACCGGATATTCGAACCCTTCCAGCGGTACGGGGACGCCCCGCGGGGCGCCGGGGTCGGCCTCGGCCTCGCCGTCGCCCGCGGCTTCGCCGAGGCCATGGGCGGCACCCTGAACGCCGAGGACACGCCGGGCGGTGGGCTCACCATGGTGCTGAGCCTGCGCGCGGCAGGATCGCGTCCCGAGCCCGTCCCTGTCGGGGAGCCCGGCGCAGAAGCAGAAAGGCAGGCCTCATGCTGAGCACCACTGGGGGGACCCCCCAGACCCCCACGAGGGTGCTCGTGGTCGACGACGAGCCGCAGATCGTGCGCGCCCTCGTGATCAACCTCAGGGCACGGAAGTACGAGGTCGACGCGGCCGCCGACGGCAGGACCGCCCTCGATCTCGCCGCCTCCCGTCACCCCGACGTGGTCGTGCTCGACCTGGGCCTGC
Organism: Streptomyces sp. NPDC044061; assembly: GCF_056434305.1. NCBI lineage: Bacteria > Bacillati > Actinomycetota > Actinomycetes > Kitasatosporales > Streptomycetaceae > Streptomyces > Streptomyces sp. NPDC044061. Next base: position 177,263 of record NZ_JBWKFL010000008.1, on the reverse strand, counting down.
CGGACATGGACGGCGTCGAGGTGATCAAGGGGCTGCGCGGCTGGACGCGGGTGCCGATCCTGGTGCTGTCCGCCCGCCACTCCTCGGACGAGAAGGTCGAGGCGCTGGACGCGGGCGCCGACGACTACGTCACCAAGCCCTTCGGCATGGACGAGCTGCTGGCCCGGCTGCGGGCGGCCGTGCGCCGGGCCGAGCCGGTCGGGCCCGGCGAGGACGACGTGACGACCGTGGAGACCGAGGGCTTCACCGTCGACCTAGCCGCGAAGAAGGTCAACCGCGGCGGCAAGGACGTGCGGCTCACCCCGACCGAGTGGCACCTGCTGGAGGTACTGGTCCGCAGCACCGGCCGCCTGGTCAGCCAGAAGCAGCTGCTGCAGGAGGTCTGGGGGCCGTCGTACGGCACGGAGACCAACTACCTGCGCGTGTACATGGCCCAGCTGCGAAGGAAGCTGGAGGCGGACCCGTCGCACCCGAAGCACTTCATCACGGAGCCGGGGATGGGGTACCGGTTCGAGAAGTGAGCCGCCGGCCCGGCCGGGGGTCCGGGGGTCGCCCCCCGGGGGATGCAGCATCACGGAGCCGGGGATGGGGTACCGGTTCGAGAAGTGAGCTGGCCTACGGCCCTGTCGGTGGGTCCCGGTACGCTTCAGATATGACTGCTGTTCCTCGTTCCGAAAAGCCGGCCGGCCGGTTCCGGCGCATGCTCGGCCGGCTCTCCTCCTCCCAGGAGGACCTGGAGTCGGAGGAGCTGCGCGAGGACACCGAGACCGCGGGGTGCACCCGTATCGGTGACTGCCGTGACCGGCAGATCGTTACCGTAACTGGTACCTTGCGCACGGTCACCCTGCGGCCGCGTGCCGGAGTCCCGGCCCTGGAGGCCGAGCTGTTCGACGGCTCGGCCGCGCTCGACGTGGTGTGGCTCGGCAGGCGTTCCATCGTGGGCATAGAACCGGGGCGCAAGCTGATCGCATCGGGCCGGATCTCGATGAGCCGGGGCCGCCGGGTGCTGTTCAACCCGAAATACGAACTGCGACCCCTCGGACGGGAGTAGCCGGTGACGTCCCTCGACAAGCCGACCCAAGACGCCGGAGAGGCTCAGACCGACGACGCCCGGGCGGTGACCGAGGCCGCGCTGTTCGAGGCGTTCGGCGGTGTCCGCGGCATGGTCGAGACGGTCCTGCCCGGTCTCCTCTTCGTCGCGATCTTCACGATCAACAAGGACCTGCACATCTCGGCGATCGCCGCGCTGGCCGTGTCCCTGGTGCTGGTGGTGGTCCGGCTGGCCAGGAAGGACACCGTCAAGCACGCCTTCAGCGGCGTGTTCGGCGTGGCCTTCGGCGTCGTCTTCGCGATGTTCACGGGCAACGCCAAGGACTTCTACCTCCCCGGCATGCTCTACACGCTGGGCCTGGCGCTGGCCTACATCGTCACGACTCTCGCCGGGGTCCCCCTGATCGGCCTCATCCTCGGCCCGGTCTTCAAGGAGAACCTCTCCTGGCGCACCCGCAACCCGGGCCGCAAGAAGGCCTACGCGAAGGCCAGTTGGGCCTGGGGCCTGATCCTGCTCGCCAAGTGCGCGATCCTCTTCCCGCTGTACTGGTGGTCCGACACCACCAAGCTCGGCTGGGTGCTGGTCGCCCTGAAGATCCCGCCGTTCCTGCTGGCCGTGTGGCTCACCTGGGTCTTCCTCGCGAAGGCGCCCGCGCCGATCGACGTCTTCGCCGAGATGGAGGCGGAGGAGAAGGCCGAGAAGGAACGGGAAGCCGCCGGGAAGCACCGGCGCGAGGCGTAAGCAGCCGTGAACGGGTGAAGGGCGCCCTTGTTGCCAAGGGCGCCCTTCACCGTCGTACCGCCGAAGAAGACCTCAGGCCTCTTCCCGCCGTACCGACAGAAGTTCCTCCAGCTGTTCCTCACGGGCCTGGGCGGCCACGAAGAGGAGTTCGTCGCCCGGCTCCAGGGAGTCCTCCTTGGAGGGGGTCAGCACCCGGGTGCCGCGGATGATCGTGACCAGGGAGGTGTCCTGCGGCCACTCCACGTCGCCCACCTGGGTGCCGGCCAGGGCCGACTCCTCGGGCAGCGTCAGCTCGACGAGGTTGGCGTCGCCGTGGCTGAAGCGCAGCAGACGGACCAGGTCGCCGACGCTCACCGCCTCCTCGACCAGGGCGGACATCAGGCGCGGGGTGGAGACGGCGACGTCCACGCCCCAGGACTCGTTGAACAGCCACTCGTTCTTCGGGTTGTTCACCCGGGCGACGACGCGCGGGACGCCGTACTCCGTCTTGGCGAGCAGCGAGACGACCAGGTTGACCTTGTCGTCGCCGGTCGCGGCGATCACCACGTTGCAGCGCTGCAGCGCCGCCTCGTCCAGGGACGTGATCTCACAGGCGTCGGCCAGCAGCCACTCCGCCTGCGGCACCCGCTCCACCGAGATGGCGGTCGGGGCCTTGTCGATGAGCAGGACCTCGTGGCCGTTCTCCAGCAGCTCGCCCGCGATCGAGCGGCCGACGGCGCCGGCTCCGGCAATGGCGACCCTCATCAGTGACCGCCCTCCTCTTCAGGGCCCCCGGCGAACGCCGCCTCGACCTTCTCGACGTCGTCCGGCCGCATCATCACGTGCACGAGGTCGCCCTCCTGCAGCACCGTCTGCGAGGTGGGCAGGATGGCCTCGCCCAGGCGGGTCAGGAACGCCACGCGGACGCCCGTCTCCTCCTGCAGCTTGCTGATCTTGTGCCCGACCCACTTCGGGGAGGCGTGCACCTCGGCGAGCTGGACGCCCCCGGTGGGGTCGCGCCACAGCGGCTCGGCGCCCGAGGGCAGCAGGCGGCGCAGCATCTGGTCGGCGGTCCAGCGGACCGTGGCCACGGTGGGAATGCCCAGGCGCTGGTAGACCTCGGCGCGGCGCGGGTCGTAGATACGGGCGGCCACGTTCTCCACGCCGAACATCTCGCGGGCCACGCGCGCGGAGATGATGTTGGAGTTGTCACCGCTGGAGACGGCGGCGAAGGCGCCGGCCTCCTCGATGCCCGCCTCGCGCAGGGTGTCCTGGTCGAAGCCGACCCCGGTGACCCGGCGGCCGCCGAATCCCGGGCCCAGCCGGCGGAAGGCGGTGGGGTCCTGGTCGATCACGGCGACCGTGTGTCCCTGTTGCTCCAGGGTCTGGGCGAGAGCGGATCCCACTCTTCCGCAGCCCATGATGACGATGTGCACGACCGTCCTTCCGGTGTCCAAAAGTTACTGCTCAGCATCAGGGTCTCAGACCGACGCCCAAAGCTACACACACGAGATCGGGCCGGGCACCCCCGTGCCGGGGTTTCCCGCGGTCACGCCCGTCGACCCGCGGCGACGGGCCCCGGCGCCGCTCAGCGGCGGGTGGCCGACGGCGCCGAACGGCGAGTGATGCTGCGCACGCTGAACAGGGTCAGGATTCCGAGGCCGACGAGGGCGACCACGGCCCCGATCAGCTCCGCGGTCGCGGGCATGGGACCTCCGAAGTGCCGTGACAGGCGGGGTTTGCCATCTAGGCACGGAGGGCGCGCGGAGCACGGAATCCGCAGTTCAGTGCGCCCGCGATTTCACTCGTGAGGCAGAACCCGGATGCCGGGTGGGCGGCTGCCTGTTCGAAGGCATACGATCCTCTGTCGTGTCCAAACTGACCGACGTGCCCAAGCGGATTCTGATCGGGCGCGCACTGCGCAGTGACCGGCTGGGCGAAACGCTCCTGCCGAAGCGCATCGCACTCCCCGTCTTCGCATCCGACCCGCTGTCCTCCGTCGCCTACGCGCCGGGAGAGGTCCTGCTGGTCCTGTCCATCGCGGGCGTGTCGGCGTACCACTTCAGCCCCTGGATCGCCGTCGCGGTCGTCGTGCTGATGTTCACCGTCGTCGCCTCCTACCGGCAGAACGTGCACGCCTACCCGAGCGGTGGCGGCGACTACGAGGTCGCCACCACCAACCTCGGCCCCAAGGCCGGCCTGACCGTGGCCAGTGCACTCCTCGTCGACTACGTCCTGACCGTCGCGGTCTCCATCGCCTCCGGCATCGAGAACCTCGGCTCCGCGGTCCCCTTCGTGGTCGAGCACAAGGTGCTGTGCGCGACAGCCGTGATCATCCTGCTCACGCTGATGAACCTGCGCGGCGTGAAGGAGTCGGGCAAGCTCTTCGCCATTCCGACGTACGTGTTCGTCGGCGGCGTCTTCGTCATGATCGCGTGGGGCGCGTTCCGGGGCCTGGTCCTGGGCGACACCATGCACGCGCCAACGGCCGACTACCAGATCAAGGCCGAGCACCAGGGTCTGGCGGGCTTCGCGCTCGTCTTCCTGCTCCTGCGCGCCTTCTCCTCCGGCTGTGCCGCCCTGACGGGCGTGGAGGCCATCTCCAACGGCGTCCCGGCGTTCCGAAAGCCCAAGTCCAAGAACGCGGCGACCACGCTCGCGATGATGGGCCTGCTGGCCGTCACCATGTTCTGCGGCATCATCGCCCTCGCGATGGCGACGAACGTCCGCATGGCCGAGCACCCGGCCACCGACCTGATCCACAACGGCAGCCCGGTCGGCTCCGGCTACGTCCAGAACCCGGTGATCTCCCAGGTCGCCGAGGCGGTGTTCGGCAAGGGCAGCTTCCTGTTCGTGCTGCTGGCCGCCGCCACCGCCCTGGTGCTGTTCCTCGCGGCGAACACGGCGTACAACGGCTTCCCGCTGCTCGGCTCGATCCTCGCCCAGGACCGCTACCTGCCGCGCCAGCTGCACACCCGCGGCGACCGTCTCGCCTTCTCCAACGGCATCGTGCTGCTCGCCGGCGCGGCGGCCCTGCTCGTGGTCATCTACGGCGCGGACTCCACGCGGCTGATCCAGCTCTACATCGTCGGCGTGTTCGTGTCCTTCACCCTCAGCCAGACCGGCATGGTCCGGCACTGGAACCGCCACCTGGCGGTCGAGAAGGACCCGGCGAAGCGCAGCCACATGGTCCGCTCCCGCGCCATCAACGCGTTCGGCGCCTTCTTCACCGGCCTGGTGCTGGTCGTCGTCCTGGTCACCAAGTTCACGCACGGCGCCTGGGTCGCCCTGCTCGGCATGTGCATCTTCTACGCGACCATGACCGCCATCCGGAAGCACTACGACCGCGTCGCCGAGGAGATCGCGGCCCCCGAGGGCCCGAGCGACGACAGCGTCCGCCCGTCCAGGGTGCACTCGGTGGTGCTGATCTCGAAGATCCACCGGCCCACGCTGCGCGCCCTGGCCTACGCCAAGCTGATGCGCTCGGACACCCTGGAGGCGCTCACGGTCAACGTCGACCCGGCGGAGACCAAGGCGCTGCGCGAGGAGTGGGAGCGGCGCGGGATCGACGTACCGCTGAAGGTCCTCGACTCGCCGTACCGCGAGATCACGCGGCCGATCATCGAGTACGTCAAGAGCCTGCGCAAGGAGTCTCCGCGCGACGCGGTCTCCGTGATCATTCCCGAGTACGTGGTCGGCCACTGGTACGAGCACCTGCTGCACAACCAGAGCGCCCTGCGTCTGAAGGGGCGCCTGCTGTTCACGCCGGGCGTCATGGTGACCTCGGTGCCCTACCAGCTGGAGTCCTCCGAGGCGGCCAAGCTCCGCGCTCGCAGGCGGCAGGAGTGGAACGCGCCGGGCGCGGTCCGGCGTGGTCCGGCGGTGGAGCGGCCCAAGGAGTCGACCACCAAGGACTGAGGCACGCGGGAGAGGCCGTAGACTGGTGGGCTGTTGTCAGGCCCACCGGTTTGCGGCCTTTCCCGTTGCCGAGACCCCTTCCGATCTGGAGTCACCCCACCATGCAGGCAGAACCGACCAAGTCTCTGGTGGGCGAGGAGTACGAGGTCGAGATCGGCCCCGTCGCCCACGGCGGCCATTGCATCGCCCGTACCTCCGAGGGCCAGGTGCTGTTCGTCCGGCACACGCTGCCCGGCGAGCGGGTGGTGGCCCGGGTGACCGAGGGCGAGGAGGGCGCCCGCTTCCTGCGCGCGGACGCGGTGGAGATCCTCGAACCCTCCAAGGACCGCATCGAGGCCCCCTGCCCCTTCGCCGGGCCCGGCCGCTGCGGCGGCTGCGACTGGCAGCACGCCAAGCCGGGCGCCCAGCGGCGGCTGAAGGGCGAGGTGATCGCCGAGCAGCTCCAGCGGCTCGCGGGTCTCACGCCCGAGGAGGCGGGCTGGGACGGCACGGTCATGCCCGCGGAGGGTGACAAGCTGCCCGCCGGCCAGGTTCCGCAGTGGCGCACACGCGTCCAGTACGCCGTCGACGCCGAGGGGCACGCGGGCCTGCGCCGCCACCGCTCGCACGTGGTCGAGCGCATCGACCACTGCATGATCGCCGCGGCGGGCGTGTCCGAGCTGGGCATCGAGAAGCGCGACTGGACCGGCATGGAGTCGGTGGACGCGATCGCGGCGACGGGTTCGCAGGACCGTCAGGTGATCCTGACGCCGAGGCCGGGCGCGCGCCTGCCGATCGTGGAGCTGGACCGGCCGGTGTCGGTGATGCGCGTCGGCGAGAAGGACGGCGGCGTCCACCGGGTCCACGGCCGCCCCTTCGTCCGCGAGCGCGCGGACGACCACACCTACCGCGTCGGAAGCGGTGGCTTCTGGCAGGTCCACCCGAAGGCGGCGGACACCCTGGTGACGGCTGTCATGCAGGGCCTGCTGCCCCGCAAGGGCGAGATGGCCCTGGACCTCTACTGCGGTGTGGGCCTCTTCGCCGGCGCCCTCGCCGACCGCCTCGGCGAGAAGGGCGCGGTCCTCGGCATCGAGTCCGGCAAGCGGGCGGTGGAGGACGCCCGGCACAACCTGGCCGACTTCCCGCGGGTCCGCATCGAGCAGGGCAAGGTGGAGTCGGTCCTGCCGCGCACCGGCATCACGGAGGTCGACCTGATCGTCCTCGACCCGCCCCGCGCGGGCGCCGGCCGCGGGACGGTCGCCCACCTCGCCTCCCTGGGCGCCCGCCGCATCGCGTACGTCGCCTGCGATCCCGCTGCGCTGGCCCGGGACCTGGGGTACTTCCGCGAGGGCGGCTACCGGGTACGGACGCTTCGGGCGTTCGACCTGTTTCCGATGACGCATCATGTGGAGTGCGTGGCTATTCTTGAGCCTGCCGAGAAGGGCCTCTGACCTGCTGCTTTGTATTCCAGGTGGTCAGTTCGACTTGTTTTCGCTCGCGGAATGCGTCGGCTGAGGTTCGCTTGTGCAGAACGGTCTGAGCTGCAGTTTCAAGGGCTGGCGCGGGTCTCGCGGGCGACGTGGCGATGCGGAATGCAGAATTTTGACGCCCGGATGACGCTCGAATATCGGAAGTCTCAACCTCGCGGACCTCTCCGGCCCCGGGCCGCGCGGACCGGGGCCGTCGGCACGGGGCAAGCACCTCGCCAGCGGCGGCGCGTGCTGCTACCTCGTCGCACGCACCTTGGAACTGAGAGCGCGGCCCGACCGGGCCACAAAGGACGGCGCCGTGGTCCGAGGTCTCGAGTGGCTGGTATCACCTCGCCACCTAGATACCAGTCCGGTATCATCGCTGTATGGCGATGACACTCCGACTCCCCGACGACCTTGACGCGAAGCTCACCGAGCGGGCTCGTCGGGAGCGCCGCAGCAAGCAGGAACTTGCCATCGAGGCCATTCGTGACGCCCAGAACCGGGCCGAGCTGAAGGTCGGTGACGTCCTGGCCGAGCTCATGGACAGCGATGCGGAGATCCTGGACTACCTGAAGTGACCGAAGTGCGCTACATCCAGATCGACGAGATCCTGGCCGTCGCCCGCACGGTCAACGGTACCGAGCACAGTGTGCGTGACATGGGACTTCTGGTGTCAGCGATCGAACGGCCCCGGACGAACGTGTTCGGAGCCGAGTTGTATCCCACGCTGCACGAGAAGGCGGCTGCGCTCCTGCACTCCGTTGCCCGTAATCACGCGCTGATCGACGGCAACAAGCGCACCGCCTGGCTCGCCATGCGTGTCTTCCTGCGGTTCAACGGCGTCAGCGCCAGTACCGTTCCGCCGCCCGTCTCCATTGCCGGCCCGTTCGTCGAGGAAGTCGCGCAGGACAACATCGACGTACCGGTCATTGCCAAGCGCCTGTCGGCCTGGTTCCCCGTTTCCTGACGTTCGACGTCGTGAGGTACGGGACGGAATGAGGTTCCGTGAGCGCTGCTGGCTCCTGGCAGTCCGCCGGGCGGACTGATCCCGTTCTTGTGGGACCCGCTCGTTCAGCAGGATTGATTTGTATGCTTTCGCGAGACGGGGCAGCGGGTCCGCTCGGCGCGGAAATGGCGTCCCGAGAGCGCCTTCCCGTTTGGGCGGCAGGCAAGGTCCACATCGGCTACGGCGGTCTCTTCCCAACCAATACCCGCCCCTGTTTTCCCAGCGGTCACGGAACGCGCCGTCCGCGCCCCTCGCGCGCCCCTCGTGCGCACTGAGCCGGTCCTTTCGCCTCCAACAAGCTGTTTCTGCGGTGATCCGCCGTCCGCGTCCACAGCCACTCGCCCCTGAATGTCAGCGCCGCCCTCTACGGTGGAGATCCGGATGCCGTCGAGGCAGCGGGGGAGGGGCGACAGGCGTGCGCAGGGTGCCACCGGAGATGTTCCGGTTCACGACGGTGGAGAGGTCCGATCTGTACGGGGCGGTGCTGGACGTCTTCGGCATGGCCGGCGAGCACCTGGAGACGGCGCTCGGGCTCGACGCGGTGCGAGAGCGGCTGCGCGGGGTCGGCTGGGTGGCGGCGGTCGAGAATGAGGATCTGCATGAGGCGCTCAGGAGACTCGTGCAGTGGGAGCTCCTGGATGTGGTGCACAACCATGCGGAGAACTACCGCACGGCCGAGGAATATGAACGGCGCAACCTGCAGTATTCGCTGACCCGCCGGGGCGAGGCCGCTCTTGCCGGAGTGCGGCACGCGCTTGAGGTTCTCGCCTCCACGGGCGCGCTGCAGACGGCCGTGTTGGAGGCGATCGCCGACCGGCTCGACGAGCTGTGCATGCTCTCCGGTGAACCCGCGTCGGCTGATCGACGAATCTTCAGCACGCTGCGGGAGCTGGAGGGGCATCTGGACGCTCTGGTGGAGAACACCAAGGCGTTCAACGGCGAACTGCAGCGCCTCTTGCGTGCCGAGGGCGCGGATCTGGAGGTGTTCCGCGAGGTCAAGGCTGCCACGGTCGCGTATCTGCAGGAGTTCCTGGTCAACCTCGACCGGCGCGGGCAGGCGGTCGCCGCTGCCGTGGCTCGGGTGGAGGAGCGGGGGACCGCCGTACTGCACGAGCGGGCCCTGCGCGGGGCAGAGCTCCCGCCGGTGGCCGGTGAAAATCCCGCGGCCGGCTGGCTGGAGAGCAGGCGGGCGCGCTGGGCGGGCCTGCGTGCGTGGTTCCTGGCGGACGACGGTGCCCGGCCTCGGATCGAGCAGCTGCACGACATAGCCCGGCGGGCCATCGTCTCGCTCTTACAGGTTCTGGAGCGGATCAATGAGTCGAGGCGCCGCTCCTCCAGCGCCGTGCAGGATTTTCGGGAGCTGGCACGCTGGTTCGCGGCGGCCCCCGCGGAAGAGGACCTGCACCGGCTGTGGTCGGCGGCCTTCGGGCTCGGTTCGGCCCGCCATGCTCATCTCGCCCACTCCGACCCCGAGCTGATCCCATCGTCCCGTTCCTGGTCCGAGGCCCCACCGGTGGAGGTGTCGGCGTTGCTGCGGACCAGTGGGCGGACGGAGCGGTTCACTCGCACGGCCAAGGTGCGGGACGTTGCCGCTGTCAGGGCGGAGCGTGCCGAGCGGGCTCGCGCGGAGCGAGCGGAACTCGCACTCGCCTGGCAGGTGCTGGAGACAGAGGGAGCTGTTCGTCTGTCCACCTTCGGCGCGTTGGATCCCGCTGTCTTCGACCGTTTGCTCGACCTGTTTGGCCGTGCCCTGGCCGCCCGGCCGGACGCGAGCGGCTTGAGGCGCGCCACGACGGGAGACGGCCGGGTGGAGATCGCCCTGGCACCGCCTTGCGATGAGCGCACCGCCGTACTGCACACCGCGAAGGGCTCACTGACCGGACCGGACTACGTCGTCCACATCACCGCGGCGGGTGGAGCGAGCGTCTCCTCGGCCCTCCGCGCCACGTCGCAGGAGGCCGCAGGATGAGCACCCTCGCCAACCAGCTGGCCGCCGCGGAACGGGAGGAGGTCGCCCGCGCCATCCGTCTCCTCCTGGGCCGTCCCCTGCTTACCGAGACAGCCGACCCGACTGGCTTCGAACTGGTACGACGCCGTCGCGAGTCGCTTGCCCAGTGGTTCGACTACACCTGCGGCTGGAGCCTGGTGGTGGAGCCCCGCCGAGGTTACGCCCGCCTCACCAAGGTGCGCGCCAACCCGGACGGCTCCCGCCCGGCTCGTAGGGCGCGTTCCGGCCGGGCCCCGTTCGACCGTCTGCGATACGTGCTGCTGTGCGTGACCGCGGCCGAGTTGCTGTCGATGCCGATGACGACTATTGGCATGCTCGCCGACCGCGTCGTCCAGGCCACGGCGGCCGACCGGGCACTGGCCGCGTTCGACCCGGTCCACAAGCCGGAGCGGATGGCATTCGTCGATGTCCTGAAGCTGCTGGAGTCGTACGACGTGCTGCGCGCGATGGATGGTACGACCGAGGCGTACGTCGAGTCCGCGGAAGCCAAGGTCCTCTACCGCGTGGACACCACACTGCTGATGCGGTTGCCCGCCGCGCCCGTCGGCGCCTCCCGACTCGCCGTGCCCCCGGACGAGGTGCCCGCGCGGTTCGAGGAACTCCTCACCGGCCTGGTGCGGGAGCGCCGCTACGGCGGCGCGGTCGTCGACGGGACGGCCGACGAGACGCACAGCGGGAGCGCCGCCACTGATGTACAACGCAATTTGAGGCTGCGCCACTCGGTGTTGCGTCGCCTCTTCGACGACCCGGTGCTGCACCGGGCCGACCTCGCCGAGGACGAGCTGGCCTACATCTCGTCTCTGACTGGACGTCAGATCCTGCGTCGAGCGGTCGAACAGGCCGGCTTCCTCTTGGAGGAACGTGCGCAGGGCTTCCTGCTCGTGGACCCGGATGGGATCGCCACCGATGTCCGCTTCCCCGACGACACCTCCACTGCCAGGGTTGCCGCACTGCTCCTTCTGGAGCCGCTCTGCGCCACGCCCGCCGGAATGCTGCCCGAACAGCTTGCCGAGGCCGGAGCGGGTCTGCTGCGCCGCTTCCCGCGCTGGGCCAAGGCGTATCAGTCCGAGGACGGCGCGGTCCGGCTTTCCGACGACGCGGTACGCGTCCTGCGTGATGTCGGGCTCGTCCGCGCGGCCGGGGGCCGTGTCGTCGCATGCCCGGCCGCGTACCGCTATCGCCTGACGGAGACGACGAGTCCGGATCCTGATGACGAGCTGAGGGTGGGCGCCGTGGTTTCCGGTGGTGTTGCGGCAGAAGGGGACCAGCAGTGAGTGTGACAGAGCTTCCGGTTCCGCGGAGTCCGGAGTCCGCCGAGTCGCCTGCGACAACGGCGACGGCGGTGGATGCGGTCCGCAGCCGCTGGCAGCCGCACCGCGCGGGCATCCTCAACGTCTGGCGCTATTACGACGAGACCTTCACCTTCCATCAGGGCCGCCTGCTGCTCCGCGGCCAGAACGGTTCGGGCAAATCCAAGGCGCTTGAGCTTCTACTGCCCTTCCTCTTCGACGCCAGCCTGCGTCCCAACCGCCTGTCCACGTTCGGTGGTTCGGAACGCACCATGCACTGGAACCTGCTTGGCGAAGGCGCCGCCGGCAAGACCCGTGTCGGGTATGTGTGGATGGAGTTCCGTCGCGTCGGCGACGATGGCGCCGAGCGGTGGTTCGGCTGTGGTGCGCGTCTGCAGGCGAGCGTGCACACCAGCGGGGTCCACGCCGACTACTTCACCACCGGCTCCAGGATCGCCCACCCCGCCGGCGTGTTTCTCGTCAACGAGGCGGGACAGCCGCTGACACGCGCAGCGCTGGGCGAGGCCCTGCGCGACCGCGGCGACGTCCATGCCTCGGCCACCGACTACCGCACGGCCGTACGACGTGAATTGTTCGCCGGCATGGGGGAGCAGCGTTATGAGTCGCTGTTGTCCGCCCTGCTCCAGTTGCGCCAGCCCAAACTGTCCGAACGGCTCGATCCGTCCCTGCTCTCCACCCTGTTGTCCCGCGCCCTTCCCCCTCTGGGCGAAGGCGAGATCGCTGAACTCGCCGAAGGCTTCGAACGGCTGGACCGCCAGCGCGAACACCTCAAACGGCTCGACGACGAGGTGACAGCGGCAGAGACCGTCGCATCCCGGCAGCGCGCCTACGCACGACGGGTCCTGCGTGCCGGCTCGGCCGCGCTGATCTCGGCGACCACGGAGATGGACGACCTCACCCGTGCCGCCCGCCAGAGCGCCGAGGAACTCGAACAGGCGCTGACGGAACGGGAGTCCGCTCAGGCCCGGCGCGAGGAACAGGAACTGCGCGCGCACGCCCTGGAGGAGACCGTCGAGGGGCTGCGTGAGAGCGACGCGTACAAGCAGGGCGAGGAACTCGACCGGCTCCGCAGGCGTACGGAAGAAGCGGCAGCCGTCGCCGGGCGACAGCGTGCCACTGCGCAGGCCACTCGGATCAGCGCGGAGCAGGACCAGAGCTACGCCGACGAGGCGGCGGCTCAAGCCCGTACCTTCGACGAGCACGCGCGCGAAGCCGCCGAGGAAGCACGCCGGTCGGCACGGGCGGCGGGTATGGAGTCGATCCATCATGAGGTGAAGACGCTTCTCGACACGGATTCCGTACGAAACCTCGCAGACAGCCCGGGGCACGAAGCCGGTGGCCGTCGGCCCTTGGGTTCGGCCGGTACACACACGGCGGGCGAGAACGGGGCACGACAGGCCCGCAGGCTGCTGCGAGGTGCGGTCACCGCCCGACGCCAGCAGGTCGCCCTCATCACCGAGGCGATGGACGAGCACGATCGCGCGGTACGCGACCGAGGTGTCGCCGAGAGTCTGCTGGAGGACGCCCGTAGCCGGCTCGCGGAGGCGATCGCGCGGCGGGACGAGGCGTCCGAAGCCTGGGACGGTGCCCTTGCCGTGCAGGCAGAACGGCTGCTCGCCTGGGTCGGCGACTGCGCGGAACTGCGCATTGCCGACGCCGGGGAACTGGCGGCCAGAGCCGCGACCGAGGCCGAGGTGACGGCGTTGGTCGACGCCGCCGCACGCCCACTGGAACAAGAGATCGCCATAGCGGAGGCCACGGCGCGAGCGGCACGTCTGAAGCTGCGGGACGAGCGGAGCCGACTTGAGGAGGAAGTCCGACGGCTGAGCGACGAGACCGACCTTCCGCCTTCGCCCCCTCCCACCCGCACCACCGTCCGCACGGTGACGGTGGGCGCACCCCTGTGGCGACTGGTCGCCTTCCACGAAGATGTTCCGCTCTCCGTGCAGGCCGCAGTGGAGGCGGCGCTGGAGGCATCCGGCCTCCTGGATGCCTGGGTCAGCCCCTACGACGGGATCGTCCTGCCAGGGCACGACACCAGGGCCGAGGCGGCCCTGGCCGTGACCGCCTCGGGGCCCAGTCTGCTGGACGTGCTGAAACCCGAGGAGGACATCCCCGTCGCGGTCGACAGCGTGACCCGCATCCTCGCCGGTGTCGCGTACGGCACCTCACTGCCCGGCGGTCACCCCGCGGCCGTCTCCGCCGACGGCGCCTGGCGTCTCGCGCTCGCCACCGGAACGTGGAGCAAGCCGGAACCCGCTTACATCGGTGCCCTCGCGCGACAACGTGCCCGGCAGCGCAGGATCGGTGAACTGACCGAGCGCATCAGCGAGACGAACGCCTCCCTGGCTGCGCTCGACGACCAACTGGGTGGTCTCGGGGCTCGCCGCGCCCGACTGGACGCAGACCGCGCGGCTCGACCCGACCACCGGGAACTCGACGCCCGTCGCCGTGACTGGGACGGAGCCGAGGAGAAGGTGGCTGCCCGGGACGATGCCGTGCGCGACGCGGCTGCCCACCTGGCCCGGTGCGAGACCAAAGTGGCAGGCGCTCTGCGCACGCTCAGCCGTCGGGCGGCTGAACATGGACTGCCCACCGATCGCGACCGGTTGCATGAGCTCTCCTCCGACGGCGACAGGTTCAGGGACGCCGCCGACAGTTGGGTGGACGCCCGTCTCACCGCGACTGCCGCCGTCGACAGGGCTCGTCAGATCACCGCGCAGGCAGAGCGCTCGCGCCGAGCTGCCGAGGAGCAGTCCGAGAACGCCGCTGCCGCCGAAGCCGAGGCGGCGGGACTGAAGGCGCGCCTGGAGGCGGTGGAGTCCACCGTCGGCGAGGACTACCGGCAGATCGTCGCGCGCGTCGCCGAGGCGCGCGCCGAACTGCGACGCTTTCGTGAGGAGGCCGGCCGGGCGGCCGATCTCCTCCTGCGCCTGGAAGGCCGTATCGGAGGTCTGCGAGCAACCAGTGGTCAAGATGCCGAACGACGGGAGCGAGCCGTCGCCATCCGCGACTGCGCGGCGCACCGGTTCCGGCATCTGTGCTTGGTGGGGCTCGCGGAAGATGCGGGTATCACACCGGAACTCGACGCCGGAGACGGCGCGAAGGCCACTCTGGAGGCCGCCCGTGCCACAGCGGCGAAGTGGCCCGGCATCCCGCACGCCCCACGCAATCTGGGCGATGCCGCGACCCGCCTTTCCGAAGCGGTCCACGAAGCCCGCCAGCGCCTCGGTGCCCGTGCCGACCTGGATCTGGAGCCCGACGACGACATCCATCTGTTCACCGCCACCCTGGACGGCATGCGGGTGGGGGCGACGGGCCTGCTCACCACGCTCACGCAGGAGCGCGACCGCAGTAGTGACGACATCACCACCGCCGAGCGGAGCCTCTTCGACCAGATCCTCACCGGCGACATCCGCCGTCACCTCGCCGCACGCATCCGCCAGGCCGGCGAACTCGTCCACCGTATGAATGGGCATCTGGAGCGGGTTCGTACCGCCTCCAACGTCGCCGTCCAGCTCGTCTGGGACGTCCGTCCGGATCTCCCGGAAGGTACCCGCACCGCCCGTCAGCTGCTGCTCAAGGACCCCGGACGGGTCAACGAGACCGACCGGGAAGCTCTGCACGCTTTTTTCCGCGCTCGTATCGATGAGGCCAAGGGCAGCGACACGGCCGCGAGCTGGGAGGAGCAGCTCGGCGAGGTGCTCGACTACACGGCCTGGCACCGCTTCACCGTTCGCCTCGATCGGGCGAACGGGACCGGCTGGCAGCCGCTGACCAAGAAGCTGCACGGCGCACTCTCCGGCGGAGAGAAGGCAATCGTCCTGCACCTGCCACTGTTTGCGGCCGTTGCCGCCCACTACGAGGCCGTGCCGCTGGCACCCCGCCCCATCCTGCTCGACGAGGTCTTCGTCGGCGTGGACGCGGTCAACCGTGGACAGGTCTTCGCCCTGCTCACCGCACTCGACCTTGATCTCATGGTCACCTCCGACCACGAGTGGTGCACCTACGGCGAACTACCTGGCATCGCTGTCCACCAACTCCTCACCGACGGGGACGATGACGCTGTCACCAGCGCTCGCTTCGTCTGGAACGGCACCGATCTGGAGGCTGGATGACCCACTCCGACCCGGCCCCGGGTGAATGCACCCTGCGCCGTCCCGAGCTCCGCCCGCTCTGGCACACGGTCCACAGCCGACTGTCCTCCGGCCGCCCCGTCACACGGGTGCGCCTCGGACCGCTTGACGAAGCTCAGCGCGAGGCTCTCGCCGACCTTCTGGGTCTGGACCGTCTGCCGGATCCGCACCCCTCCGTCTCACTGGCCCGCCTGGAAGAGGCCGTCACCGAGCTGTCCGGCTTTTCGGTTCGTGAAACCGTCACCGAACTCGTAGGCCCCCTCGACGATCGCGCGACAGAACGACGCCGAAAGGAAGACGAACGTGCCGACCTGTGGGCATGGTTGGACGGCCATGCGACCGTGCGGGCCCAGCCCGCGCTTGCCGGCTGGGCCGCGTCGTGCCGAGCCAGCGGCCTGGTCGGTGGCTCACCGGAACTGACCCGAAACCTGCTCGCAGACGCGTTGACAGTGCTCGCGGAACTCCCGGCCCAGGCCGAGCCCCTGCCCGTCTTCGCTGCCCGGGTCCTGAAGGGTGACTCCCACGCACTCGACGACGGTACCCGCCTGTCCACACTCGTCCTTCGTGCTCTGGCGACTCTTCACGACACCGCCGCGCCGGAGTCCGCGGCGGACCGGCGCGCCCTGTGGACTCGCGCGGGCGTCGCCGACGACGACCTGTCGGCCACCGTTCTCGTCGGTGGACTACGTCCGGCCGGTGAAGGCCCGCTCGCCCGCGTGGCCCGTGTTTGTGCCGAGGTTGGTCAGGCCGCCAGTCTGACCCTCGCCCAGCTGCGGGCCCCGGGCGAGTTCACCCTCGCCTCCGATCCGGCACCCGTCGTCCACGCCGTGGAGAACCCCAGCATCCTGGCTCTGGCCGTACGTCGCTTCGGCCCGGACTGTCCTCCGCTGGTGTGCACGTCCGGCTGGCCCAACAGTGCGGCCATCCACCTCCTCCGCCTTCTCGCGGATCAGGGTGCCATCCTCCGTTACCACGGCGACTTCGACGGCGAAGGCATCCGCATCGCCGCCTATCTTCTGGACAAGACGCCGGCTCGACCCTGGCGCATGACGGCGGCGGACTACCGGGCCGTGGTCGCCCGCACACCGCACGGACCTGAGCCCGGCCGACTCACCGAGGCTCCCTGGGACCCAGAGCTGACCCGTGCCATGGCCGAACACGGTACCGCCGTGGTCGAGGAACTGGTGGCTAGCGTCCTGTTGGCGGACCTGACCGAAGCGACTGGTTGAGGAAGCTGGTCCGACCAGCCGTGACGCTCATTTGACGCTCTGGGCGCCCTCACGCTGCTCGGCGAGCTGAGAAAGCTCCTTCGACCTGGTCTTTTCCACGTCTTAGTCAGGCCGACATCTTTCCGATGACGTCGCACGTGGAGTGCGTGGCTATTTTGGAGCCTGCTGCAAAGGGGCTCTGACCTGCGAGTTCTCCTGGATTGCCGAGGTGTGGCGGGGGTGCTCGACCTGTTTTCCGAAGTCCACCGCGTGGTGGTTTCCGCAGGCGCGCCCCACGTGTCTCACCTGCGGTTTCGCGCAGCGGGGCGCGTGTGAGGAGCGCTCCGCCTCGACCCCGTGAGGGTGGTTGGGGAAGCGTTCTGACGCTCGTCCGACGCTGAATCTGGCAGAACCTCATGATGTTCGATCGGCCGGCCGCCGAGGCCCGAGGCGAAGGTCCCGGCCGACGCCCGCGGTCTCCATCTCGGCGGCGCGCTGATGGCGTAGAGGGCGTCGCACTCCGGGCAGACGTGGTCGAGGGCGCCCTGGCGGACCAGGGAGACCGTGGTTCGGTGATCGGCGAGGTGGCCGGCTACTCGGGCGTGGGCCCCTGGTGCTTCGGCACAATGACCGGTCGTACCGTCCGCGGCTACCGCGCGTGCTCCGCCCAGGGCGCCCGCCGCGTCTTCCACGTGCACAGCCTGCCGTCCCTCGGGCTTTCGCTCAAGCTGTTGGGCGCAGGTTCGAGGACCCGGTCTCCGCGCCGTCCGCCTGGTCAGCGACCTCATCCGGTGGCCGGAAGAACGCTTGGGGCGGGAACAGGAGCTGCGTCGCACGAAGCCTCATCGCCGCCTGGCCCCCAGGCGCAGCGGAAGCAGGCGTTGGTTACCCCGCTGCCACGTCCGTAAGACGTGCCCTCAGGCTGGGCGGACCCGATCAGCGGGAGCTTGCTCGGCTGGCGGGTGCTGCATCAGCTGCTCGTGCCGCCGTCGCCGTCGCCGTCGTCATCGGAAGAATGCCGCTGTCTCCTGCCGCCAGAAGCGGAGTCGTCTCCTTGTTCTTCCAACAGCTCAAGGAGCGCGGCATCCGCCCTTTTCTGATCTTCCTTCGTCAGCTCGACCGGCGCGTTGTTGTAGACGGTGTAGCGATCCGGATCGGTGATGTTGGCGGCCCGCAGGGTGAACGTCAGCAGGCGGCGCCACCCCTTGCGGTGGCCGACCCTTGCCTGCAGCTGGACCTTGTAGTCACGGGCTTCCGGTAGGAACCCGGAGAAGGGTGCCTCGAACTCGATGAAGAGTTGCTGCGCCTCTCTGCCGGGCACGACGAAGCCGGCCGGCAGCTTCGCATCCTCGTCCGGCCCCGGCTGGAGGCGAGACGGTGAGGACACCCACAGAAGCGGCAGGTGAGAAGCGGGCTCGTCGGGGAAGGTCAGGATGAGGTCCTGTACGACTATCGGCTTGGCGCCGGTGTTGTGAAGGACAAGCGGGAGCCGCAGGCGGGCGGTGGACGAGTGGATGATCGCTGCGAAGGCATGAGGCTCCCACGTCTTGAGGCGCCCCTGTCTGGCGTTGAGCCACCAGAACGACGCGACGGTGAAGAGCAATGCGCAGACCGACACCACACCGGCGCCTGTGAGCGATGAGGACGCGGCCTGATCGGTCGCGGCCACCAGCGGAACCACAGATTCAGTGTGTCAGCGCCAGCGTGGCTTCGCTAACAGGACTCAGGGGCCTCCGCCGCCGGCGCGCGGCAGCCGATGAGCACGACGGTCCTGCGTATCACTGGTGGCCGCGCTACACCGCTCGGCCCACGTCACGAGCCGACACCGGCAAGGAGCACGAGATACCAGGCGACCAGTGCGGCGCACACCATCGCTGGGACGAGTTTGGGCAGCTGGTCTCCCTTGCGCACGTGCGTGGTCACAGCACCGGCGAGCAGCATCAGCAGGCCGAGGCCGGCCAGCTCTCCGAACAGCGGCAGGACCGGGCCGAGGGCCACGCCGATGGCGCCTGCCAGCTCCAGCGCACCGATCACCCGGTAGGAGGCGGTGGTGAAGCCGGCGTGGGCGGCCAGCTTGGGCATCGGGCCCAGCGCCATGATCTTGGCCACGCCCAGCAAGGTGAAGATCAGCACGATCAGGCAGGCCAGGGCGGCGGAAATGCTCATGAGGCGTCCTTGACGGGGTGCGGGTGACGGGCCTGGCGGCGTTCGGCTCCCAGGTCGGCGAAGTAGGCGATGAGGTCCGGGTTGTCGACCGCCGAGGGATTGAGGACCTGTACGGCGGGCGCGCCCTGCAGGAGGCGCTTGACCGGGACCTCGAGTTTCTTGCCGGTCCTGGTGTGGGGGATGGCCGGCACGGCGAGGATCTCGTCAGGCACGTGGCGGGGCGAGGCGCTGGTGCGGACGGCGTCGCAGATCTTCTCGCGCAGGGCGTCGTCCAGCGTGACACCGGGTGCGGGGACGACGAACAGGGGCATCCAGTAGCCGCCGTCGGGTTCCTCCGCGCCGATGACGAGGGCCTCGGTGATCTCGGGGAGGCGTTCGACGATGTCGTGGATGTCGGCACTGCCCAGGCGTACGCCGTTGCGGTTGAGAGTGGCGTCGGAGCGGCCGTGGACGATCACCGAGCCGTGGGAGGTGTGGGTGATCCAGTCGCCGTGCCGCCACACGCCCGGATAGGCGCCGAAGTAGGCGTCGCGGTAGCGGCCGCCGTCGGGGTCGTTCCAGAAGTACAGCGGCATGGACGGCATCGGGCGGGTGACGACGATTTCGCCGACCTGGTCGACGACCGGCCGTCCCGCCTCGTCGTACGCCGCGAGCGCCACGCCGAGGTTGGGGGCGGACACCTCGCCCGCCCAGACGGGGGTCGTGGGTGCGCTGCCGGCGAAGGCGGAGACGACGTCGGTGCCGCCGCTGGTGGAGGCCAGCTGGATACCGGCGCCCACGTGGTCGCGGACCCAGGGATAGGCGGAGGCGGGCAGGGTGGAGCCGGTGCTGCCGATGGCCCGGATGGCCGAGAGGTCGTGCACGGCGGGTTCGATGCCCAGCTTGGCCATGGCCAGGAGGTACTGGGGGCTGGTGCCGAGGACGGTCACCTTGTGGCGGGCCGCCAGCTCCCACAGGATGTCCGGGCGTGCCACCGGCGCGGGGCTGCCGTCGTAGGTGCAGGTGGTGGCGCCGGTCAGCAGGGTGGAGACGACCAGGTTCCACATCATCCAGTGTGTGGTGGTGTACCACAGCAGGCGGTCCCCGACGCCAAGGTCGCAGTGCAGGGCGAGGATCTTGAGGTGTTCGAGCAGGACGCCGCCGTGGCCGTGGACGATGCCCTTGGGCAGGCCGGTGGTGCCGGAGGAGAAGACGATCCACAGGGGGTGGTCGAACGGCACGGGCGTGATGGTGAGGTATTCGGTGCGGGTTGCGGCGTCTTCCCAGGGCACCGTCAGGCTGGTGTGCTGGGTCTCGGGCCAGGTGAGGCCCAGGTGGTCCACGAGCACCGTGGCTTTCAGGGTGGGAAGGGCGTCGGCCAGTTCGAGGGAGGCTGCGCGGCGGTCGTGGCGGGTGTCATTGAAGAGGTAGCCGTCCGCCGTGATGAGCACCGTGGGTTCGAGCTGGGCGAAGCGGTCGGCGGCGGCCTTGGGCGCGTAGTCCTGGCCGCACACCGACCACACCGCGCCCAGGCTGGCTGTGGCGAGGAAGGCGATGACGGCGTGGGGGGTATTGGGCAGGTAGCCGACCACCCGGTCGTCTTGTCCGACGCCCAGGTCGCGCAGGGTGGCTGCGACGGAGGCGACCTGGGCGCGCAGCTGCCGGCCCGTGATCTCGTAGCCGGCTCCGGTCTCGTCCAGTGCAGTGATCGCGGGTGCGTCCGGGTGCAGGTTGCGCAGCGCGTGGTGGGTGTAGTTGAGGGTGGCGCCCGGGAACCAGCGGGCGCCGGGCATGGTCTCCTCGGCCAGTACCCGCTCGTACGGAGTGGCAGCGTCGATGCCGAAGTACTCCCACACTGCCGCCCAAAATCCCTCCAGGTCGGTGACGGACCAGTGGTGCAGGGCGGGGTAGTCGGTGGGGTCCTGGATCCCTTCGGCGCCGTGGTGTCGGGCGGCCCAGCGGGCGAAGTCCGCGATGCGGCTGCCGGCGGCCGTCTGCGGGTCGGGCGGCAGGAAGGGTTGCGGACGCGGCGTGGGGTGCTGGGTGGTCACGGTGCGGTGCTCCTCGGCAGGGGGGCGGGCCGGGCCTCGGTGGTACGGCGGGCTGTGTGGAGCAGGGAGGCCCAGGCGGTGGGGTCCGGGAAGTGGCCGGTCCCGGCGGGGACGGTGTCCATCACGACGCGGTCGGGGCGTAGCAGGGCGGCGTCCGCCCGGCCGCGCGCCAGCCAGGCGGCCAGCGTGCCGTCGTCCTCCAGGTCGTCGACGTGGATCGTGGGTGCGTCGAGTGCCGTGGCCACGGCCGTCATCTGCGGGGTGGGCGGCACAGCGGTCAGGAGGGCGAAGGAGTCTCCGAGGACGTCGTCCAGGCGTATTCGCCCGCCGTCGACGATCAGCCAGGGCTGCGGGCAGAAGGTGCCGGTCAGTCGACGGCTGATGAGCCCGGGGCGGCGCCGTACCAGGGGGCCGGCGGTCAGCGCGGGGCTGAGGTCGCGGCTCACCGCCGCGGTCACGCCTGGGACGCGGCATGCCGCGCCGACGACGGCCCGGCGCAGTGCCGCGCCGCGGTCCTGTCCACCGGTCATGGCCCAGCCCATGGCCACCGCGAGCCGGATCACATAGCGGGCGTGCGGTTTGCGCTCACGCTCGTAGGTGTCCAAAAGCCCTTCGTTTGCGCCCTGTTGGAGAACGCGGGCAAGCTTCCAGGTGAGGTTTCGGGCATCGCGCAGGCCCGCGCACAGGCCCTGGCCGATGAAGGGAGGCGTGAGGTGGGCCGCGTCGCCCAGCAGGAAGACGCGTCCTTGGCGCCACCGGTCGGCGAGGCGGGCCCTGAAGGTGTACTGCGCCTGCCGGATCACCTCGAAGTCGTCGGCCCCCGCGGCGCCGGACGGCACGTCCACCCAGGGGGCGACCAGCTCGCGCAGACGATGCCGGCCCTCCGGGCCGTCCAGGTGTACGTCGGCGGGCAGCCGGAACTCCCAGCGGTAGCGGTCCTCGCCGAGGCGCATGAAGGTCGCGGGCTGGGTCGGGCAGCAGATCTGCTCGACGCCCTCCCAGGTCCGCACCGGGCGGCTGGTGCGCACGTCGATGACCCGCCAGCTCTCCTCGAAGTGCAGGTCCTCCCATACGGCGCCGATGGCGTCCCGGGTGAGGCTGCCGGCGCCGTCGCAGCCGAGGACGGCATCGGCCCAGACGTGCTCGTCCTCGTCGCTGCCGTCGCGGCGGAAGGTGACCCGGACCGGAGCCGTCCCGTCGGTGTCCGGCGTGATCGACACGACCTCCACCCCGCCCCACAGCTCACACTCCCGGCGGCGCGCCAGGGCGGCGCGCAGCAGGCGCTCCAAGTCGGGCTGGTCGAACATGCTGGTCTGGGGGAAGCCGTGATGCCCGTCCTGGGATCGCGCGAATTCGGCGATCACGCGGTGCCGGGCGTCCAGCAGCCGCAGCCCGCGCGCCGGGCGGGCTAGGGCGGCGAATTCCTCGTGGACGCCGACGCTCTGCAAGATCCGGCGGACCTCGTCGTCCACGACGACAGCGCGCGGCAGGGGATAGACGTCCCGGTGGCGTTCCAGGACGAGGCTGGGCACTCCGTGCCGGGCCAGCAGGAGCGCGGCCGTGACGCCCACGGGCCCCGCGCCGATGATGACCACCGGTGTCCGGGATGCGGCGCTCACCTCGCGTCCGCCACAGCGGTCCGCTGCTCGCCCAGGTCGATGTGCCCGTCGGGGGTGGCGATCGTGGCGGTGACGAGGTCGCCGTCGCGCAGGTAGAGGGGATTCTTGGCCTGGCCGTTGAAGAACGCCTTCCACTTCAGCGCGGGCGGCAGCAGTGCGGCGATCTTCTCGACCGGCTTGGGCGGGGCCTTCAGGGCGGTGCCGCCGGGCGTGCCGGTGAGCAGCAGGTCGCCCGGGTCGAGGGTCTGGAAGCGGGCGAGCAGGGTGAGCGCCTGCGCCGGTCGCACGATCATGTCGGCGAGGGTGCGGTCCTGGCGCGGTACGCCGTTGACGTTCAGCCGCAGCCGCAGGTCGATCAGCCGGGCGAAGTCCTCAGGCTCCAGCAGGGCCAGGTACGGTCCCGTCGGTGTGAACGTCGGGTAGGACTTGCTCTCGTAGAACTGCGTCTTGGTCAGCTGGACGTCGCGGGCACTGACGTCGTTGGTGAGGACGAGTCCGGCGACATACGAAGGCAGGTCCCGCTCCTCCACGACAGTGCCCACGGGCAGCGGCGCGCCCATGACGAGGCCGAGTTCCACCTCGTAGTCGAGGAAGTTCACGTGCGCGGGACGGACGATCGTGTCGTGTGGCCCGCTGACCGAGCCGGACGCCTTGCGGAAGAAGGTGGGCGGTATGTCACCGGTGAAGCCCGAATCCTTGGCGTGGCTGCGGTAGTTGACCATCTGGGCCACCACCCGGCACGGGGTGGTGACCGGGGGCAGCGCCACCAGGTCGGCGACGGGCGTGCCCCTCTCGCCGGAGGCGGCGGCCTCCCGCACGGCGGCCCGGTCGGCGAGCAGTTCGGCGGTGGTGACCGCC
Source organism: Streptomyces sp. NPDC044061 (assembly GCF_056434305.1). NCBI lineage: Bacteria > Bacillati > Actinomycetota > Actinomycetes > Kitasatosporales > Streptomycetaceae > Streptomyces > Streptomyces sp. NPDC044061. Next base: position 153,782 of record NZ_JBWKFL010000008.1, on the reverse strand, counting down.
TTGGTCTCGATGCGGACGGCGCGCTCGTCCCGGACGGCCCACCAGCCGTCGGGGGTGCGCAGAACGTTGGTGCTCATGAGCTCATCGCTTTCATCAGGCCCAGCAGGCGTGCGGGGTCGAGTTCGTTGTCGCCGCGCAGGGCCGTCATGACCTCGCGGAGCTTGGCGGGGGACGGGCTGGTGCCCAGGAAGTCACGGGTGACGGGCGGGCCCCACTGGGCCAGGCCGCTCGCCGACATCGGTGCCCATCCGGGTTCGAGGTCGCAGGAGAACAGGTCGCCGTCGGCGAAGTGCTCCAGCATGAAGCGGTCGGGGTCGCGCCAGTAGTCGAAGAGCTGGCTGCCCTGGATGTGCCGGCCGATCCCCCAGCTGCGCTGGTAGCCGCGCTCGGCCAGGTACTCCCCGCCAGCGGCGATCGCGTCGAGGTCGGTGACCTGGTAGGCGGAGTGGACGTAGCCGGTACCGGGACCCAGGTGCAGGGCGAGGGTGTGGTGGTCCACGGGCAGGCTGCCCTGGTCGCAGCGGATGAACGCCATGGTCGGCCCGCGCCCGCGCTGCCCGTCCAGGAACAGGAAGTCGGACACGATCATCCCGAGAGTGTCCAGGTACCAGTCCAGGGTGCGGGCGAACGTCCGTGTCTCCAGCACCACGTGGCCCAGGCGCTGGATGCGGGACGGCTCGCGGGGCGGGCGCTGGGTGGCGTTCGTACGGCGGGGTTCGGTGCCGGTGTTGAGGGTCAGCGGCGGCTGTTCGGGCAGCGCGGGCAGCGGTTCGGCGCAGTGCACCACCCGGACCGGGAGTCCCGAGGGATCGAACAGGGCGACCGACCGACCGCCGCCGGGGACGTCGACGTCCCGGACGGTGTGTCCGACGGCGGCGGCCAGCCGGTCCACATCGGCCCGCTCGGCCGCGCGGAACGCCGGCCCGAGGAAGCGGGAGGCGCGCCCACGCCGGATGACCATGCAGGGAGAGCCCGCGAACGTGCCGCGCAGCCAGAGTTCGTCCCGGGTGCGTGCGGCAACGGCGAAGCCGAAGTCGCGGGCGAACACCTCGGCCCGGTCCAGGTCGGGCTTCTCGAACTCCAGCCAGGCCAGGTCCGCCACCTTGATCACGGGGTTCCGGGAACGTCCGGGATGCTCGCCGCGCAGGGCGCCCTGCTCACTGTGCAGGTCTTGGTGGGGCGTCAGAGGACCGCCCTTGTTAACGGGGATGTGGGACATGGTGTCCTCCAGGCAACACTGCTGTAATGAGGAAATCATCAACTCTGCCGTTTCTCGTCGTCAATAGAGACGGCGCAAATATTTGAGGATCTCATCAGTAATGGCAGAGTCATCGTGGCGGCGGTTACACTGGGCTGCATGTCGACGTCAGCCCCGCCCAAGAACCGCTTCGAGCGGCGCCGCGCCGAAACCCGTCAGGCCCTCGTCCGCGCGGCCCGGCAGATCCTCGCGGAGACCGGGGACACCAGCGCCAGCATCCAGGCCATCGCCGAGCGCGCGGACGTCGGTTTCGGGTCCTTCTACAACCACTTCGAGTCCAAGACGGAGCTGTTCGACGCCGCGGTGACGGACGCCCTGGAGGAGTTCGGGCAGGTCATCGACGGGCGCGTGGAAGGCATCGACGACCCGGCCGAGCTGGTCGCGGCCGGCTTCCGGCTGACCGCCCGGATGGCCGACTCCCACCCGGAACTCATGCGGATCCTGCGTGACCGCGGCCTGTCCCACATCCACTCCGACCGCGGCCTCTCCCCGCGCGCCCTGCGCGACCTGGAGGTCGGTATCGCCTCGGGCCGCTTCACCTGCGGCAACGCGACGACCGCGCTGTCCGCCCTGGGCGGCACCCTGCTGTCCCTCGTGGCTCTCCGGCTGGACCGCCCGGACCTCGACGGCGACGAGGCCGCCTCCGACCTGGCCGAGATGGTCCTGCGCATGCTCGGCGTCCCCCCGGACGACGCCCATGAGGTCACCCGGCGCCGGCTGCCCGAATCCGCCTGACCACGTCCTGCACCTGGAGCGCAGCCGCCTGTGGTGCCACGCCGGCGGCTACGAGGAACGCAGTCGATGCAGCCTCACCCGTGGGGTCCGCCCACGGGCACACGGCGTCCTCCTCGGCGAGCGCCAGCACCAGTGCCTCCAGTGCCTGAGCGAGTACGGGTGCTGGAAGATGGTCCGCGAAGACGCCTTCGCGCTGACCACGTCGTAGCGTCGCGACGGCCTCTTCGCGGGACGGCGCCAGGGTGGCGCGGAACGCCTCCTCGCCCGGATGACGCCGCCCCAAGGCGATGAGCATGCGGTAGTGATCGCCCACCGCCCATGCCGCCGGCACCATCCGCGTCATCCCCTCGATCGGGTCGGCATCCGTGGTACAGGCTGTGGCGAACGCCTGCCGGAGTTCATCGCCTGCTTCCTGAGTCAGGTCGGCGATCAGCGCATGTCGGCTGGGGAAGTGTCCGTAGAAGGTACGCCGGGCGACGCCGGCCGCCTCGGCGATGCCGTCGAGACTCGCGTCGGGGTCCTCCCGCAGTCTCTGCCTTGCGGCCGCGAGGATGCCTCTGCGGTTGGAATGAGTATCCCTGCGCTGCGGAGTACGGCCCAGAGTGTCGGTCGTCTGCATGGCTTCTGTCTCTCCACGGTTGCCGGAAAGCCGTGGGCGCCGGTGCTCCCTCACGCACCGGCGCCCACTCACCCCTGCCCAGGGTGGCTTGATGTCCTGCTGACAGGCGTCAGGGGACGAGGATGAGGCGGATCGGGTCGCCGATCTTGTTCTCCAGACGGCTGACCGCGTTTGCCGCGTCCACCAGCGAGATGTGGTCCGTGATGGACGGAGCCAGGTCGAGGCGACCCGCCGCGGTCAGCCGCACCAGCTCGGAGACCGACTCGGGGCTGCCGCCGTAGTGGCCACGGACCTGCTTGCACATGTAGTTGAAGGTCAGGCCCTCGGTGATGGTGAGCGGCCTGGGCGTGATGCCCACCAGGATCAGGGAGCCGCCCAGGCCGAGCACGGAGGCGGCCTGCTCGCGGACGGCGGGTACGCCGGCGCAGTCGAAGGCGAAGTCCAGGCCCCGTCCGTCGGTGGCCGCGCGTACCTGGTCGGCGAAGTCGGGGGCGGCCGGGTCCAGGGCGTAGTCGGCGCCGAAGGCCAGGGCGCGTTCGCGGGCGCTGGGCAGCGGGTCGACGGCGATGATCGGGGCGGCGCCGACCAGGCGGGCGAGGCGTACGTTGTGGGCGCCGACTCCGCCTACGCCCCAGATGCCGACGGACTGGGCGGGACGGACACCTGCGGTGGTGACGACGGCGGCGTAGGGGGTGGAGACCGCGTCGGGGATGATCGCCGCCTGGTCGAAGGGGAGGTTGTCGGGGATGGGGATGAGGGTGTCCTCGCGGGCGATCACGTACTCGGCCCAGCCGCCGTCGTAGTCGATGCCGGCGGTGAGCATCTGGGTGCAGGGGCGGCGGCGCACGCATCCGGCGCACTTGCCGCAGGTCTTGCCGGCTTCCAGGGTGACGCGGGTGCCGACGGGCAGGCCCCGCTTGAGGTCGGGGCCGAGTGTGTGGACCACACCGGAGACCTCGTGGCCGACGGTGACCGTGTCGGAGGTGGCGAACAGCGGGACGAGGGAGCCGTCGATCAGGTGGACGTCCGAGAGACAGACGCCCGCGGCCTTCACCTCGACGAGGACCTCGCCCGGGCCCGGCACGGGGATGGGGACCTCCTCCACGGCGAACTTCTTGCTGTCCAGGTGGAAGCGTCCGGCGAGCATGGTGTCCATGAAGATCTGCTTTCTGTGACCGGCACCGCCCGGTGGTCCGGGACTTGGGTGCCATGGGGTGTCCGAATGGCCTGTGGTGGCCGGGAGGCGTGCGGGGAGTGGCAGGACGGGGCGCCGCACGCCTCCCGGCGTCTGGGGGGATCAGGCGAAGACGTCCTGCTGGTAGCGCTCGTCGGCCTCGAGCTGGGCGAGCCACTGCTGGGCGGTCTCGTCGTCGCAGCCGGTCTTCTGGCGGTGGATGGCGGCCAGGGCCTCGCGGACGGCGGGTGCCATACGGCGGCCGTCTCCGCAGACGTAGATGTACGCGCCGTCCTCGATGGTCTGCCACACCGTGTCGGCGGCATGGGCGATGGCGTTCTGCACGAACCGGGCGGGGTGGCCGGTCACCGCGGAGAAGGCGGTGTGGATCTGTGCGATCCCGGCCTGCTCCCAGTCCTGCATCTGCTGGCGGTAGAAGTAGTCGTGCTCCGGGTGGCGGCAGCCGACGAAGACCTGTGACAGGCCGACCTCGGTGCCGTTCGCGTGCTGCCAGGCCCGCTCCTCCAGGAAGCCGCGCAGCGGCGCGATGCCGGTGCCGGGGCCGATGAGGATCAGCGGAGTGGCGGGGTCGGCGGGCGGGGCGAACGTCGGGGAGGGCACGCGGACGTAGCCGTAGACGACGTCTCCGGGCTCCAGGCCCGCGATGTAGGAGGAGCAGGTGCCGCGGTACTGGCCGTCGCCGGACAGGGCCGGGCCCTCCAGCAGGCCGACGGTCAGGCGCACATGGCGCGGGTTGGCCGACGGGGCGGAGGAGATGGAGTAGAAGCGGGGACGGATCGGGCCCATCATCTCCAGGAACACCGCCAGCGGCAGCTCGACCGCGGGGAAGCGCTCCAGCAGGCCCAGCACCGAGACCCGCTTGCCGAGGATCTCCTTGCTGTAGCGCTCCTCGGCCTCCTCCGTGTCGGCGGTGTACGCCTGGAGCTGCGGCCGGGTCCACGGGCACTGGGTGTACTCGGCCAGGGTCTGGATCTGGGAGCGGGTGGCCACGTCCTGCAGTTCCAGGAACTCGGTGAGCAGGATGCCGGCAGTGACCGGGGTGCCTACCGGCAGGTGGGTGCGGCCACCGGCCGGCTGGTCGAGCCGGAGCACCTGGTCGTAGTCGACACCGAGCCGCCTGAGTGCGCGCTCCACCAGGGCGAGTTCGTTCTTGGCGAAGACGGCCAGGTGGTTGCCGGTGTCGTAGGTGACGTCGTCGGGCAGCTCGAAGGTGATGGACTTCGCGGACGGGCGCGGCGGCTCGATGCTGAAGTCCCACAGGCCGGTCGCGTCGGCCACGAGCTCCTCGTTGGCCACCACCGTGAGCGGGTACGCCTGCTCGGAGACGATGGCGGGACGCACGTCGGACTCGGTGAGCAGCTGGACCTCGTAGCGGGGGCCGCTCGCCTGGGAGGTGTCGGCGGCGTACTCCTCGGCCAGGGTGGCCCACAGGTTGTCCATCCACCGCGTGGCCATGCCGTCGAAGTCACCGGCGGCGTCCGCGATGCCGCGCTCGACGACCGGGGTGGCGCCGGCGGCCAGCAGACCTTCCTCGATCCGCCTGGGGAATGCCTGGTAGGTGGCCACCCACTGGGTGTTGCCGGCGCCCAGCAGCGCGAACCGCACGTTCGCCAGCGCGCCCTCCGGCAGTCCGTCCGCGAGCAGGTCGTCGAAGCGCTGGGCGTTGTCGGGGGCCTTGCCGTTGTAGCTGGCGGCGACGACGGCGAGCAGGCCCTCGGTGGGCAGGTTGTCGCCCAGATCGTCCAGGCTCACCAGGGTGGTGCCGAAGCCGGAACGCTCGCTGCGGTCGGCGATGGTGCGCGCCAGGTCCTCGCAGGAGCCGAGGCTGGAGCCGTAGGCGACGGTCAGGTTGACCCCGACGCCGCTGACCGAGGCCGGCGCCTGCGTGTCGCCGGTCTGCAGGTCCGCGGCGCCGAAGACGGTCCGCTCGTGCTCCTGACGGCGACGGACGATCAGCTCGAAGTTGCCGGGCTTGCGCGTCAGCGCCTCCCGCACGTCCATCTTGTAGTCGCTGGTGTCCGAAAGCTTGAACTTCTGCAGCACCAGCGCAAGGGCGAGGCGGGCCTCGGTGAGCGCGAACTGCCGGCCGATGCAGGCACGCACGCCGTTGCCGAACGGCTTGTAGGCGTGCGGGTGCTGCTGAGCCCGCTTTTCCGGCAGCCACCGGTCGATGTCGAACTCGTCCGGACGCTCCCACGCGTTGGGGTGGGTGTGCAGCGGGGCCTCGAGGATGTTGACCCGCGTGCCCTTCTTGAGCATGTAGCGGCCACCGATGACGGTGTCCTCCAGCGGGGCCTTGCCGAACGCCGGGATCGGAGCCCACAGGCGCAGGGTCTCGTCCAGGACCCGCGGGATCACGTCCAGCTGCATGATCGTGTCGTAGTCCGGCACGGTGTTGCCGGGCATCAGGCGGTCCACCTCGGCGTACGCCTGGGCCAGGACGTGCGGGTTGCGCATCAGCGAGTACGTGGCGAACGACAGCAGGCCGCTGGTGGTCTCGTGACCGGCGATCAGGAACGTCAGCACCTGGTCGCGGACGTTGTCGTCTGCCAGCAGCTTGCCGGTCTCCGGGTCGGTGGCCTCCAGCATCAGGCCCAGCAGGTCGTCCTCACCGGTGCCCTTCCCGTCGCGGCGCTCCTTGATCACGCTCTCGACCAGGTCCTGCATCAGCCGGATGTTGTCGCGGTACTTCCGGTCGTCCGCCTTGCGGAGCTTGGTCATCATCGGCAGCTCCTGGGAGCGCCGCAGCGACTCCACCAGCGCGCCCAGCAGTGCGTTGAGGAAGGGGTGCAGCTCCTCCTTGTCGAACGACTGGAATCGGTAGCCGAATCCCGACAGAGCGATCGTGTCGAGCGTCAGGCGGGTGTAGTCGTCGGTGATGTTGACCGGCTGCCCTTCCCTGCGCTCCCACTTGCCCGCCAGGTTCTGGGCGATTTCCAGCATCTGCCCGAAGTACGCCTTCATGGCCCGCTGGCTGAACGCCGGCAGCAGGACACGGTGGGCCATGCCCCATTCCTCTTCGTACTGGTGGGCGGTGAACAGGCCCGCCCCCGCGAAGTCCCGGACGTGCTGCAGCGGCGTCTTGTCGATCTGCTTGAAGAACCGCGTCTCGTCGCAGACCTCGGCCACCAGGTCGGGGTCGTAGACGAAGACCTGCTCGATGCCGGCGATGTCCATGCCGTAGATGCCCTCGGGGAACTGCTTGGACAGCTCACCGAAGTACTCCACCGGATTGGTGTCGGGGATCTGCGGCGTGTTGCCGAGGAGGGGGATCCCACGAGGGGACCGGATGGGGCGAAGGTCGTTCGCGGAGTGCGTTGTCATGGCTTGCTCCTCTGCGTGGAGGGGGATGGGCAAGGGCGCGCTGCGCAGGTCGGTGCCGTGGCGCCGCACGGAAACATACGCCGTATGGAATTAGTACCGTACGGCGTATGGAAACTTGAGGCAAGCCCGGTCGCGTCGACGGGTGCTGTGATTCAGGTCATTTCCGTACGGCGTATGGAACTGGTACCGTACGTGGTATGGAAAAGCAGGTGAAGCGTCCCCCGCGGGGAACGAGGAAGAGAGACGTGCCTCTGACCGAGGCCGGGATCTATGCCGCCGCCCTGCGGCTCATCGACGATGACGGGGTCGAGGCGCTCACCATGCGCAAACTCGCCACCGTGCTCGATGCGAACCCGATGTCGCTGTACCACCACGTGTCGAACAAGGAAGCCGTACTGCGCGGCGTGGCGAGAATGGTCGGAGCCCAGTTCCGCACCGTGACGCTGCAGGACGCGCCCTGGCAGGAGCGCATCCGCCTGCTCGCGATGGACTTCCGGACCCTGGCGCACCGTCACCCCGAGCTGATGGCCTACTCGTTCAGCCACCAGCCGGACTTCATCCAGCCCGACGACCCGTTCTGGACCGCGCTCACCGCGATCGTGGCCGCCGCAGGGGTGTCGCAGCCGGAGGTCCCGGAGACCGCCGCTCTCATGGTCGCCGTCGTCATCGGTGTCCTCAGCGCCGAACTCAACGGCTCGCTCCAGCAGTGGGCAAGCCTCAAGCCCCCCGGTACCACTGCCGGCGCGGACGAGGCCACGGACGCAGACCAGGCAGGCCCTGATCAGGACCACATGTTCCGGCTGGTGATCGACACGCTCATCACGGGCCTGGAGGGCCGGCTCGCCGCCGGTCGTAACGGCCGGGGCGCCGGCCGCTGAGTCCGTGGTCCCAAGGCGTTGCGGCCTGGGCGCGTCCGTGGTCGGGCGAGTTCGGGTCGCGATGCGACGCTGCGACGGCCAGGGAGCAGCCGATCCCCTCCGGAAAGACCATCCCGATGCGGCCGCTGCCGGTGCGCGGTGTGTTGCGGCTGGGCCGGGCGACCGATCTGTGGCCCAAGACAGCGCTCAGCGTCCTCGTGGCGACGTCCGTGCCGAGGCTAACCCTGCTGGCCGCGGGCCGAGCCGACCTGGTGGTGTACACCGTCGGCGGAATCAGCCCCTGCTCATGCCTCTGCCCTGCCTTCGTCCGCGCGACCGCATCGCCACCCACCGGCGGATCCTGCTCGACTGTCTGCGGCGCATCATGCGCGAGCGGGAGTCGGTCCTGTGCTGTCCGCGGGAGTCCGTCCTCACCTACCAGCACATGAAGGCCCCCGTGCTTCCCTTCGAACTGCACCCCGCCTGGCAGGACAGCCGGTGTCCCTGACCGCCGCCGCAGGCTCTACTCCGCGCACCGGGCAACCGGGTTCAGGCAAAGCATCCCTATCAGCACCGCAGCTGCCACCGTGAGCACCGCGACCGGCAGTATGACCACACGCGGCCAGCCCATCGACCGCTGAGGGCGGCGGCCCTGTCTGCCGGCGGTGGTGTTCGGCTCGCCTTAGGTGTCCTGATCAGGTCGAGGTCTTCGGCTGCGACTCGCGGCTTTGTGTGCGCAGTTTCTCGTTGATGCGCTGCGCTTCTTCGAGTTGGTCTTCGAGGACGACGATGCGGCAGGCGGCTTCGATGGGGGTGCCCTGGTCGACGAGTTCGCGGGCGCGGGCGGCGATGCGCAGCTGGTAGCGGGAGTAGCGGCGGTGGCCGCCTTCGGAGCGCAGGGGGGTGATCAGGCGGTGTTCGCCGAGGGTGCGGAGGAAGGCGGGGGTGGTGCCGAGCATGTCGGCGGCCCGGCCCATGGTGTAGGCGGGGTAGTCGTCGTCGTCGAGGTTGTCGGCGGGACGGGGACTGGCAGGGGGCATAGACCTCTTCTTTCGGGGGACGCGTCGGGGGGGGGGGGGGGGGGGGGGGGGGGGGGGGGGGGGGGGGTGTCTTCTTTTTTGGGGGGGGCGGGTGGTGGGGCCCCCGCCCCCCCCCCCCCCCCCCGGGCCCCGAGCTTGCAACACCATCTACCGGCAAACTGCGCCGGCCTTCTGTGTCCGCAGGTATCGCCTGGGAGGGCTGGGCTGCGGGGATCGCGAATGCGTGACCGGGGACCACCTTCCAATCCGGGGCCTGCGGTACCCGGGCGGACTGCTTCCTCGCCCGGGCGATCCTGATGGCGTTCTGCTCCTTACCTTCGGTTACTCGGCTGTACTGCTTGGATACCGCGGATACTGCTCACGGCCACTCTGGGCCGCGTCCCGCTTGGCCTGCTTGCACGGCAGTTCGTGTCTGCCGTGCCCACTTCGACTTCCTGGGTACGACAAGACGGTAACCCCGTGACGCGCCAATGTCTACTGTCGCCATGGCAGGTTTTCTTCATGACCTGCGAGTGGAGTTCTGCCATGAATGCACACGAAAGAGTGATGTCCCGAGTTGCCGCCGCCCGGCTCGGCGGGCACACGTTGAGCCGGACGGCCCAACCGATCCAGGCGAGGTCGCGGCGCATGACCGACATGGAGGCGACGCGCACGGATGCCCGCGAGGCTCCTGTTGTGCTTGAGGGCGACAGGCATCGGCCAGCGCCTGCAGTTGGCCGGCAAGGTCCGCAGTGACGGTCAGCAGGGCAATCCGGTCGTGCTGTTCCTGACCTGCGGGACGGTGTGTGGTGTCGCATCTCCGGTGGACTTCCGCGATGAGATCGCCCAGATCCGGAAGAGCCATGAGGGCGCTTGCTCTTCTGGTCACGTCACCTGCAGGTGGGTCGATCGTCATCGCAAGGGCGAGTCGGCGGTGGGCGTCAGTACAGACTCGTCGACATCGATGATCTGGCTGATGTCGAAGCCCTCCATGTCCGCGCGGAATTCTGGACTCGACAGGTACGCCTCCAGCCGCTCCTGCACGTCGTCGGCGTCCCTGTAGGAAACGAGGGCGTAGAGCCGGCGAGTCTCGCTTCCGGGCGCCGCGGGCACCGTCCAGACGCCGTGTGTGGTGATCCGGTGCTTGGCCATACCGGGAATATGCCGGGCCCAGATCTTCTCGTAGGCGGAGAGCGCGTCGGGGCTGCGCAGGGTGTAGACGCGAAGCTGGTACTGAGGCATGACAAAGGTTCCTTTTCTTCTGAGCTCTGAGCATGGATGGCCGGCGGTCAGCCTTGGGGGAGTAGGTGCGCCAGTTCGACGTCCCAGTCGATGTGGCCGGACTCGGTACCCCGTGGCACCAGAGCCTCCGTGTCCTGAAGGAAGGACGTGATGTCCTGCACGGGGACCTCGAGCAAGGCGGTGCCTGCGGAAGACCCGAGGGCGATGTACATCGACTGGTCACCCCGCCCCGCGGCCCACCAGACCCGGACGTCCGCGTAGCCTGCGGAACCCTTCAGGCCATCAGCCAGAAGATCCCGCCCCAGGACCCATTCGACCGGCTCGTCACAGTCGGCGAAGAAGACGGCATGGACGACATAGGGATCGGTGGGCTCATACCGCAGGCGTGTGCACAGTGGCAGTGAGTGGGTGTGCGAGACGACCAGCTGTACGGCTATCCGCCGCTCCACCGTCTTCGTGGGGCTCGGCTGCGCCTCTCGCACGGTCTGTGGCAAAGAGGCAGCGCGGGCGGGACGGTGCAGCAGGGCGCGAGCGCCGGACGGCACCGGCGCACCGCACGATGAGTGCGCTGCACTCACTCGGACGGTGGTCGGCGACGCCGACCCACGACCGCCGGGCGCGTCCCTGTCGCCGGCAGGGATCAGACCGAGGGGAACTGCTTGGGCTCACGGCCTCGGTAGCCGTCTCACCGGTCGTCGCGGCTCAGGCCGTGGTGCCTGCCCCAGCCGTCGTAGTCGCAGCGGTTCGCGTCGTGCTGATAGGCCCTGTCGGACGTCCAGTCGTGCCCTCGCCCTCCCCGCGGTAGAAGTGACCATCGCGGTAGTAGAGGCCCTCGCAGTCGTGCCGGGTCGGGTCGCTGCCGTGGTGGTCCTGGTGCCAGCCACGGGTCTCGTCGCAGGAGTAGCCCTTTTCGAGCAGGTAGCCGACCCCGTGGTCCCAGCTGTAGTCAGCGGCCTCACCCCTGTCGGACGGTCGCTGGGCGTGTGCGGGCGCAAGGGGTGCGGCCGATGCGGTGCCCCCAGCGCCGAGGACGGCGACACCCGCGACCGCAACGGAGGAGACAGTGAGGGCGATGCGCTTCGTGAGCTTCTTCATGATCTTTCCTTCCCGGTGGCGTGGTCTGCGCCGACGGTGGTTCGGTCAGGCGATGTGTGGCGCCTGGTGTGGTACGAACGAGCACTTCCATACGTCGTATGGAAGCACCCTTCCAGTATTACCATACGTCGTATGGAAATGTCGAAGTGATGAAGGCGACCAAAGCGAGCCGGGGCAGGAGTCTGCTCCGCCGACGACTTCATTGCCTGCAGAGCAGACGACGACCACCGTGCCGTCGATCCCTGCCTACGAGCACTCGGGCACTTGCCGGCCTACGTCAATCACAAGGAGCCTTCTGGGGCCGAGGAAGCGGCCCTTCACCTGACGGCGAAGGCGGAGTCTTTGACCCGGGCGCCCCACTCGCTGCGCTTGGGCCGGCCTCGTTCCTTGTGGCGGTCACTCGGGGGTGTCGGACCGGTCGGCCTTCTCGGGGCCGTTGTCTGCCCGCATCGGCAATCTCAGCGGCCGCCCCTCGCGGTGAGCCCAGATGTCACCGAGGACGACTTGGATGATGCCGGTGACAGGAATGGCCAACAGGGCGCCGAGGATCCCGGCGACTTCGGCCGCGATCAGGATGGCCAGCAGCACAGTGAGGGGGTTGAGTTTCACCGTCCGAGAGAGGATGACCGGTTGCAGGAGGTGGTTTTCCGCCTGCTGATAGACGATGAAGAAGATGATGGCGCCGACGCCGGCCGGCACGGAGTGGACGAACGCCACTGCGGATGCGACGACAGCCCCTATGGTGGCCCCCACCAGGGGAATGAGGTCGGTCAGGCCGACGAAGAGGGCCAGCAGGCCGGCGAACGGCACCCCGGAAACCAGCAGCACGACGTAGGTCAGGACCCCGCAGATGGCGCTGATCAGCAGGTTTCCGGTCAGGTAGCCGTTGACGGTACGGGCGCACGCGGCTCCGACGCGGCGTATGCGGGCCGCAGGCGCCTCGTCCACGAGGGCCAGGGACCGATCGATGGCCTTGGGGCCCTCCAGCACCATCAGATAAGCCAGCACGAAAATGGTGAGTGCGCCTGCGGCGGTGCTCGCGGCACCGCGGACGAAGTTCAAGGCGGGTGTGCTCAGTCCGGTGGCGAACGCGCGGACCTGCGCCTGATGCCGTTGGGCGTACCGCAGAGCGTGTGTCCGCTGCAGCAGGTCGCCGACCGGCCCGTGGCCGGCCCGAGCCTCCCTGATCATCGCCGGCAGACGACCGGCGAACCGGCTTCCCTCCTGAGCCAGGGGAATGACGAACAGGGCGACCACCGCGCCGACGACCGCGGCCGCTGCCATGAAGACGAGCAAGGTGGCCACTGACCGTCGGCACCGCGGGACCCGTCGCTGCAGTGCCTCGACCGCCGGATGAAGGGAGACGGCCAAGAACAAGGCGATGACCGCCCAGACCAGAACCCGACGGGCTTGCACCACCAGTTCGAGTACGGCATAGGTGGCGAGCACCAGACCGATGGTGACGAGGATGGTTCGCACCGGAACCGGACGCGTCGCCATGGGCACTGGGTGCCCAGCCCGCGTCACGGGAAACGAGGAGCCCTCCTTCCCGGTGAGCCGTGGTCTCCCCGCGCTGTCGCACTTGCCGGTCCTGACAGGGCTGCGACAACCGGTCCGGCGCGCTGGACCTCCACGGAGTTGGCGGGACGCCCACGTACGTTTGAGGTGCGGGCGCTCAGGCCGGGCTGCAAGGTGGTGCCGTGGTCCGTAACTGTCGAAGGAAGCGTCATGGTGACGGTGGCCGCAGGTGCGGTCGCCGGATTGCGGGCCCGGCGGGGGATGTCGCCGTCAGCTGCGACGTGGTGGCGGCAGTCCTGCTTCGTGGCGTCTGGGGTAGTGCGCGAGCAAGCTCCTCCGGGCTGCTCACCGGTACGTGCCCTCGGTCGAGGTCGGGATCAGGCGTCTCCGGGCCGCCCGACACCAGCGGCCGTGGCACATGGTGCCCGGTTCTTGGTGACCAGGTCGGCACTCACACCCGAGGGGTGACGACGGCGCGACCTTGGATCCTGCCGTCGTGCAGGAGCTGATAGGCGGCGTCGGCGCGTTCCAGGGGGAAGTGCTCGACCAGCATCTTGATCTTTCCCTGCTGGGCGAGGGTGATCACTTCCGTCAGTTCGGAAAGGGAGCCCCAGTAGGGCGAGGCGACCGAGCACTCGTGCGGCGGGCTGGAGAAGTTGACGGGCAGGGCTGCGCCGCCGAGGCCGACGATGGTCAGGTGACCGAGCATCCTGGCCACCTCAGCAGCCATCCGCAGAGTCGGGGCTAGGCCGACCATGTCCAGGACGAGCTGAGCGCCCTGTTGCCCCGTGATCTCCTTGATGCGCTTGATCGCCTCGTCACCCGAGAGCAGTGCTTCGTCGGCACCCATGCGCTTGGCGGTTTCCAGCTTGCCGGCGTCGGTGTCGACGGCGACGACGGTGGTCGCCGCGCTGAGCGCGCGCAGAATCTGGATGGTCATCTGGCCCAGGCCGCCGGCCCCGATCACGACCGCGGTCGAGCCCGGCCCCAGCAGGTGCAGCGACCGTTTGACGGCGTGGTAGCTGGTCAGTCCGGCGTCGCTGAGCGGAGCGGCCTCGCGGGGGTCGAGGGTGCCCAGCGGAATCAGGTATCGCGCTGCCGGGACCAGCAAATACTCGGCCATGCCACCGTCGTGACCACCTCCCAGGCCCGGGCCCTGACCACCCAGGGTCTGGCAGTAATTCTCGCGACTCTCCCGGCAGTTGGCGCACAATCCACAGCCCCAGGAACCATAGACGATCACAGGGTCCCCGGGTACGAACCCGGTGACACCCGGTCCCAGCCGTTCCACCCATCCCGCGTTCTCATGGCCGAGCGTTAAGGGCGGACTCGTGAAACCGGGTGGCGGTGCGGGTGCCTCCATGACGTGCAGATCGGAGTGGCACGCACCGGCACCCCCGACCTTCACCAGGACCTGCCCCGGCCCGGGATCGGGTACCGGCACCTCGCGCAGCTCGGGCGGTTGCCGCCATCCGACGAGTTGAAAAGCCCGCATCGTGATCCTTCACGCACGCCGAGTCAGTCGCGGATGCCGTCGATGTCGACCAGGACGTGCCGCGGCCCGCGGAAGATCTGGTTGTGCCGGTACGGCGGTGGGTCCTCGACGAGCCGGGGGTTCTGCACCCGGCGGATGAACTCGCCGACGGCGATCTGTACCTCGAGCCGCGCGAGCGGAGCGCCGAAGCAGAAGTGGATGCCCTGGCTGAACCCGAGGTGCTGGTTGTCGCGGCGTTCGAGGTCGAGTTCGTCGGGGTCGGTGAACCGTTCGGGGTCGCGGTTCGCCGAGCCGTACGCCAGGAAGATCGGCGCGCCCTTGGGGATGGTGGTGCCGGCGATGTCGATGTCTTCCAGGGCGGAGCGGGTGTGCCAGAACTGGACCGACGACTCGAAGCGCAGCAGCTCCTCCACCGCGGGCACGATCAGCTCGGGCCGGCGGCGCAGTTTCTCGAGCGCGTCGGGATGGCGCAGCAGGGTGAGCACGCTGTGGGCGATGAGGTTGACCGTGGTTTCGTGTCCCGCGAAGATCAGGAGCAGGGTGTTGCTCGCGAGCACGCCCTTGGACATCCGTCCCTCCGGGCCGTCCTCGTTCACCATCGCCGAGAGCATGCCCGGGCCGGGCTGCCGGGCGTACCTGTCGAGCAGCTCGGCTGCGAACTGCCCGAACTCCTGCACGGCCTGCCGCCCCCCGGCCTGCCGGCTCTGAATCTCTTCGGAGGCGGCCTCGGGGCCGAAGTCCAAAGCGTCCAGGGCGGTTTCTATCCACTGGTGGAAGCGCGGCTCGTCCTCCAGCGGCACGCCCAGAACCTTGCAGATCACCGTCACCGGCAGGGGATAGGCGAACTCGTCGACGGCATCGATCCGGTTCTTGCCCTTCATGTCGTCCAGGAGGTCGTCGACGATGCGGCGGATGTCGGGCTCCAGGTCGGAGATCAGGTGAGGTGAAGGGGGCGGGCCGACGAAATGCGGCATCATCATCCGGCGATCCCGATCGTGCTCGGGTGGATCGCAGGTGATGATGTTCGGCTCGGTCAGTGCCTCCCTGATCGGCTCGGCCACCGGCTCCGCCGAGCCTTCTGCCTGGGCCGCGACCGGGGCGGGACACTTTCGTGGATCCGAACTGACCCGGGGGTCGTGGAGCAGCGCGACGATCTCCCGGTAGGTGCTGACGACGTAGGTGCCGTCCGGCTGCCGCGCGACCGGTGTCTTACGGAGTTCCTCGTAGAACGGGTAGGGATTGGCGCGGTTGGCGTAGCGGAGCGCCTGCTGCCAGGGGGTTTCCTCGACCACGAGGCTCCCCTCCTTCTTCCTGTCGGTCTGTCCGCTGACACGGCTCGACCCGGCGGGCGTATCAGTGACGCCGAGGCCGGAACTCGGCCGTCCGCTCGCCCGGGTCGTGGCCGGTCAGCACGACGTCGGGTACCGCCCCAGGGGCGCCGCGTTCCGGGAACTCGGCCGGCATCGGCTTCATGTCGGCCGGCTGGTCCCAGCCCGGCGGCGGAGGCGGGAACGGACCGGATCGCTCGATCAGCTTTCCGTAGTACTCCAGCCACTTGCCGTGGTCGAAGGTGACGGCGGCGACGATGCGGCCCCGGTGACCGTAGGCGGCGGCGAAACGGCGCTCCGCGACGGATCCCTGCGTGAAGACGATCTCGTCACCGAAAGGCGGCACGCCGACGGACTTGACATTGACGCCGAACTGACCGGACCAGAAGCCGGGAAGCAGCAGATGCGGGCGATAGTGGGGCTCGAGGTTCACCATGTTGTGGGCCGCGACCTCGGCACCGAACACGGCGTTGTCCCAGTGCTCCATCGCGAGGAACTGGTACTCGTACAGCACATGCGGCGCACGCGCCACGTCCCCCGCCACGTAGATGCTGTCGGTGACCACGCCGTTGATGTCGAAGGCACGACCACCGGCGTCGCACCCCACGCCCCAGAAACCGGCCGCCAGCCCCGAGCCCTCCAGCCATTCCACGTTGCGGATCGACCCCAGCGAGGCCACCACCACGTCGGCGTCCACGGTGGCACCGTCCGAGAGCTGAGCACGCCGCACGTGTCCGCCGGAGTCGCCCTCCAGCGACGACACGCCCAGCCCGCAGCGCAGGTCCACGCCGTGATCGCGCTGCATCTGCGCGGCGATCTCCCCGATCACCCCGCCGAGCGCGCCGGCCAGCGGCGCCGAACCCCGCTCGACGACGGTCACCGGGATGTCCAGTTCGCGGCAGACAGAGGCCACTTCCGAGCCGATGAACCCGGCGCCGATGACCAGGACCCGCGACGGCGACTCGGCCAGCGCCTTCTGCAGCTGAGCGGCATCATCACGCGAGCGGATCGTGTGGACGCCGTGCAGGGCGGCCTCGGCCGGATTCGGCCACTGCCGCGCGCGGGTGCCCGTGGCGATCAGCAACCGGTCGTACGGGACCTGCTCACCGTCGGCCAGGCGCACCTGCTTGGTCGCACGGTCCAGCCCGGTGGCGGCCACCCCGAGCCGCCAGTGCGCATCCACTTCCCGTATGCGCGGCAGCTTGGTGTGGTCGGCCGGCACCCAGCCCTTGAGTACCTGCTTGGACAGCGGGGGACGGTCGTAGGGCTCGTACGGCTCGTCCCCGATGATGGTCAGAGAACCGGTGAAGCCCTCCTCGCGCAGGGCTTCCGCGGCCCGCAGACCGGCCAGAGATGCACCTACGATGACAATCCGGCCACTGGCTCTGAACTCGCGCACCAGCTCTGCGACCGTTGCCGGCAACGTCATGACGTCGCGCTCCCCTCAGCCCCGTCCAAGCGGTCGATCACGATCGCCTGCACGGGGCATGCCGCAGCGGCTCGCTCGACCTGCAGGCGCCGCTCGTCATCAGGGTTCGGCTCGTAGGTGAGCGCCTCCTGACCACTCAGCCTGAAGACCTCGTGAGCCAGATACACGCATTGTGCGTATCCCTGGCATCGATTCAGGTCCACGACGATGCGCATGAGCCGACTCCTTCCGCTCTGCCTCCCGCCCCACGGCTACCAGCGGCACGTTCCTGCAGCTACGGAGCGGTTCTCAAGCCTCCTGCACCCGCCACCGTCGCGTGCCACGTACATGGGCTGTGAGCGTCACGTACGGCATCTGATGGCGTCGGCATCAAGGCCCTGTGAGGGCCGTGGCCCTAAAAAAATGCTCGTCCCGCCTCACCACGAACGCAAACCCGAGGAAGCGACCGGACCGGTGGAAACGATTATCAACGGCTCGTCAGTGCGCCAGTAGTCGCACCGGACTGCGAATCTGACCATCTCATCATATTTGAGGTACTTGACTTAAAAGCCAATACATCTGACTATTTCATCAGAAGTGGTCATATCATCCACTATCTACCGTGTGCCGCTCATCCGGACAGCGTCGTTCACCACGGCCGCACACACTGGCAGATACCGGCCGATCCGGCTGCTGTCGCGGATGCACGGGCATGGGCGACCAGCCAACTCACCGCATGGGGGTTGGACGACCTCCTCTTCACCACCGAACTCATCGTCAGCGAACTGGTCACCAACGCGATCCGCTACGGTCGTCCGCCGGCGGAGCTGCGACTGATCCGCCACGATGCACTGGTCTGTGAGGTCACCGACGCCAACACCGCCCAACCCCGTCTGCGCCGCGCTCGCACCACCGACGAGGGCGGACGCGGCCTGTTCCTCGTCGCCCAACTCGCCGAGCGCTGGGGCTGCCGCCATGGCCGGAACCACAAGACCATCTGGTCCGAACAGCCCATCACGTGCGCTCCCTGATCCCGCCCCGAGCTCCCTGCACCTCGCGACCATCCAGGTCCTGACTGGGACGTTCCACGAAGTGGTGCGTCCACACGGTCGGCCACGTACGGCATACCCTCGTGGCCCCGCAGCCGTGACGCTCGTTTGACGCTCTGGGCACCCGCAAGCAGGACAGCGGGCCGAAAAACCGGGCCTGACCTGGGCTTTTGTGTACCCTGCTCAAGTCAACATCATTCCGATGACGCATCATGTGGAGTGCGTGGCGATCCTCGAACCGGCCGCGAAAACTTCCTGACCTGCCGTTTTGTGCGTGCACAGTATGTGCGGTGCGCGGCGGTGCGGGCGATGCCTTGACGCTGAATTGACGCCCGTGACGCTCACTCGACGCTCGTTGTCATGGGGGTGTTCGTCGACCTGAATGACCGAAGCCCCGGCCCGGTCAAGGTCGTTGACCTCGTTGCGCAGGGCGAGTGCGACCTGTCGGGCGGTGTCCGCCGGTGGCTGGTCGTCAGGCGAGGCCTCGGCCACGCCCTTTCGGCTCCGAGCGCGGGCAGGGCATCCACCCGCTGCGCCACGACCTGGCCTCGCCCAGCCGGTCGGCAAGGCTGCGCGTCGTTCGGCAGGACACTCCGCGGCGACTGATCGCCGGTTGGCCCGCATCCTTATCCCTTTTGGGTTCGTTGGGGAACGGGGAAGGGTTCGCAGCCCTCCTTCTGAATGAAGGAGACCGTACAGGCGAGCAAACCGGGGATCGAGTGGTATGGGTTTGACCAGCGAGACGACCGTGTACGTGATGGCGGTCCTGGCCGCCGTCTGTGTGGCGTTGCTGGTGTGGCTGTGGCCACGGTTCGCCGAGCGCGGGCTGCGGCAGGTGCTCGGGCGGCTGGCGGCCATCGGGGTGACCCAGGTGGCGATCGTCGCGGCCTTCGCCTGCTGGCTGAACTCCTCGTACCAGTTCTTCGGATCGTGGGGCGAACTCTTCGGACACGTCGAGACGGCTCCCGTCGGCGTCACCCAGGCGGGGGGCAACGGCGTCGGCACGGTGAACGGCGTCGCCGTGAAGGGGGCACTGGTGCAGCCCGCCTCCGACGGGCAGTTGAGCCGGGTCGGCGGACTGCCCTCCGGCCGCGCCGCGGTGAACGGGCGAGTGGAGTCCGTGAAGGTCATCGGCCGGCGCACCGGTGTGGTCGACCCGGCGTTCGTCTATCTGCCGCCGCAGTACTTCCAGAAGGCGTACCACCGCCAGCGTTTCCCGGTGATCGTCACGCTCAGCGGCTACCCGGGCAGCATCTTCAACCTCGCGCAGCATCTGCGGGTGTCACAGACCGCCGGTGAGCTGCAGAAGAGCGGCCAGATGCAGCCGACCATCATGGTGATGATCCGTCCGACGATCGCCCCGCCCCGCGACACCGAGTGCGTGAACGTGCCCGGCGGTCCGCAGGCCGAGACCTTCCTGGCCAGGGATCTCCCGGACGCCCTGAAGTCCGCCTACCGGGTGGGCCACGACGCCAGTGCCTGGGGTGTCATGGGCTACTCCTCGGGCGGCAGCTGTGCCCTGCAGCTGACGATGCGCAATCCGCATGTGTACACGGCGGCCGGCGCTCTGTCGCCCGACTACCGGGTCAAGGACGATCCGACGACCGGCAATCTCTTCGGCAGCGGGCTGGGCCGCGTGAACCGGGTGAACGGCCATGACCTGATGTGGCGGCTCAAGCACCTGCCCGTCCCCCAGGTGTCCGTCCTCGTCGCCGACAGCAAGCACGGTGAGCCCGGCTACCCGCAGACACTGGCGTTCATCAAGGCCGTCAGGCCGCCCATGCGTGTCGCGTCGATCCTGCCCGAGCAGGGCAGCCACAACTTCCCGACCTGGGTACGGGAGATGCCGGCCGCCTTGAAGTGGATGAACCAGCAGCTGACGTTCCCCCAGGACATCGTGCCCCGCCACCCGAAGAAGGGCACGGTGGTCGCCGCCCGTCCCAAGGCCGACCACGGCGGTCTGCGCGCGGATGGCACGGAGCCCACGCCCACCACCACGACGCACAAGTGACGGTTGTCGCCTGAACCAGGCTCCCCTTCCCCCGTAGCCGCTGGGCCCTTCTCGCCCGGAGGTTCCTCGTCCCGACCCTGGTGCGCAGGCACCGGTTGCGGTCCTTCAGCGTTCCACCGCGGGGTCAGATACCCCACGGGGTATTTGACCGAACCCTGGAAGGCGTCGTACTGTCGGCCGTGTGCTAAACCCCCGGGGGTATTTTTCCCCGGGGGTGTTTCTTCAAGGGGTCATCGTGGAGCTGGAGCTGGAGCTCGAGGGCGCGGATCTGAAGTCCGTACTGAATCGGCTGCGCCGTGCGCAGGGGCAGATCTCCGGCGTGATCAGGATGATCGAGGAAGGCCGTGACTGCGAGGACGTCGTCACGCAGCTCGCCGCCGCTTCCCGCGCCCTGGACCGTGCCGGTTTCGCCATCATCTCCACGGGTCTGCAGCGGTGCGTGATGGACATCGACGCCGACCGGAAGAACGGTGAGGGTGCCGAGCGGATCCGCTCCCGCCTGGAAAGGCTCTTCCTGTCGCTGGCGTGAGAAGCGGCGTGGCCCCGCCGTCCGTCGGGCTCGGGGCGGGGCACTCGTGGGGCCGCTGCCTCCTTCGCGGACCTCCCGTCGCGACATTCGCGGACCGCTCGTCGCAACAGACGCAGGAAATACCCCCAGGGGTATATGTGCTACAGTCGTACACATACCCCGGGGGGTAATTTCGAGGAAGGGAACATCTCCGTGTTCTTCATCGACACCATTGAGCTCGAGGGCCTGGGCAACCGCCACTACCTGGCCGGGGGCAAGGAGGCGGCCGTGGCGGTGGACCCGCCGCGTGACTTCGACCAGGTTCTGGCCGTCGCCGCCCGGCGCGGGGTGCGGATCACCCATGTGGTGGAGACCCACATCCACAACGACTACGTCACCGGTGGTCTGGAGCTGGCCCGGGTGACGGGCGCCGCCTACCTGGTGCCGGCCGGAGCGAACGTGGCCTTCGAGCGGGTACCGGTGGCCGACGGCGATGCGGTCACGGTCGATGACGCACTGGAGCTGTCGGCGGTGGCCACCCCCGGGCACACCCCGCACCACACCGCCTACGTGCTGCGCGAGCACGGCGTGCCGGTGGCCGCGTTCACCGGCGGTTCGCTGCTGCTCGGCACGGTGGGCCGCCCGGATCTGGTGGAGCCCCGCCTGACCGAGGAGCTGGCCCGCGCCCAGCACGCCTCCGCGCATCGCCTGGCGGCCGAGCTGCCGGACGAGACGTCCGTGCTGCCCACGCACGGCTTCGGCAGCTTCTGCTCCTCCGCGCAGGCCGAGGGGGACGCCACCACCATCGGCAAGGAGAAGGCCGTCAACACGGCTCTCACCACGGACGTGGACTCCTTCGTCGCCCGGCTCCTCGCCGAGCTCGACGACATACCCGCCTACTACACGCACATGGCCCCGGTCAACGCGGGCGGCCCCGCCCCGGTGGACCTGACGCCCCCCGCCGTCGCGGACGCCGCCGGGATCGCCGCCCGGCTCGCGGCCGGTGAGTGGGTCGTGGACCTGCGCAACCGGGTCGCGTTCGCCGAGGGCCACGTCGCCGGGTCGTTCAACTTCGAGGCCGACGGCAAGATCGCCACCTACCTGGCGTGGATGATCCCCTGGGGCAAGCCGGTGACCCTGCTCGCCGAGTCCCCCGAGCAGCTGGCCGCCGCCCAGCGCGAGCTGGTCCGGGTCGGCATCGACCGGCCCGCGGCCGCCGCGACCGGCACACCCCGGGAGTGGGTGACCGAGGGCGGCTCCCTGGCATCCTTCTCCCGTTCCACGTTCGCCGGGCTGGCCGAGCGCGGCACGGACGGGATCGTCGTCCTGGACGTGCGCCGCGCCTCGGAGCGGGCCGCCGGACACATCGAGGGCTCCGTGCACATCCCGGTCCACGAGCTGCACAAGCGGCTCGGCGAGGTCCCGGCAGGCACGGTGTGGGTGCACTGCGCCGGTGGCATGCGTGCCGGCATCGCCGCCTCGCTGCTCGACGCCGCGGGCCGTGACGTGGTGGCGGTGGACGACGGGTTCGACTCCGCCACAGGCGCCGGCCTGACCGTCGTCACCCGCTGACCGCCCTTCGACCCCCCACCCTTAGTACGAGAGGTCGTGTGATGCCCCTCTTCCATCACGGTCCGGACCGTGTCACCGTCGACGAGGCCCACCGGCGCACCCAGGGCGCCGACGCCCCGGCCGTGCTGCTGGACGTGCGCGAGCAGGGCGAGTGGGACACCGGGCACGCGCCCGGCGCCGTGTT
Source organism: Streptomyces sp. NPDC044061 (assembly GCF_056434305.1). Classification (NCBI taxonomy): domain Bacteria; kingdom Bacillati; phylum Actinomycetota; class Actinomycetes; order Kitasatosporales; family Streptomycetaceae; genus Streptomyces; species Streptomyces sp. NPDC044061. The sequence continues at coordinate 131,365 of NZ_JBWKFL010000008.1, read as the reverse complement.
CGCACCGCTGTCCGGGCTGACCCTGGGAGCGGCCCTGCCGGGCGCGGCCCAGGGCCGGCCGCTGGTGGTGATCTGCCGCAGCGGGAAGCGCTCCCAGAGGGCCGCCCGTCTGCTGGCCGAGCGCGGCGAGAACGCGGTGGACGTCAAGGGCGGCATGCAGGCGTGGGCCGCCGTCGGTCACCCGGTGGTCGACAACCGCGGGAACAACGGCTCCATAGCATGACCGCACTGATCCTCGCGCTCGTCGCCGGTGCCGTCGTCGGCCTGGCCCTGGGCGGCCTCGGCGGAGGCGGCAGCGTCCTGGCGGTGCCCGCCCTGATCTACCTGCTCGGCTTCACCCCCGCGCAGGCGACCACGGCCAGCCTGGTCATCGTCACTCTGACCTCCGTCACGGCGCTTGCCGCGCACGCCCGGGACGGCAATGTGGCCGGGCGGACAGGGCTGCTGTTCGCGGCGGCGGGCATCGTGCCCGCGATGCTCGCCGGGGCCGCCGCAGGGCATCTGCCGCAGCGCGTGCTGACCGTCGCCTTTGCCGTCGTCGCCGCGGTCGCCGCCCTGCGCATGCTGCGGCCCGCATGCGCCGAGACCACCGGCACGGTGCACCCCGGCAGGGCCGGAGCCGCCGGCGCCGGGCTCGGCGCGGTCACCGGGTTCCTGGGCGTGGGCGGTGGCTTCCTCGCCGTCCCCGCCCTGGTCGGAGTGCTGAGCCTGCCCATGCGCCGGGCCGTCGGCACCAGCCTGCTGGTCATCACGATCAACTCGCTGGCCGCGCTCGGCGCCCGGGCCGGTACCGGTACGCACCTGGACTGGGCGGTCGTCGCACCGTTCACCGGGGCGGCCGTCCTGGGCGCCTGGGACGGCAAACGCCAGGCGAAGAAACTCAAGGGCACCACCCTGCAGCGCGTCTTCGCCTACGTGCTGCTCGCGGTCGCCGCCTTCATGCTCCTCGACGCACTCACCTGACCAGGCCGGTACGGACGAGGCAGCCGGACGGGCAGGGCAGAGCACGGTGCGCAGGGCAGGGCGTCAGGCCAGCGAGAGGAAGAGCTTCTCCAGCCGGCCACGCATCTGCTCGCGGTCCTCACCCGCCGCACCGCCGTCCCCGTCCGCGAGGCACTGCTGGAGGCCGGTGGCGATGATCGCGAATCCCGCGCGGTCCAACGCCCGGGAAGCGGCGGCGAGCTGGGTGACGACCTCCTCGCAGTCACGGCCTTCCTCGATCATCCGGATCACCCCGGATATCTGCCCCTCGGCCCGGCGCAGCCTGTTCAGCACCGACCGCAGTTCCCCACCCGCGAGATCAAGCTCCACGACCACTCCTCACAGCCACCCCCACGGGGGACGAGAACGCCCCCGACCGGGGCAGTACCGACACACAAGGATGACACCCGGCATGACCACTCCCACCTCCCTCGACCCCTGTCAGGCCCGCACCCGCCTGCACGAGCTGACCGTCATCGACGTCCGCACCCCCGGCGAGTACGCCGGCGGCCACATCCCCGGCGCCCTCAACATCCCGCTCGACCAGCTCGGCCGTGCGCTGCCCGACATCCGCACCGCCGCCGCACGCGGCGAGGTCCTCGTCGTCTGCGCCTCCGGCGCCCGCTCCGAGAACGCCTGCCGGCAGCTCGCCGACAAGGGCATCCACACCGCCACCCTCGCCGGCGGCACCGGCGCCTGGGCCGCCCAGGGCCACGACCTCGACCGTCCCCAGGGCAGCAGCAGGGCCACGTGGGCCATGGAGCGTCAGGTCCGCCTCACCGCCGGCCTCGTCGTCCTGCTCGGCCTGCTGCTCGGCCTGGTGGTCCACCCGGCTTTCCAGCTGCTCTCCGCAGGCATCGCCGCCGGCCTGGTCTTCTCCGCCGTGACCAACACCTGCGGCATGGCCGCCCTGCTCGCCAAGCTCCCCTGGAACCGGCCCTGCCGGGCCGACCTGGACGCCACGCTCGTCCGCCTGCGCAACAGCTGACCCGGAGACCGTGGATGCGCGCGACGCCGGGCCGCCTCCGGGCGCTTCCCTCACGCGGGCCGAGGAGCCGGATCTCCCCGGCCTCGACCGGTGAGGTGCGGCGCACGGCCCGCGACCCGGCCGAGCCGGGCTTCGTCCCGTGTTCCGGCGGGGCTCCGGTGAGGTGGAAGGGGCGCCGCCCGCCGGCCTTCCCGGCAAACGACCCCACGCCACCCTCACCGTCCGGAGGGGCTGACCAGCACGTCGCGGGCAGCGGGCCGTACCAGGCGGGCGGCGGCCAGGACGCGGGCGGTGGTGAGGACGGTGGCGGTGGTCGTGGTCATCCGCTGTCGTCCTTGCGAGTACGAGCCTGCCGAAAAGGACGCCTGACCCGAGCGGGTTCTCGAAGGCGCGGACCCCGGCGGTGGCCGCCGGCGAACCGGGGTTCAGAGCCGGGCGAGTGCGCGCTGTGCGGCGTTGTAGCCGCACATTCCGTGGGCGCCTGCGCCGGGCGGGGTCGCGGCGGAGCAGAGGTAGAGCCCGGGCACGCCGGTGGCGTACGGGTCGAGGGCCAAGCGCGGCCGGAAGAGCAGCTGCCAGGGGTCGTTGGCGCCGGTCACGACGTCGCCGGCGACGTAGTTCTCGTTGTGCCGGCTCAGCTCCGTGGTGGAGCGCAGGTGCGTCGCCCGGATCCGGTCGCGGAAGCCGGGGGCGTACTGCTCGATCCGTGCGGTGATCGCCTCGGTGGCGTCGCCGGTGAAGCCGGCCGGTACGTGGGCGTAGGCGTAGAGCGGGTGCACGTCGCCGGCCGAGCGGGTCCTGTCGGCGAGGTACTGCTGGCCGACGAGTACGAACGGCCGCTCCGGCATCCGTCCGGCGGCCACGTCCTTCTCGGCCGCCGCCATCTCCGCAACGGTGCCGCCGAGGTGGACCGTGCCGGCCGAGCGCGAACCCTCGTGCGCCCACGGCACGCCGCCCTCGACGGCGAAGTCGACCTTGAACGCGCCGGGCCCGTGGCGGTACCTGGTGTACGCGCGGCGCACGTGGCTCGGCAACCGGTCGCCCGCGATCCGGGCGGCCGCGGCCGGTGAGGTGTCCAGCATGACCAGGTCCGGGCCGCCCAGCTCGTCGAGCGAGGTCACCCGGCGGCCGGTCTCGAACTCGACGCCGTGCTCGGCCGCGCGGACCAGGATCGCGTCCCGGATCGCGGCCGAACCGCCCTCGGCGACCGGCCAGCCGAAGGCGTGCGCGGCTGTGGTCAGCGCGACCCCGATCGCCGAGGAGGCGAATGTGTCCAGGGGGCGGAAGGTGTGCGCGGCGGCGCCGGTGAAGAGCGCCTGGGCCTCCGGCGTACGGAAGCGGCGCGCCAGCAGGGTGGCCGGCAGGCCGGCGTAGGCACCGAAGCGGGCCAGCTGGAGCGGGTGCCGCGGAACGTGCAGCACCGGCTGCAGGAACTCCTGGCTGATCGTGCCGAACCGCTCCGTGAGCGGCCCGAACGTGCGCTGCCACGCGGGGCCGCCCTCCCCGAGCCCGGCGGCGGTCCCGCTCACCGACCGGACCGCTACCGCGCCGCGGCCGTCGTCGAGCGGATGCGCGAACTCGGCCGGTGTCCAGCGCCAGTTCAGGCCCGCGCCGGCCAGGTCGAACCGCTTCGCGAAGGCCGAGCCGGGCGTCAGGGGGTGCATGCCGGAGCACTCGTCGTGGATCAGCCCCGGCAGGGTCAGCTCGCTCGACCGGGTGCCGCCGCCGAGGACGTCCGCCGCCTCGATGACACGGACCCGCACGCCCGCGGCGGCGAGGGTGAGGGCGGCGGCGAGCCCGTTGGGTCCGCTGCCGACCACGACCGCTGTCGTCATACGAGCGCCTCCTCGCCGTTCCCGTCACGGTACGCCGGATGGTGCTCCGGGCGCCGCCAGGTGACCTGGAGCGGGAGCGGCCCGTTCGGCCGTCGTCCGAACCGCCCTGGCCGGCCTCCGTGTTCCGTGTGTCAGGCGAGGGTCACCTCCACGGGCAGCCTCTTGATGCCGTTGACGAAGTTGGATCGGACGCGCGGTACGTCGCCGGCCAGGCGGATGTCCGCCAGACGCGGGATCAGCTCCTCGAACATGATGCGGATCTCGGTGCGGGCCAGCAGGTTGCCCAGGCACAGGTGCGGGCTGCCCTTGCCGAAGGTGATGTGGTCGTTGTTCCGCCGCGTGACGTCGAAGTCGTAGGGGTTGCCGAAGACCTCCTCGTCGCGGTTGCCGGAGGCGAACCACATGACGACCTTGTCCCCCTCCTTGACCTGCTTGCCGCCGAGTTCGACGTCGCGGGTGGCGGTGCGGCGGAAGTGGTAGACGGGGGACGCCCAGCGCAGGAACTCCTCCACCGCCGTGGGGATCAGGGAGGGGTCGTCCCGGAGCCGGGCGAGCTGCGCGGGGTGCTGGAGCAGGGCCAGCATGGAGTGGGTGATGGTGTGGCGGGTCGTCTCGTTGCCGGCCACCACCAGCAGCAGGAAGTAGTTGTCGAAGTCCTGCGCGGACAGCGGCACGCCGTCGCGCGGGGTCTCGTTGACCAGCCGGGAGATCAGGTCGGTGCCGGTGCCGCCCTTGCGCTGCCGGGCCAGTTCACGGCCGTAGGCGAAGACCTCCAGCGAGGCGGGGGAGCGGAACGGCAGGTCGCGGTACTTCTCGCTCTCCTCGCTGTGCAGGAGCACGTCCGCGTAGTCGGGGTCGGTGTTGCCGATGATGCGGTTGCCCCAGTCGATGAGCTGCTGGTTGTCCTCCGGCGGCACGTCCAGGAGGCGGGCCAGCACGTTGATGGGGAAGTCGGCCGAGACCTCCTTGACGAAGTCGAAGGAGCCCTTGGCCAGGGCCGCGTCCAGGGTGGAGGCGGTGAGACCGCGCAGGAAGTCGGCGTAGCTGTTGATGACGCTCGCGCCGAACTGCCGCTGGAGCAGGCTGCGCATGGCGCGGTGGCGTACGCCGTCCAGCTCCAGGATCGAGGCCCGCTTCTTGATCTGGTCGTCGTCGACCTCTTCCAGGTTGACGAACCTGGTCGAGGTGAAGGTCTCCGCGTCGCGGTCGACGCGGGCGATGTCGGCGTGCCGGGTCAGGGCCCAGAAGCCGGAGTTGGGCGCCTCCTCGGGCTGCCAGTGGACGGGGTCCTGGTGGCGCAGGGTGTGGAACATCCGCCAGGGGGTGACGCCGTCGGTGAAGTTGTCGAGGTTCGCGAGGTCGACGTCGGCCAGGGGCAGCGGTTCGCGCACGGCCTCGGTCACGGAGTGGGTGGTGGTGGTCATGAGGTGTGGGCTCCTCGGCGTCACAGGTGGTAGGCGTACTCGGTGAACTCCCAGTCGGTGACGTGCCGTTGGAAGCGCGCGACCTCGTCGCGCTTGTACGTGAGGTAGGAAGCGGTGAAGTCCTTGCCGAGCACCTCGCCCAGCGCCGTGTCCGCCTCCAGCGCGTCGAGGGCGGCGGGCAGGCTCATGGGCAGCAGGGCGGACCTCGCGGTGTCGTAGCCGTAGCCCTCCAGCGGTGTGGGGGGCTCCTCGCCGCGGAGCACGCCGAGCAGGGCCGCCGCGAGCGTGCCCGCGATCAGGAGATAGGGATTGGCGCTCGCGTCGCCGAGCCGCAGTTCGAGGCGGGAGCCCGAACCGCGCTCCGGCGGGATGCGGACCATGGCGCTGCGGTTGTCGAGACCCCAGTCGATCAGCCAGGGCGCGAGCGTGTCGGGACCGAAGCGCTTGTAGGAGTTGACCGTCGGGTTGGCCAGCGCGGCCAGCGCGGGCGCGTGGGCGAGGATGCCGGCCACGGCGTGCCGTGCGGTGGCGGAGAGGCCGTGCGGGGCGGCCGGGTCGTCGAAGACGTTGTCGTCCCGGTCGTCCACGCAGGACATGTGGAGGTGGAAGCCCGAGCCCCCCGCGCCGTTGAAGGGCTTGGCCATGAAGGTGGCGAGGCGGCCCTCCTTGCGGGCCAGTTCCTTGACCGCAGCCTTGAAGCGGAAGGCACGGTCGGCGGCTGTCATGGCGTCGGAGTGGGTCAGGTTGATCTCGAACTGCGAGCCGTCGAACTCGTGGTTGCCGCTGCTGACGCCGATGTTCATGTCGCGCAGCAGGCGCAGGGTGCGCAGCAGGTGGTTGTCGCCGTCCGCGCGCAGGCCCGCGGTGTAGACGACGCCCTGGGTGTCGCTGTAGCGGCGCCAGCCCTGGGGCGTCCCGGGGTCCGCGTCGCACAGGAAGTACTCGAGTTCCGGTCCCACCACCGGGCGCAGGCCGTGTTCGTGACAACGGGCGACGACGGAGCGCAGCAGGTCCCGGGGGGACTCCGGCGCGGGCATCCCGGTGGCCGGGTCGGTGACGTCGCCGAGGCAGCCGGCGACTCCGGGCTCCCACGGCAGGGCGGTCAGGGTGTCCAGGTCGGGGCGTACGCAGATGTCGGGCAGACCGGCGTCCAGCCCCCCGGACACCGGGACGACGTCGCCCTGGGGGGTGGTGTGGTAGACGGCCCGGCAGAAGGCGAGGCCGTGGTCGCAGGCGGCCGGCAGATGGTCCAGCAGGACGTCCCGGGCCCGCTCGGTGCCGATGAGGTCGGGATAGGTCACCCGGACCACGTCGATGCCCTCGGCGGCCAGCCGCTCGATGTGGCGGTGGACGGGTGAGGTGTCGGATGCGCTCACCGGTGTCTCCTCTTGGGAAGGGGCGCCTCCCGGAGCTCAGGGCGCTGGGGGAGGGGGAGAGGGCGGCGTCGCACTGCGCAGAGGTGCAGCGGGCCGCCGATTTGTTTGGTGCCAAACGGTAGGGACGGCCGTCGCCTTCTCGCAAGGGTTCCGTCCCAGAAATTTATCCACCTGGATAGCTATTGACCAGAGGGCCGGCCGTTCCTATGTTGTTTGAAGCCAAACGAGTTGGGGGTGTGGTGATCCGCACCCCTTTGGCCGGGGCCCGGACCCCTGTTGTCCGGGCCCCTTCCCCCCTCTCCCCGACGCCCCCTCAGTACCAGGAGGACCGGCCATGAAGGTCGTCGTCGACATGAACAAGTGCCAGGACCACGGCCAGTGCGTCTTCGCAGCCCCCGACGTCTTCGGCTTCGACGACGCCGGGCACCTGGCCTACGTCCCCGACCCGGACGACGCGCTGCGCGAGGAGGTCGAGGAGGCCGCCGACGTGTGCCCCCTGCAGGCCATCCGGATCGAGGACTGAGCGATGAGCGCGACCGTCGTCGTGGCCGGCGCCTCCATGGCCGGCCTGCGCGCCGCCGAGCAGCTGCGCGCCGCCGGCTGGGACGGGCCGATCACCCTCGTCGGGGACGAGCCCCACATGCCCTACAACCGGCCTCCGCTGTCCAAGGAGGTGCTGGCGGGCAAGGCACCCTTCGAGTCCCTCGCCTTCCAGCTCCGCGCCGGCGTCGGCGACGCGCAATGGCGCCTGGGCACCAAGGTGGTCCGGGCCGACCTCGGCCGGCGCGTCGTCGAACTCGACGACGGTGAGGCCCTGCCGTACGCCGGTCTGGTCGTCGCCACCGGCATGCGCCCCCGGCGGCTGCGCTGCCCAGGCCCCCTCGCCGGACGGCACACCGTCCGCACCCTGGCCGACGCCCAGGGGCTGCGGGAGGAACTGATCCGGCCGGGCGCACGCGTGGTCGTGGTCGGCGCCGGCTTCATCGGCTGCGAGGTGGCCGCAACCGCCGTGGGCCTCGGCGCCGCCGAGGTCACCGTGGTCGACCCGCTGCCGCTGCCGATGGCCGGCCCCCTGGGCGACCTGCTCGCCAAGGCCCTGCTCAGGCGCCACGAAGAGCGCGGCGTCCGGTTCGCCCTCGGCACCGGGATCACCGGCTTCGAAGGGGACGACCGGGTCACCGGGGTGGTCCTGACCGACGGCACGGTCCTCGCCGCCGACGTCGTGGTGGAGTCGGTCGGCTCCATGGCCAACACCGAGTGGCTCGACGGCAACGGCCTCGACCTCACGGACGGCGTCCTCACCGACGAACAGCTGCGCGTCGGCGGACGGCCCGACGTGGTCGCCGTCGGTGACGTCGCCCGCTTCCCGAACGCCCGCTACGACGGCGTGCCCCGCCGCGTCGAGCACTGGTCGATCCCCACGGACACCGCCAAGCACGCCGCCCGGGTGCTCGCCGCCCACCTCACCGGCACCGACGCCGGCCTCGCGCCGTTCGCGCCGCTGCCCACCTTCTGGAGCGACCAGCACGACTTCCGGCTCCAGTCCTTCGGCGCCCCCGCCCTCGGCAAGGACGACGTACGCGTCCTGGACGGCGACCTCGACGGCGACGTCCTGGCCGGCTACCACGTCGACGGCCGCCTGGTCGGTGTCGTCGCCCTCGGCGGCCGGGCCGCCGCTGCCGCCGCCGCCCGCCACCGCGCCGAACTGCTCAAGCAGCCCGCCCTCACCGCCTAAGGAACCCCAGTGACCCGTGTCCGTGGATACTTCCACCCCAAGACGGCGACGGGTGCCTCGTCGCTGATTCCCTCCCCGCCCTGGCGCTACTCCGGCGACCTGCTCACCGTCGAGTACCGGACCGACCCGGCCCGCGTGCGCGAGCTGCTGCCCGAGCCGCTGGAGCTCGCCGACGAGGACCCCGGCGCGGTCGCGCTGATCTGGGCCGACTGGCAGTCCTGCTCCGCCTCGGGCGAAGAACTGCTCGAACCGGTGCTCGCCCAGTACAAGGAGGCGTTCGCGGTCGTCCGCTGCAAGTACAAGGGGCAGACCTACACGCGCTGCGTCCACATCTGGGTGGACAAGGACTTCGCGATCGCCCGCGGACTGCACCAGGGCTACCCGAAGAAGCTCGGCTCCATCCACCAGACCCGCCCGCACCCCTACGGGCCCGCCCCGCGCATCGAGGCAGGCGCCCGCTTCGGCGCCACCCTCGCGGCGGCCGACCGGCGCCTCGCCCAGGCCGTCGTCACCCTGCGCGAGCCCTCCGGGACCAACGGATTCGTCAACGGCCACCCGATGGCCCACCACCGCTGGCTGCCCTCCATCGAGAAGGGCAAGGGGCTCGCCCTCGACGAGCTGATCGAGTCGGGCGCCGCGTCCTTCGAGGGCGGACAGGCCTGGGTCGGCGACGCCGAGCTGGAGCTGTTCGAGGCGCCCACCGAGGAACTGGCACGCCTGGAGATCCACGAGCCGATCGCCGCGTACTACCGCCAGGTCGGCGTGGTCTGGGACGGCGGCCGGCTGCTGGAGTCGAACACCTCGGGCGCGTCCGCCGAGTGAGACCGGCGGCCGCCCGCGGGTCGCCCGCGGCCGGTCGCGCAGTTCCCCGTACGCCCCGGGCCGTGGCCCGCCGCCCCTGTTCGATTGGAGCCCTTCTCATGCCCGACAAGATCACCGTCGCCGGTGTCGCCGTCGACACCCGGCACTGGATCGGCGGCGAACGCGTCGCCTCCACCGAGACCTTCACCGACGTCTCACCCATCGACGGAAGCACGCTCGGCGAGATCGCCCGCGGCACCGCGACGGAGGCCGCCGCGGCCGTCGCCGCCGCCAAGGCCGCCTTCCCCGGCTGGGCCGCCACCCCCCGCGCCGAACGTGCCCGCATCCTGCACGCCGTCGCCGACGGCGTCGAGAAGCGGCTCGAGGACCTGGCCGTCGTCGAGACCACCGACAACGGCGCCCTGCTGCGCTCCCACCGCCGCGGTGTCATGCCCCGTGTCGCGCACAACTTCCGCTTCTTCGCCGACTGGCTGCTCAGGCTGGACCACGAGGACTTCGAGACCCGCGGCCACACCAACCACGTCAGCTGGGACCCCGCCGGCCCCTCGGTGCTGATCACGCCGTGGAACGCGCCCCTGATGCTCGCCACGTGGAAGGTCGCCCCGGCGCTGGCGGCCGGCAACACCGTCGTCCTCAAGCCCGCCGAGTGGTCTCCGCTGACCGCCTCGCTGCTCGCCGACATCGCCGCCGGGGCCGGCCTCCCGGCCGGTGTCCTGAACGTGGTGCAGGGCTACGGCTCCGAGATCGGCGACGCCCTCACCTCGCACCCCGACGTGCGCCGGATCAGCTTCACCGGATCCGTGCCGACCGCGAAGCACATCGCCCAGTCGGCCGCCGCCAACCTGACCCCGCTCAGCCTGGAGCTCGGCGGCAAGTCACCCCTGCTGGTCTTCGCCGACGCCGATCTCGACCTCGCCGTCGACCTGGCGGTGGAGCAGTACGACAACGCCGGTCAGGTGTGCCTCGCGGCCACCCGCATCCTGGTCGAGGAGCCGCTCGCCGAGGAGTTCACCCGCCGCTTCGCCGCCAAGGCGGCCGGGCTCAGGCAGGGCGACCCGCGCGACGAGTCCACCGACATAGGCCCCAACATCCACCCCCGCCAGCTGGAGAAGATCGACGGCTTCGTGCGGCGGGCGCTCGAGGCCGGTGCCCGCGCCGTCATCGGCGGTCACCGGGGCGAGGGGCAGTACTACGCGCCGACGCTCCTCACCGATGTGGCCCAGGACTCCGAGATCGTGCAGGAGGAGGTCTTCGGCCCCGTCCTGACGCTGCAGACCTTCGCCACCGAGGACGAGGCGATCCGGCTCGCCAACGACACCCGCTTCGGCCTGGCCGCCACCGTCGCCACCGGCGACCCCGACCGCGCCGACCGCGTCACCGCACAGCTGGTCGCGGGCACCGTCTGGGTCAACTGCTTCTTCGTCCGCGACCTCCAGGCACCCTTCGGCGGCAGCCGGCACTCGGGTGTGGGCCGTGAGGGCGGCACCTGGAGCTTCGACTTCTACTGCGACGTGAAGAACACCGTCACCGCCCCGAAGGGATGGAAGGACCATGGGTGAGATCGTCGGGGCGGGCCTGCTGGCCCACGTCCCCACCATCGTGCTCCCCGAGGAGACCCGGCTGGAGCTGAACGAGGGCAAGGAGATCACCCTCGTCACCGGCCTCCAGCAGCTCCGCAGGGAGGTCTTCGAGCGCGACGACTACGACACCGTCGTCGTCCTCGACTCGCACTGGGCGACCACCGTCGAGTTCGTCGTCACCGCACAGGCCCGCCGGGCCGGCCTGTTCACCTCCGAGGAACTGCCGCGCGGGATGTGCCGGATGCCGTACGACTTCCCCGGCGACCCCGAACTCGCCCACAACATCGCCTCGTTCGCCGACAAGCACGGCACCTGGATCAGCGCGATCGACGACGAGTACCTGCCGATCTACTACGCCACGATCAACCTGTGGAAGTTCCTCGGCGAGGGGCTGCCCGACAAACGGTGGGTGACCATCGGCGTCTGCCAGACCGGCGACATGGAGGACCACCTGCGCCTCGGGCGTGCGCTGGCCGATGGCATCGCCGCCACCCCCGGCCGCCGGGTGCTGCTGATCGCCTCCGGTGCCCTCTCGCACACCTTCTGGCCGCTGCGCGAGCTGCGCGACCACGAGGCCAGCGACCCGGTGCACATCTTCACGCCCGAGGCCCGCGAGGCTGACCAGGAGCGCATCGCCTGGTTCAGGGAGGGCCGCCACGACAAGGTCCTCGACACCATGGACGAGTTCTGGAGGTACAAGCCCGAGGCCAAGTTCTTCCACTACCTGATGATGGCCGGCGCCCTGGGCGAGCAGGCGTGCGCCGCCAGGGCCCGGCAGTACGGAGAGTACGAGAACTCCGTCGGCACCGGTCAGGTCCATCTCTGGTTCGACCGTCCCGCCGACGGCTGGACCGGCACCGGTCTCACGAAGTCCCCGCGCACCCCGCACAGCCGAATCTAGGAGCTCTGCCATGCCCGAGTACCGCCGCATCCTCCTCGACGGCGCCGCCGTCCAGGTCACCGTCGACGGGGACGAGCTCGTCGCCGGCGACGGCCGCCGCGTCAAGACGGAGGACGCCCACCACCTGCCCCCGGTCGTCCCCTCCAAGGTGATCGCCGTCCACCTCAACCACCGCAGCCGGGTCGACGAGTTCCAGATCGGCCTGCCCGGCACCCCGACCTACTTCCACAAGCCGACGTCCGCGCTGAACAGCCACAAGGGCGCGATCGTCCGCCCCGAGGGCTGCAAGTGGCTCAACTACGAGGGCGAGGTCGCCATCGTGATCGGGAGGACGGCCCGCAACATCGCCCCGGCCGAGGCGGGGGAGTACATCGCCGGCTACACGATCGCCAACGACTACGGCCTGCACGACTTCCGCGACACCGACGCCGGTTCCATGCTCCGGGTCAAGGGTTCCGACACCCTGTGCCCGCTCGGCCCCGGTCTGGTCACCGACTGGGACTTCCACGGCAAGCGGCTGCGCACCTACGTCAACGGCGAGGTCGTCCAGGACGGCTCCACCGACGAGATGACCTGGGACATGCACTACCTCGTCGCCGACATCGCCCGCACCATCACCCTGTACCCCGGTGACGTCCTGCTGTCCGGCACCCCGGCCAACTCCCGGCCCGTCCAGCCGGGCGACGTCGTCGAGGTCGAGGTCGAGGGCCTGGGCCGGCTCACCAACCACATCGTCACCGGTCCCACCGCCGTCCGGACCGACGTCGGCGCGCAGCCGACCGAGTCCGAGGAGGTGCTGTCCACCGCCCTCGGCGGCGACTGGGAGTTCCGCGGCATCAGGCCGCCGAAGCGATGACCGGGGCGGCGCCGGTAGGGTCGGCGGCATGACCGAGTCCGTCGAGCCCACCGGCGAGCGCCGTACCCGCAAGCGGGTGAGCCACTACGGGACGGGCCGGGTCGCCCTGCTGGACGCCGCCATCCGCGTGGTGGCCCGCGGCGGGCTGCGCAAGCTCACCTACCGGGCCGTCGCGGAGGAGGCGGGCGTCACCCACGGGCTCGTCGTGCACCACTTCGGATCGCGCGACGCGCTGATCGAAGAGGCCGTCACCCACGCCATCCGCACCTCGCTGAACAGCAGCGCGCTCGACATCGGCACCGGCAGCCCGGCCGACTTCGCCACCGGCATCGCGACCATGGTGGAGACCGGTCCCGATCTGCAGGCGTTCCAGTACGAGCTGCTCCTGGAGGCACGGCGCAGGCCGGAGCTGCTGCGGCACCTGCGGAACCTGTACGAGGAGTACTTCGAGGCCACGCGGCGTGAGCTGTCCCGCATTCTGCCCGGCGAGGTGAGCCGCGGCAGGTACCGGCTCGTCTTCGCGGCCCTGGAGGGCCTGGTACTGCACCAGCTGGTCTTCGGTGAGCGCGAGGTCACCGAAGAGGCGCTGAGCGAGCTGAGGAACCTGCTGGAAGGGCTGGCCGGGGACTCGTCCGGGAGCTGACCGCGCTTCTCGTCGAGCCGTCCGCGCAGGTGGGCGGAGGGTGAGCGGAGGCGGTGCCGGGTCACGCCATCGCATGGATTTGCCGCGCAATGGAATTTCCTGCCCCCCAGCCCTTGTCAAACGGATAATTCCGCCCCACGATGAGGCAACTCGTTTGGCCTGAAACGATCCTTCCCTTCTCTGGCAGGTGATCCGAGTGGACAGTCAGACGGCCTCCGCCGAGCGGACCGTGCGGGACGCCCCCACTGCAGCCACACTCAAACCCAACGCCCTGGGTGTTCTGGGCATCCTCTTCTTCGTACTGTCCGGTCAGGCCCCGCTGACGGGTATCGCCGGCGCGGCCCCGATCTCGGTGGCCATCGGCAACGGATCGGGCACCCCGGCCGCCTATGTGCTGGCCGGCGCCGTGATCCTCCTCTTCTCCGTCGGTTTCGTCGCCATGGGGCGGCATGTCGTGGACGCCGGCGCCTTCTACACGTACATCGGTAAGGGCCTGGGCCGGACCGCGGGCGCGGGCAGCGCGAGCGTCGCCCTGTTCGCCTACTGCGTGATCCAGGCGGCGATGTACGGCCTGTACGGCTCCATCGTCAGCGCACTCGTCGCCGACCACACCGGTGTCCACCTGCCGTGGTGGCTGTACACGCTGGTCACCATGGCAGTGGTGCAGGCGCTGGGGGCCGCGGGGATCGAGATGGGCGCCCGGGTCCTGGCCGTGTTCGTGCTCGCCGAGTTCAGCATCCTGCTGATCTTCGGCCTGGTGACCCTGTTCAAGGGGGGCGGTCCCGAGGGGCTGGGCGTGGCCGACAGCTTCTCCCCGTCGGCTGCCCTGCAGGGCGCGCCGGGTGTCGCCGTAATGTTCGCCGTGGCGTCGATGTTCGGCTTCGAGGCCACCGCCATCTACGGCGAGGAGGCCAGGGAGCCGAAGAAGACCGTGCCGCGGGCCACCTATCTGTCGGTGGTCGTGGTGACCGCGTTCTTCGCCCTCACCTCCTGGATGCTGATCTCGGCCTACGGCGCCTCGAAGGCGCCGGGAGCCGCCGGCAAGGCCCTGGCGAGCGGCGACTCCGCCGGCTTCGTCTTCGCGCCCATAGCGGCCCTGTTCGGCGGCTGGGTCGGGGACGTCCTGCCGATCCTCCTGGCCACCTCCCTGTTCGCCGGCATCCTCACCTTCCACAACTCCGCCAACCGCTACCTGTTCTCCCTCGGCCGTGACGGTCAGCTGCCCACCCGGCTGTGCCGGCTCAACGACCGGCACGCCCCGTGGATCGCGGGCTGCGCGCAGACCGTGATCGCCGTCCTGCTGATCGTGCCGTTCGCGCTGGCCGGCAAGGACCCGGTGCTCACGCTGTTCTCGTGGTTCAGCGGTCTCGCCGTCCTGGCGATGATGCTGCTGTATCTGCTGACCTCGGTCTCGGTCGTCGTCTTCTTCCGCCGCCGGCGCGTGGACGCCCGGCTGTGGAACACCCTGATCGCCCCTGTGCTGGGCGCGCTGGGTCTGGCGGCCGCCATCTGGGTCATCCTGGCCAACTTCACCACTCTCATCGGCGGCGAGGTGAGCACGGCCGTGTGGCTCGTCCTCTCCGTACCCGTCGTACTGGCCCTTGGCGTGGCCAACGAACGCATCCGCCGACGGCGCGTGCAGTCCGGGACCGGGTGACGGGACCCTCCGGGGGCGGCGGACGGGCTCGGTTCGCCGGAGCCGCAGCCGGCGCTCGGTCGGCCGGTCGGGTTCGCCGGGCGGCGCCTGGGGTCCGGTCGGCCGGCCCGGTTGCCCGGTCGGCTGGTCCGGGTCTGCCGGAGTCGTGCTGGGTGCGGGGCCTGGTGTGGTTCGGCGAAGCGGCACCTTGGGGAGAGTCCGGCCGGCCCGGTTGTCCGGAGTGGCGCCCGGGTCCGGTCGGCTGGGCGGGTTCGCCGGGCGGTGCCTGGGCCCCGTCGGCTGGCCCGGTTGTCCGGAGTGGCGCCGGGTCCGGTCGGCTGGTCCGGGTTCGCCGGAGTCGTGCTGGGTGCGGGGCTTGCTGTGGCTCGGCGGAGCCGCACCCTGGGGCGGGTCCCCCAGTCCGGTTTGCCGGAGTCGCACCCGGGGTCCGGTCGGCTGGTCGGTTCGCTGGGTGGTGCCTGGAGGTTCGGTCGGCTGCTCCCGGTTTGCGCCGGAGCGGCGCCTGGAGCCCGGTCGGCTGGTCCGGGTTCGCCGGAGTCGTGCTGGGTGCGGGGCCTGGCTCGGCGAAGCCGCACCGTGGGCCGGACCGGCCGGTCCGGTTCGCCGAAAGTGCTCCCCGGGGGGCGAGGTCGACCGGCCGGGTTCGCCGAAGCCGCACCCGGGGCGAGAAGGACGGGCCGGGTTCGCCGAAGCCGCACCCGGGGCGAGGTGGACCGGCCCCGTTCGCCGGACGGCACCCGTGGTCGGCGCACGGCGCCAGGGACCGCCTGCTCGGTCCTGATCGCCGAACCGCCCCGGGGAGGTTCGGCACCGTCTGATCGGCCCCGTCCGCCGGAGCACGCCCGGCAGGGCGGGCCCGAGCGGGCACACCGCATTTCATTCCGCTGATTCACCGACGTGGTCTGGAGGACCGCATGACCGCTGCCACCGCTGCCACCGCTGCGACCCACGACGAGTGGCTCCGCCGGGCCAAGGCGCTCGAACCGCCCCGCACCCACCTCATCGACGGCGCCGAGGAAGCCGGCGGCGGCAGCACGTTCTCCGTGGTCGCGCCCCGCGACGGCCAGGTGCTGACGGAGGTCGCCGACGCCGGCGCCGCCGAGATCGACGCCGCCGTGGCGGCCGCGCGCCGCGCCTTCGACCACGGCCCCTGGCCACGGCTGGCACCCGCCGACCGCGGCCGGGTCCTGCTCCGTCTCGCCGAACTCCTCGACGAACACAGGTCCGAGCTGGCGCTCACCGTCAGCCTGGAGATGGGCAAGCCCATCACCGACGCCCACGACATCGAACTCCGGGCCGTCATCAACACCTTCCGCTGGTACGGCCAGCTCGCCGACAAGCTCACCGACGAGTCCCCGCACACCGCACCCGACGCACTCGCCCTGGTCACCCGGGAACCGGCCGGCGTCGTGGGCGCCGTCGTGCCCTGGAACTTCCCCCTGACACTCGCCGGCTGGAAGATCGCCCCCGCCCTGGCCGCCGGCTGCACGGTCGTCCTCAAGCCCTCGGAGAACTCGCCGCTGTCGGCGCTGCTCCTCGGCCGCCTCGCCCTGGAGGCCGGCCTGCCCCCGGGCGTGCTCAACGTCGTCAACGGCAACGGCCCGGTGGCCGGCCGGGCCCTCGGCCTGCACCCCGACGTCGACGTCCTGGCCTTCACCGGCTCCACCGCCGTCGGCCGCCACTTCCTGCGCTACTCCGCCGACTCCAACCTCAAACGCGTCTGGCTGGAGCTGGGCGGCAAGTCGCCCAACATCGTCCTGCCCGACGCCCCCGACCTGGACAAGGCCGCGGCGACCGCCGCCTGGGGCATCTTCTTCAACCAGGGGGAGATGTGCACCGCGCCCTCCCGGCTGCTGGTGCACTCCTCCATCGCCGAACAGGTCACCGCGGCCGTCGTGGAACGCGCCCGCGCCCTGCGCGTGGGCGACCCGCTCGACCCCGCGACCGAGATGGGCGCCCTGGTCGGCGAGCAGCACCTCGACCGGGTGCTGGACCACGTCCGCACCGGAACGGACGACGGCGCCCGCCTGCGCACCGGAGGAAGCCGCACCCGCACCGAGACCGGCGGCGTCTACCTCGAACCCACCGTCTTCGACCGGGTCGCCCCGGACAGCGGACTGGCGCGCGAGGAGATCTTCGGACCCGTCCTCTCGGTCCTCACCTTCGACGACCTCGACGAGGCCGTCGCCCTCGCCAACGCCACCGAGTACGGTCTCGCGGCCGCGCTGTGGACGTCCGACCTGTCCACCGCGCACCGGGTCTCCCGAGCCCTCAGGGCCGGCACGGTGTGGGTCAACTGCTACGAGGAGGGCGACCTCACCGTGCCCTTCGGCGGCATGAAGCAGTCCGGCAACGGACGCGACAAGTCCGTGCACGCCCTGGAGAAGTACACCGAACTGAAGACCACCTGGATCCAGCTGTGACCCACCGCCCGCTGATCGCCGTACCCGCCCGCTTCTCCGCCACCACCTCGGCCCTGCGCTATGCGGCGGAGGTCAACGCCCGCGCCCTGATCGAGGCCGTGTGGCGGGCCGGCGGCGAGCCCGTCACCCTCCACCCGCACGCTCCCGGCGGCACGGCCGACCCCGCCGAGGTCGCCGGCCGCCTCGCCCGCTTCGACGGCCTCCTGCTCCCGGGCGGCGGCGACCTCGCCCCCCACCGCTACGGGGCGGCCCACACCCATGCGGCCGTCTACGACGTCGACGACGAGCAGGACGCCTTCGACCTGGAACTCGCCCGCCAGGCACTCGACAGCGGACTGCCGCTGCTGGCGGTCTGCCGTGGTCTGCAGGTGGTCAACACGGTCCTGGGCGGGACGCTGCACCAGGACATGGGCGGACCCGAGCGCGAGCACCGCCACGTCCGGCACCCCGTCTCCTTCGCCCCCGGCTCGGCTCTGTCCCGGATCACCGGCGCCGACAAGGCGGAGGCGTCCTGCTACCACCACCAGCACGTGGACCGGCTGGGGGAGGGGCTGACGGTCACCGCCCGGGCCGCGGACGGGACCGTGGAGGGCGTCGAACGCACCGGCGACGGCGGCCGGCTGCTGGCCGTGCAGTGGCATCCGGAGGACACGGCGCACGAGGACCCGGCCCAGCAGAGCCTCTTCGGCGCCCTGGTGCTGGCCGCGCGCGAGCCTGTGTGAGACGAGGCGCCGCCGCACGCGGCGGCCGCCGCTCCGGGGGCCCGGCCGCCCGGGCTACTTCCTGGCGCGGCGGCCGCTGCGGCGGGGTGTCGGGTCCTCGCCGTTCAGCAGCGACCTGCGCCGGTCCTCGCCCTCCTCCTCGACCTGGAGCACCACGCGGCGCAGCCCGTCGGCGAGGCTGCGGCACTCCGCGTCGCTCAGCCGGGCGGTGACGAAGGCCTCCTCCTCGTTGAAGGCCGGGAACACCCGGCACATGAACTCCTCGCCCTCCTCGGTGAGGGCCAGCAGCACGAGCCGCCCGTCGGTGGGATGGCCGGTGCGCCGCAGCAGACCGCGCGACTCCAGCGTGCGGGAGACCCCGGTCAGCGTGCCCTTGGATATCCCCGCCTCCTCGGCCACGTGCCGGGTCTCGGTCTCGCCCCACACCCATACGACCCACAGCACCACGAAGGCGGTCCAGGTCAGGTCCGAGCCGCGCAGCACGGAGTTCTCCAGGTGCTGGCGCACCGCGGACGCGGCCCGGTAGATGTTGGCCACCGCGGCCATCTGCTCCCGGCGCAGCGAGATGCCACCGAGCTTCGCCTCGGCGAGCTTCTCCGCCTCGCTGATGGACCGCTGGTTCGGCACGGTCTCCCCTCCCGTCGTCGCCGGACCGCGGGCTCGGACTCCGCGATCGTTCGGAGTCAAATTGTACGGGCGGCACCCTGGAGCCGGTCGGCGACCACCTCGGCGTCGACGATGCCGACCTGTTCGTGGGCCATGGGGTGAGGGGCGCCGACGGGGGTCCGGGCCGCGGTGGGGCATGGCGACGGGCGGGGCTGTCCCTTCCGGCTCGCGGGCGGGAACACGAACAGCCTTCGCCTCGACGCGGTGGTGGGGATATGTTGGTTCCTCGCTCAACAGGCCATGGGCTGGAGCGATTTGGCCGTAGGATCCTCCCGACGCAGTGAGGAAACAATGCCCGACGCAGACCCCTTCCACGAAGCGTACGAGGACGACGAACTGCCGCCCGGGGTGCCCCCGCGGCCGACCCGGCTGTCCGACGACCGGTCCCAGGACCACTACGGCGTCGTGCGTGCGGAAGCCACCACGGACGACCCGCAGCACGACGAGGCCTCGCCGCGGTTCGAGCTCGGAGCGCCGGCCCCCGCCGCGGCCACGCCCGCTCCGCAGCCGGCGCAGCAGCCCGGCGACTCCGCGGGGTGACCTCGGACTTGCCCACGTCCTTCACGGCGGTCCTGGTCTTCATGGTCTTCGTGGTGCCGGGACTCGCCTTCGAGCTGAGCCTGCGCCGGCGGACCCCCACGCGCGTCGAGAGCCCGTTCGTGGAGACCGCCCGGGTGGTGCTGGTGGGTGCGCTGACCACGGCCACCGCGACCGCGTTCCTGGTCGCCCTGCGTGAACTGCGGCCGCGAAGCCTGCCGAGCCCCACCGGACTGCTGGCCCACTCGGCCCGCTACGTCACGGCCCATCCCGAACTCACCGCGATCGGCCTCGCGGCGGAACTCTTCACCGCCACCGCGCTGGCGCTCCTCGCCGTCGGGCTGATCCGCCCCCCGACGAGCGGCGGCATCCAGGGCTTCGACGACATCTGGTACGAACTGCTGTACAACGAAGTCCCAGCGGGCAAACGCCTCAAACTGGTGGTCGCGCTGAAGAGTGGTGGATACCGTGTGTCGGGGTTCTTCCACACCATGAACACCCATCCCGAGGTGGACCGGCGGGAACTGGTCCTCAAGAACGTCGAGATGTTGCGCGAGTCGGAGACGACGGCCGACCAACCCTGGCCGACCCTCTTCGTCCGTCTCGCGATCCCCGCACGCGAGATCGCGTGGCTGGCCGTGGCGCACGCCTCCCAGCCCGCGGACGCGGCGCCCACGGGCGGCACCCCGGCCACGCGGCCGCCGGTCCTCCTGAGGGATCGGCTGCGCAGGCTCCAGTGGCAGCTTGCCGCCGCCGTGCTGGCCGTGGAAGCAGTGGTGTTGCTCCTCGCGGGGTGAGGGAGTGCGGTACGAACACGGGGGTATCACGCAGTGGCTGAAGCGCACGTCGTCGATCTGACGCTCAGTGACACCAGAGTGACGAACGACGCGAAGGGAACCGAGCACTGGACCGCGACGGTCACGTTGAGTGGACGTCAGGGACCGGCCTCGGGGGACGGCGAGGGCACGAACATCGGCAGGCTGACGGCCGACTTCAGGGAGGACGTCGGCAGCCAGAAGATCGGTCGGGCCCTGCGCACGCTGCTGTTGCCTCCGGACGTCGAGAAGGCGCTCCAACAGGCCTACCTCGACGCCTTGCAGGCCGAAGTCCTCTTGCACGTGCGGATTCACTGCGTCGACCCGAGGTTCGCCGCCCTGCCCTGGGAACTGACCCGGACGAAGTTACCCGAGTCGGTCTCGGCTCCCGTGGGTTCCGGCAGACAGGCCCAGCTGGTCGGCAACCCGGAACGGTGCGTCCTCTCCCGAGTGTCGGAGCACGACGTCACCCCCGCGAAGAAGGCACCGCTGCGCTCGCTCGTGGCCTCGGCGGCGAACGCCCTGGAGGGTCCCGGTGCCGTACGGCCGAGGCCCGAGGAACAGGCCGGTCCCCACGCGGACGACGAGATCGACTGGTCCCTGGAAGCCGCGACGGTGGCCGAGGCACTGCTGAAGCGGGTCGGTCAGACAGATCTGCTGGCGGTGGCCACCCGCGAGCAGCTCATGGAGCAGTTGGAGACGACCGCCCACGTCGTGTGCGTCATCGCCCACGGGTGGCATGATCCAGCCGCGGAACACGGTCGCGACTGCGGCATCGTGCTGCACGGATCCCCGGAGCCGGACTACCTCCGGGCTGCTGACCTGGCCAAGCTGCTGACGGGTACCCAGCTCGTCGTTCTGGTGTCCTGTGACACCGCCGGGCTCGGCGACGGCTTCCAGGGCTGGGGCAGCACCGCGGACCACCTCGTGGCCTCGGGAATCCCCGCGGTCGTCGCCATGCAGGCACCGGTCGAGCAGGAGATCGGGCAGGAGTTCCTGGTCGGCCTCGTCACCGGGCTGACACGAGACGGCGAGATCCACGCCGCGATGTCCGAAGGGCTGCGCGCGATCACCCGGACCTCCGACATCGTCGGGCATCTGGGCGTCCCCGCCCTGTACACCGCACGCAACGGACTGCGCCTGCGCGACGCCCCGGCCGCCCCGGTGCTCGGTCCGCTGCGGGCCTATCCGGTCGTCCCGGCCCGCGGGACCACCGAGCACACGTGGGGAACCGAAGGCCGGCGGGTGCAGCTCGACACCGTCTGGGTGCTGGAGCGACGGCCGTTCGCCGGTGTCCTGCTCGACGGTCCCGGCCACGACCTCGCGCAGGACCTGAACCGCGCGGAGCGGGCGCTCGACCTGTCACTGAAGCAGGCCGAGCTGCCCGCTCGCCAGTGGTTCGCCACCGACCTGCGAGAACCGCCGAGGCAGATAGCCTCATGGGAGCTGGGCGCGACCCGTACCGAGAACGAGTGGAAGGACTTCCGCCGCAAGTTCGACTGGCTCGCCCCCAAGTCCCGGACTGCAAGAGAAGACGACGCAAAGGACGCGTCGTCCAAGCGTCAGGCCGTCGACGGCTGGGTCCTGCGCACCCACCTGCGCATGCCAAGCGATCCCGCCTGGAGCCGCACGCTCGACTCGTGGCTGGAGCGCCTCACCGACGAGCACGGACTCCTGGCCCGGCCGTTCGTCGTCGTGCTCGAAGGACCCGAGTCGGACCTGGAGGCCGACGGCCTCACCACCCTGTCCGCCGTCCGGAAGGACCTGGAAGCCCGCCTCAAAACCCCGGTCACCGCACTGAGCCGCCACCGCCCGGGCGCGCGGTACCGGGCCCGGGGCCCGGAGGCGGATGCCGCTGACGACGACGGCGAGCGCCCCACCACCGAACGGGAGTTGCGCGCGCTGCGCCGCCAGGACCCGGCGCGGTTCGTGCGCGAACTGGAGCGCCTGGCGGCCGGCGAGGGGCTGCCCGGCCGTCCCGCGTCCCTCACGGTCGCCGCCGACTACGACGCGGACATCCGCGCCTGGATCCAGGCGCTCGGCCCGGCCCGGCCGGTGCCCCGCCCCGGCGACCTGCCCCTCGGCGTCGACTCGGAGCGGGCCGACACGATCGCCCTGGCGATCCTGAAGGTGCGGCTGCCGCTCCTCGACGCCGACCTGCGCGCCTGGGACGACCCGCTCCTGTCCCCTCCGGTCCGGCGCCTGGTGCGCCAGTACCGGGACGTGTGGGCCGACGAGCGACCCGACGAGGACCGCCTCGCGGGCTGGCTGTCCGATCACCCCGACAGCGCTCCGGCCGCGGTCCGCGCGGGACTTCCCGTGAAGATCGGCAAGGTGCTGGGCCGGCTGCGGGCCACCACGGCTCCGTGGCCGCTTCTGCGGGCCGCCGACCTGGACCGCCCGGCCGTGCACTGGCTCCTCCAGACGCCGGAGACGGAACGCCACGCACTCGGGCTGGTCCGGACGGAGCCGCCACCGGCCGGCTTCGAGGCCGCCCGGCAGGCCGAACACATCAGGGAAGCGGTGGGCCGCGCGCCGACCACGCTCCAACAATCCGCTGCGATGGACAGGGCAACACGATGATCGAGGACTGGTACTTCTGCTCCGCGATGCGCGACACGCCGCACGCGGCCCACGCCTACCTGGCCGTGCTGGACGTGCTGGACGCGCCCGCCGACCTGGACGACGCGGTTCCGGACGCCCTGGACGCCCTGGAGGACTGCGAGCCCTGGACCGCCCTGCACGTCGCGCCCCGGCTGCTGCGGCTGGCCACCGGCAGGGGTGAGAGCGCGGACCTCTGCATGGAGCACCTGCTCAGGACGGCGGCCCACACGGCGGGCAGCCGCGAGGTCGCCGAGGCCCTCACCACCGTGTTCCGGACCTGCGCGGAGGAGAGCCCGTCCCGGGCGAGCGCGCGGTTGCGCCACGCCGCGAAGACCTGGAGCAGCCACGCCACCCCCCGGACCACCGACGAGCCGTTCCGCGAGCTCACCCACTATCCGCAGGAGACCCTCCTGCTGGCCGCGACCGCTCACCTGGCCGAGCACCCCGACGCGGCCGAGAACATCAACGCGGAGCTGCGCAGCGAGGGTTCGCCGCTCGAGGAGCTCACCCGCCGGGCCCTGGACCACGAGTACGGACGCCTGCCGTTCCTGCTCGCCCTGCGCGCCCTCGGTGACGTCGCCTCCGGCCGGACCGAACGGAACCGGCTGCTGAAGGCACTGTGCGGACCCGCTGTCGGCTGGGTCGACCTGGAGCCGGACCTGATGGCGGCCGCGGCACGCCTGCTGCACCTCGGCACCGGGCGGGACGCCGAAGCCGCCGTGACCGATCTGGACAGCGACGCCGTCACCCTCAACGGGCTGCGCCGGCTGCACAAGCTGCGCGGCGACGTCCGGCCCAGGACACCGGCGGAGCGCGTCCTGGACCGGCTCGGCCTGCCTGGCGACAGGCCCCCGCCCGCCCTGTCCGTGGTCCTGTGGCAGCAGGCGCTCTGGGACCTCGCGGCCCGGGTGCACCCGACCGCGGCCGCCGCCGTCCTGGCCAACCGGTGGGGCGCGCCCGGCGGTCAGCCCCGCTACCCGGTGTGGTTCAGCGGTCCGGTCGAGGACAAGGAACGCGGCGCCTGGGCGCGTCAGCTCACGGACCTGTGGCAGCTGCGGACCGGTCCGGTGAAGCCCGCGCAGGAGAAGGGCGGGGCCGCCGCGCAGGTGATCAGGACGGGCCACTCCGCCGCTCCCAAGCTCCCGGGTCTGTCCGCCTGGGCCTTCTCGCCCTGGGTGGACCGGGCACGGATCGGCCGGGACGCCGCACGCGGCGCCGACCGCTTCCCCGCGGTGCACGACCAGGTGGTGCTGCTGCGGTTGCTGTCGTCGCTGCGCACGGCGGTCAGGCTGATGCGGCACGGCGGCGAGGAGGCCCGTTTCCTGGCCGATCTGGTGATGCACGGCACCGAGGTCCTCACCGAGGGGAAGCTCGGGCAGCACATGCGGGACGTCACCCACGGCGACGAACAGCACAAGGACTCCCCGGTCCCGCCCGCGCTCGTACCACTCGCCTTCTCCGCCTACCGGACGGGGATGTACGCCCTGCGCGGGGTGTATCCGGAGCTGCATCCCGAGGTGTTCGCCCAGCGCGCCGTCGCCGGCGCGGACCCCGAGGCGCTGCGGGACCCCGCCCAGCGCTTCTACCGCCAGTCCCAACTGCTCCACCAGGACGGGGGAGCCCTCAACGTGCTGGTGCGGGCCGTGCTGGACGCGCTCTCGGGGGCCAGCGGGCCGCAGGACCGCACCCCGCAGAGCCGCTGGTTCGACGGCGAACCAGCGATCGTCGAGCAGGTGCTCAGCCAGGCCGCGCGCCGGCTCCACCCCTGGGCCCATCGCCAGAACCTGGGCAACGCGCTGTTGCTGCTGCGGCTGCTCCTCGAGCGGGACGTGACGGGCGACCGCATGGCGCACAACCGTGACATGGGGCGCAGACCGCAGACCTTCCACGAGATCCTGCTCATGGACCCGAGCGACCTGGAGACCCCCCAGGACCTGAACAGCTTCGACGAGTGGGTCCGCAAGGCCCGGATCAACGGCGCCGCGCACGCGCTCGCGGGAGCCTCGGTCCGGCTGCTGCGGGCGTTGGAGCAGCCCCGGGACAGCCTGCCGGACGGGGCGCTCGGCGACCTCGTCGACAAGTGGGTGGACCGGATGGACCAGGTCCGCGCGACCAAGGAATTCGCGCGGCTGACCCGCTGGTACATGCTGCAGATCTTCGACGTGATCCGGGACGACAGCGAGCACGACGTCCGGGTACTGCGCAAACTGCTGGACGTCTTCACGGAGTTCGGTCTGCGCACCCCCACCGACCAGCGACTGCTCTTCAACCGGCTGGTCGGGCCGCGGCTGCCGTCCCGGGTCGCCACCACCCTGCGCACCCGCCTGCTCAGCCTGTCCTACGACGGCCGGCTGGGCCAGGCCGGGGTGGACCGGGGCACGCAGGACGTGTGGGAGCGGGCCATGTACCGGGAGACCGAGCAGTCGCTCGGGCGTCAGCTCGACTGGCTGGTCAGGACCCTGACGCGGGACGCCACCGGGGACAGCCGGGAGAACCGCGAGTTCGTCGAGCGGTCCTGGGAGAATTCGGTCCTCACCTCCGCCCTCCGGTCGCAGACGGTGCCGCTGGGCACCTCCGAGCGGCACCTGGCCGGAGCCGCGCGCAAGGGCAGGGCCCCGGACCTCCGCACGGTCGTGGCCCAGTTCGCCTACCAGAGCCGGGACGAGGCGGTGTTCCACCACCTGCCGGTCGAACTGGACCAGCCGGAGACCTTCGACCTGTACCGGGAGCCCGGCCGGCGCGACGAAGTCGTCAAGAGGGCGCGCGGCGGGCTGTACCCGAGTGTCGTCGGAGTGGTGAGCGGGCGGACCGGGGACGAGGGCCGGCTGCTGGTCAACTGCGGTCTCGGGGAGCCGCTGGAGGCCTACCCCTACGAAGGTGCCGAGGTCGGCGACCCGGTCCGGTTCCAGCTCGGATATGACCGGTACGACGGCATCGAGGCCAAGGGAGTGCCCCAGAAGCTCCCCGTGACGCAGCGGGTGGGTGACGTACGGCGGGTACGGGTCACCCTGCGGCCGGGGAAGGGGATGGCGGGCGTGGTCCTCGCGGACGCGCCTGCCGGCACCGAGGAGGACTCCGGACCGCTGTCCGCCTGGGACCCGGACCTCACCAGGGGATTCGCCGCGACCGGCGCGAGGCCCGACCGCGTCGTCGAGACCGTGGCCCGGTACGAGGAGCACGGCTGGCACCCGGTCGACCGCGGCTTCACCGAGTTCCTGGCCGCCGAACTCCCCTACGGGGACAAGACGGTGGCGGTCCTGACCCTGATGGAGCAGACCGACGCGGAACCCGGGGCCTGGCGGTTCGGCCTGCGACCGGGACACACCTACCTCCTTCCGGACCGCTGCTGGGATCCGGAGTCCGCGGCACGGCTGCACGACGAGATCGCCGAGGCACAGGATCCCGCCGGACTCCGCTGCTGGGTGCGCGTCACCGAGGCGGACGACGACCACCCGCCCTGTCTGACCCTGATCACCGAGCCACCGGCCGATCTGCCGGAGACCGAGTGCTTCGAGGCGGTGGGCGGCCTCGACACCCGGAACCTGCGGTGGCGCGACCTGTGCCTCGCGGACACCGTCCAGGTGGTCAGGAAGGACGGGGGATGGCGTGTGGAGCACGGCATCCCCGGGTTCCCGGACGTCGTCGTCACCGACATGCCGCCGCATCTGGCGGACTCCGTCGAGCAGGCGGTGACCGGCTGGGACGAGAGCGGACTGCGCACGGCACAGGTCAAGGCACAGGACAACCCCCACCTCAACGCGCAGCAGGCCACACTGGAGGCGTTCCAGCGGCTGCACGACCTGAGGAACGGTGACGTCGTCCGGCTGCGCGGCGGGGTCAAGACACCGCCGCGCAACGGTACGTACAACGCCTGGACCCTCGACGGGAACGTGCTGGTGGCCGTAGAGGCGGAGTCCGTGATGCTGCGGCCCGCCCGGGACACGGACGACTGGCAGCGCGCGGTCAGGGGCCGGACCGCGATCGTCACCAGGGTCACCTGGGCCGACCGCCACACCCCGGCGGTCCACCCCCGCGACGTCGGACAGCCGGTCTCCACCGACGACCTGCTGGCTCAGCTGCCCGACCGGACGGCCACCGAGGTCGGCGCGCTGCTCGCGGGCGCGCACCACCTCGACGGTGTGCTGCTGACGGCCCCGCCGTCGCACTCGGGCCAGACGCCGCAGGTGTGGCTGAGGGTGGGTGACCACGTCCTCGACGTCCACATCCCCTGGGAGGCCTTCCCCGAGCCCGGACGTTCCAGCGGGGACCAGGTCATGGCGTACCGCACGGGCCGGTACTGGGCCTTCACCGTGCGCCGCCGCCGGGTCTTCGCCCGTTGCCTGTGGGAGCTGAACAAGAAGCGGGAACGCAACCACACCTTTCTGGGAACCGCCGAGAACGCGTCGGGGGTTCGATTTCCGCTCGGGCAGGTGCAGGGCAGACCCGGGGTGCTGGCCGACGTGCACGAGGTGCGCAGAAGGGGCCAGGACGAGTTCGAGTCCGCCCCGGTGTCCCTGGGGCCCTCCTTCCTCGACCGCAGCAGGCAGGTGGGGCGGCCCACGAAGGACGCCGTCAATCGGCACCGCGCCCAGGTGTCGCTGGGCCGCGGCCGTTCGGCCTGGGGCTACACCGACAGAGGCTACGAAACCGACCAGGCGTTGCAGGTCGGCTCCGTCGAGCTGCGGCTCGGTCCGGTGGGGCGCACCGGGCTCTACGACGTGCGCCGGTACTTCGTCCTCACCGAGGTGCGCAGCGCGCAGACGGACGGTGATCACGACAAGGCGTGGCCGGTGGTCATGAAGGCAGCCGGCTGGAACGCCGAACTGGGCGACCGGGAGGCTGTGCTCCTGCCGGTCCCGGTCGACGGCACGGGGCGCCGCGTCAGCCTGCCTCCGGTGCCCCTGGACCCGGACGAGCGGCCCCACGTCGAGGGCGCCGGGTACTCCCGGAAGAACGCTCGTGTCGTGGTGCGGCCGACCCCCGCGCCGGCCGAGGGCTCCGTTCCCTACACAGCCTCGTTCCGCCGGGTCCCGCCCCTGCGCCTGGGCACCTTCATGGAGGTCCAGAACATCGTGGAGGGCCGGGAGACGGAGACGTCCCTGTACTTCGTCGGCCTGGAACCGCAGGACCGTTCACGGGGCGGGCGACCCCAGCCGGACCGGCTGCTCTTCGAGTGGGGGTACGGGCGTACCCTCCGGGTCCACCTGAGCGACGTGAAGCTGGACGGCCGTCCGCTGCGGGGAGCCAAGGAACTCCCGGTCTTCCACGGTGACGAGATCACCCGCCTCACCATCACCCAAAAGGAGCGGCGGGGTGACGAACCGAAGGGCCAGGACCGGTTCTGGCTGCACCTGCACGGGCACGCGATCCGCTGGTCGGCGGAGCGCCGGCTGCGCCGGGAGGCCGGTCTCGGCATCGTGTCCCGGCTGACCGTGCGCCTCGACCGGGACGCCGACGACGTCCAGATCCTCGGCGTCGAGACCCGGAGCGGGGCGTTCGGCGCCGACGAGCGCAGGGGCGAGAGCCCGGAGGACGTCTGGACCTCCCGGCTCCGGCTGAGCCGGCAGAGCATCGCGTCGGTACTGCGTCACTACCCCTCGGGCCCCGACGTCGTCCGGGTGCTCGGAAGGCTGGACACCGACAGGTGGGACCGCAGCAACGGCCGGGAGGTGCAGTTCCGCCACGTCCGGCCGGTCATCGACGCCAAGGCTTCGGACGGCGTCCGTCCCGGACAGCACGTCTTCATGTGGGCCGAGCGGATCCAGCAGCACCGCAACGACGTCACTCTCGACCTGGCGCTGGAACTCGGCGCGGCGGAGGCGCCGGAGCGGCTTGTCGCCAGGGTCACCCGCCGTACCTTCGCGCACCGGGAGGACCTGCTGCGCCGCATCTACGAGGAGGGCGGACAGGACGCCCTCAAGGGGACGCCCTATCTGGTCGAGCTGCGCCGCTGGCGTCAGGACGACGGCAACTTCGAAGGACGCATGACCAAGGCGCCCGCCCGGCGCGCCAAGGCGCTGCTCAGCCATCTCACCGCGCGCAACCCCTCCTGCTTCGCCACGGTCACCCAGCACGAGCCGGAACTGCGGCTGGAGCTGCGGGCGGGCATCCACGTGTCCCTGAGCCCCGCGGACATCGCCGAGTCGGACATGGAGAACGCGGAGAACGCGGAGAACATGGAGCAGGGCACCGTGGTGCGCGTGACCCGCACCGAGGACGACCGCTTCCGGCTCCGGGCGGCGCTGCCCAGCGACTCCGCCTACGCCGTCGACGGCCGTGAGGCCGTGGTCTTCCCCAAGAATCCCCTGCTGAGCGGGCATCGGCCGGCCGCCCACCACCTGAACCAGCCGCTGTTCATCGTCTCCGGGCTGCCCAACGCGGAACTCTTCCCCAGCCAGGCGGGGACCGAGGACGCCACGCTCGCCGGGATCGGCCGGGTGATGCGGCACCCGCACCCCAAGACCGGCCGGCTGCGCACCGGGCCGCAGGACCTCGTCCTGGAGGCCACGGAACCCGAGGAGAGCACGGTCGCCTGGCTCTCCGTCGACCCCGGCACCCTCGAGGCACGCCTGACCCCGGTGACCTCCGGCGAACAGCCGGCGGTGCAGCCGAAGGAGCGCCCGGGGACCCCGATCGACCCGGCGCAGCTCTCCTTCGCCGACCGCGGCGCCCGCTGGATCGCCCGGCGCCACGCCGCCGCCCGTGACGTGCCGCACGACAGCCGTACCGGACACTGGCCCGACGGCACACCGGAGTCGGTGGTCCGGGAGGAACTGGACCGCCAGGGCAGCGCGGCGCCGGTGATCCCGGCCGACGGACCGACCCTGCGCTTTCCGCTCGGGCAGGGCCGCCGCTTCGGCTTCCCCGCCGGCCACCTCACCGCCCTTCGCACCGTCACCGACCGCCGAACCGGCAACGGCGACGCGGCCGGCCGGCGGGGCACGGCCGAGGACGCGCACCGGTATCCCGTCGCGGGCCCGGTACGGCACGCCGAGGGCACGGGCGAGGCCGACGGTCTGTGGCTGGAGCTGTCGCCGGGCCGGCTCACCGAGGTGCCCGGCGGCCTGGTGCACACGCTGCAGAGCGGCGCCCTGGAGTCCCTGGAGGGACTGTGCTGGGACCTGTTCCGGGCCGGTGACACGGTGCGGGTCACCACCCATCAGCGGGGTCTGACGGAGCCCGCCTGCGTCGTCCTGCGGGACTGGCAGCCGGGGCTGCGCGGCGCCCTCGGCGACGCACCCGCGGTGCTGACGGTGCGCTCGGCGGATCCGGAGTCCGGCACGCTGCGTCTGGGCGGCGGCGGCCGGGAGCTGCAGTACCCGGTCACCCATGAGGCGGCGACCCGCCACGCCGAGGGCAGCACGGTCCGGCTCACCCCGGACAACCGCCTCGCCCCCTGGTCCGGCGCCCCAGAGCCCAACGACGCCGTGCTGCTGGGCTGCGGCCCGGACGGGGTCCTCCTCGTGCACGGAGTGCCCGGGGCCGCCGTCGCCCTCGCCGAGGAGGGCTGGGCGGGCGACGACTGGCTCCGCCGGGAGCTGTCGGCGGCACCGGAACGGGTCCTGGCCCTGCTGGCCATGATCGAGGGGGCGCTCCCCGTGACCGTCGAGGAGGTGGGGGCGGACGGCACCCTGACGGTGTCCCGTTCGGCCCAGCCGCGGCTGCCCTCGGAGCTCGAGGCACGGTGGCAGGTACCGGCACGGCCGGTGGGGCGGCTGGCGGACGGCCGGCTCGTCCTGCGCGCGGGCGGTGCCCTGCTCGCGGTCCACCTCGACGAGCTCGTACCCGGCCTGCCCGCCGAGGCCGCCGACACGGTGGCCGCGACGCTGACCGAACCGGAGCGGCCCGGGGCCGGCGGCCGGGTGCTGTGGCTGCACCGCAGGGCCGACGGGACGCCGGCCAGCGGACTGCGCGTCCGGCAGGAGGCCGAGCGGCCGGTCCTGCCGGTCGCCGTGGTCGACGGGCACGGCGGCGACGCGAATCCGGCGGGCCTGCTGTGCCAGGAGAAGGAGTCGGGGGCGCTGCGCTGGCTGCCCGCGGCGCACGCGGCCTGGGCGGAACTGACGGGCAGGCAGCTGCACGAGCACCTGGTCGAGCCGAAGCGGCACGTCTGGGCCCAGGTCGTCGCGGGCGGGCATGTCTCCTGCACGTCCTCGGCGTCGGCGCTCAGCCACTTCCGCCGTCTGCGGATCGGCCAGCCGGTCCGTCTCGTCGTCCTCGGCGGCGAGATCCGCAAGGCGCCCCACGGCCGACACCAGTATCTGGCCCGGCTGGAGAGCAACGACCTGCTCGTGTCCTTCGTCAGCAAGTCGTCGAAGCACACCGAGAACCAGCGGCTCGTCGGCGAGGTGGAGGCGCTGACCGATCACGCCGAGGACGGCTCGGCGCAGGTGCGCACCGTGCCGCGCAACCAGCGCGGTACCGTGCCCGATCTGCCCGGAGTCATCGTCTCGGCGAACAATCCGCCGTCCCGCTTCGACGACTACCTGAAGCTGTGCCTCGACCCGGACCTCTTGATCGAGGACGACGGCGGGGAGGTGGCCGCCGGCCATCGTGTGGTGCGGGCGGCGTGGGACCACCTCGACGCCGGCGGCTCCGGGGACCTGTCCGCCGAGGCGGCCGACGCGCTGGACCACTGGGCCGACCTCTGCATGAAGGAGCACTGGGAGGAGAAGGAGGTGGACCTCCTGCCGCTGGTCGCGGCGACGTTGCTGACCGCGGCGAGGGGCGCCACCGACCCGGACGAGGCAAGGCTCGCCGTCGATCTCGCGTACCACCTGGGCGCACGGGCGCTGCGGGCCGTCCACATCGATCCCATGCTGGTGCCCTGGCTGGCCGGCGGACAGAGCATGACGGGCCTGTGGAGCAGGCTCCCCGCCCTGAGCGTCAGGTCGCTGCTGGAACCGGCCGACCTGGAGCGGCTGGTGTCCTTCGGGCGGGCCCGGCTCTACCGGGCGGCGGTGGAGAAGGAACCGGAACTGGAGCTGATCGCACGGGGACTCCTCCTCTCGGTGGGGGAGCCGGTCCACCTCGACCCACTGCTGGACCCGCCGGGGATCGTCGCGGAGCTGTCCCGCATCCGTCGTGCCCTGGTGCCCCCGGGGACCGAGCCGCGGGCACAGGACAGGCTCCATCCGGCACAAGTCGGTTATCTCGCCTCGCTGTTCCGGGCCGCCCTGCGGAACGCGCGGCACGCGGTGCTGCCGGGCGTGCTGTTCACCCCGCCGACCTGGTCGGGCGAGGCGAGCGGGGGGTGAGCGCGAGCCGGGGACGGGCAGCCGGTCAGACGCCGCGGACCGCCGAGCCGGGGCGGTCCCCGGCGCCCTGCGCGCGGCGGAAGGCCCAGTCCGTCCTCGGCTCCACCGCGTACCGGAAGATCCGCCGCACCGGTGGCGTGCAGAGCACGGTCACCGCCGCGGCCGCCGCGACGGCGACGGTGATCCAGCCGAGGGGCTGGTGCACCCAGCGGGGGTCGTACCAGCCCCAGAACCTGGAGCCCTGGGCGAGGAAGCCGTGCAGCAGGTAACCGTAGAGGGTGCCGGCGCCCAGTACGGTGAACCACGTCCTCCGCCCGGGCACCCAGGCCAGGAAGCAGGCGACCAGGAGCAGCGAGCAGCCGAAGGTCGCCAGGGTCATGACCGGGCCGTACCAGAAGGGCGCGCCGAGCTCCTGGGCGCTGTCGCGGTGGAGGAACCAGGCGGAGCGCGGTTGCGCCCAGTACGCCACCGCGAGCGCACCCGCGAACACCGGTACCGCGAGCACCCGCACCGACCAGCGGCGTATCCGGCGGAAGTGCTCCGGTTCCAGGCACAGCCCCAGGACGAAGTAGGGCAGGAACTGCAGGACGCGCTGCAGGTCGAGGTCGTTGCCTATGGACGGTGAGAGGGAGGCCAGCATCGCGACGGCGAGTGCGAGCGGCAGCGGCCACCGGACGAGCCGCCACATCGGGGTGGTCAGCCGCCAGATGAACAGTGCCGCCAGGAACCACGTCAGATAGAGCGGGTCCAGCAGGCTGACCGGGCGGTCCGGGGCGTCGTCGGTCCACCGGGTGAAGAGCGTGTACGCCGTCTCGAAGACGACGTAGGGCACGGCGACCGAGGTGACCAGGCGCCCGATCCGTGCCGGAGTCGCCTCGAAACCGCGCGAGAAGTGGCCCGCCAGCACGATGAACGCGGGCATGTGGAAGGCGTAGACGAGCGTGTAGAGAGCCGTGACGGTCCGGCTGCCGTCGCGCAGCGGCTCCCACGCATGACCGACCGCGACCAGCACGATCGCCAGATACTTGGCGTTGTCGAAGAACGCGTCCCGCTGCTTCGCCCGCTGGGCACCGGAGGGGGCACCCGATGTCGTCCGTGCCGCATGCGAGGGCGCGGATGCTGGTCTGGGGTACGGCATCCCAGCCGTCTCACCGCATGCCCGCACCGCAAACCGGCGACCGCCACCGTGTTACGCAGCTCACACGCCTCGGATCCGAACCGGCCGGAGGGGGTGAGCGGTCTCGGGGCGGAGTGCCGGGCCGGTCCTCCCCGGCACCCGCCCGGCACCCCACCCCACCCTCCGGCGGGCCCCCGATCAGAGGTCGAACTCGTGCGGCGGCAGGTCGAGGGTGAAGCAGGCCTCGCGGACGACGGCCTGCTCGGTCTTGTCGAAGTCGCCGTCCGCCCCGCCGATGACGATGCCGATCTGGATGACGGCACGCGCCTCGGCGGGCTTCTTCTTCGCCTTGGCGATCTCCTGCAGGACGCTGACCTTGCCGAAGGCGAAGTCGGCGGTCAGCTTGTTCAGGTTGTCCTCGAAGCGGCGGCGCAGGTCGTCGGCGGGGAAGTTCTGCAGGACCTCGTTGGTGGCGATCAGCTGGGCCACGCGCTGCCGCTCGGCCGGGTCGATGGTGCCGTCGGCGGCCGCCACGAGGGCGCACATCGCCATGCTCGCGTCGCGGAAGGCACCGCTCTTGAGGTCGTTCTTCTTCGCCACGAGCTGGGTCTGCATCGTCGACGCGGATTCCTTGATGCGGTCCCACAGGGCCATGAGAACTCCAGAAGTTCGCATAGAAGGCTCGACGCGCCCGGGCGGCGACGCGATGCCTCATCGATATCTACAGCAACGTAGAAACTTGCGACGTGGCGGATAAGTTCCGGCTCTTTCCCCGATGTTCGGCAGCCGACGAGCGCACTGGCGCGAAGTCGTCGGCGGCTCGCCCGCCCGGCTCTAGGCTCGGACGCGCTGTGTGATCTCGACGGAGGGGGCTGAACTGCGGTGACGGGCACGCGGGTTGTCGTGGTGACCGGGGGTGGTACGGGCATCGGGGAGGCCACTGCCCGGCTGCTGCGCGAGGGTGGGCACCATGTGGTCGTCTCCGGCCGGCGGACCGAACCGCTGCGGCGGATCGAGCGGGAGACGGGGGCGCTCGCGCATCCCTCCGACGTCGGGGACCCCGACGCGGCCGAGGGCCTCGTCCGGGCGGCGCTGGCGGCCCACGGGCGGCTCGACGGGCTGGTGCTCAACGCGGGCATCGGGCGCGGGGGAGCCGTCGGCGACCTGTCGCTCGCGGACTGGGACGAGGTGATGCGCACCAACGTCACCGGGCCGCTGCTGCTCCTGCGCGCGGCGATCCCGCACCTGTTGGAGAGCCGGGGCTCGGTGGTCGGCGTGGCGTCGGTGTCGGCCCTGCGCAACGGCACGAGCAACGCCCCGTACGCCACGTCGAAGGCGGCCCTGCTCCAGCTGTGCCGCTCGGTCGCCGTCGACTACGGGCGCCGGGGTGTGCGGGCCAACGTCGTGTGCCCCGGCTGGGTCCGGAGCGAGATGGCCGACCGGCGCATGGCCCGCTTCGTCGAGGAGGCGGACCTGCGGGACGGGAGCGTGGAGGCCGGCTACGAGGAGGCGACCAGGCTCCTGCCCATGGGACGGCCCGGCGAGCCCCGTGAGATCGCCGAGACGATCGACTGGCTGCTGTCGCCGGCGGCGTCCTACGTCAACGGCGCGGTCCTCACCGTCGACGGCGGCGCCACCGCCCTCGATCCCGGCACGCTCGCCTTCGACTTCCACATCGCGCCACGCCACGACGGCGGCTCCGGCACTCCGTGAGCCGTACGGCGCCCTCGAAGACCTATTCGGTGCCCTCGAACGCCAGAAGGATCTGTTCCGCCGCCAGCGTCGCCGTCAACGAGCCCTCCCTGACCCGCCGTTCCAGAGCGGGCGCGCTCTCGCGTACCGCGGGGTGCCTGCGCAGGCGGTCCAGGAGTTCGTCGCGGACCATCGACCAGGTCCAGTCGACCTGCTGGTCCCGCCGCTTGGCGGTGAGCCGTCCGGTGGAGTCGAGCAGGGTGCGGTGCTGTTCCAGCCGGTCCCACACCACGTCCAGGCCCATCGACTCACGGGCGCTGCAACTCAGCACCGGCGGGGTCCAGAACGCGTCCTTGCCGTGCATCAGGCGCAGCGCGCCCGCCAGTTCACGGGCGGCGGCCTTCGCGTCACGCTCGTGCGGGCCGTCCGCCTTGTTGACGGCGATCACGTCGGCCAGCTCCAGGACGCCCTTCTTGATGCCCTGCAACTGGTCGCCGGTGCGGGCCAGGGTCAGCAGCAGGAAGGAGTCGACCATGTTCGCGACGGTGGTCTCGGACTGACCCACGCCGACGGTCTCGACCAGGATCACGTCGTAGCCGGCCGCCTCCATGACCACCATCGACTCCCGGGTGGCCTTCGCGACCCCGCCCAGCGTGCCCGCGCTGGGGGAGGGCCGCACGAAGGCCGCCGGGTCCACCGCCAGCCGCTCCATCCTCGTCTTGTCGCCGAGGATCGAACCGCCGGTGCGGGTCGAGGAGGGGTCGACCGCGAGGACGGCCACCCGGTGGCCCAGCGAGGTCAGCATCGTGCCGAACGCGTCGATGAAGGTCGACTTGCCCACGCCCGGCACACCGCTGATGCCGATCCGCCGCGCCCGGCCGCTGTGCGGAAGCAGCTCCGTGAGCAACTGCTGCGCCAGCGCCCGGTGCTGGGGGCGGGTGGACTCGACGAGCGTGATGGCGCGTGCCACCAGGGCCCGCTTCCCGTCGAGCACACCCTTCACATACGTGTCGAGATCGATCGCTGCCATCGGGCTCTACAGGTCGTGGCCGAGGTCGGCCGACAGCCGCTTCACCAGGTCGTACGCCGCGTCCGGGATCACCGTCCCGGGCAGGAACACGGCCACCGCGCCCATCTCGAGCAGCACCGGCACGTCCTGCGGCGGGATGACCCCGCCGACCACGACGGTGATGTCCTCCCGGCCCTCCTCGGCGAGCTTCTCGCGCAGCGCCGGGACCAGCGTGAGGTGACCGGCGGCCAGCGAGGACACCCCGACCACGTGCACGTCCGCCTCGACCGCCTGACGGGCGACCTCCTCCGGCGTCTGGAACAGCGGGCCGACGTCGACGTCGAAGCCGAGGTCGGCGAAGGCGGTGGCGATCACCTTCTGGCCGCGGTCGTGGCCGTCCTGGCCCATCTTGGCGACCAGGATGCGCGGGCGGCGCCCCTCGGCCTCCTCGAAGGCGTCCACCAGAGCACGGGTGCGGTCCACGGACGGGGACTCCCCTGCTTCGTTGCGGTACACGCCGGAGATCGTACGGATCTGGCTCGCGTGCCGGCCGTACACCTTCTCCAGGGCGTCGGAGATCTCGCCGACGGTCGCCTTGGCGCGGGCCGCGCGCACGGCCAGCTCGAGCAGGTTGCCGTCGCCGTCGGCCGCCCGGGTCAGCGCGTCCAGCGCGTCCCGGCAGGCCTGCTCGTCGCGCTCCGCCCGCAGCCGCCGCAGCTTCTCGATCTGCTGGGCGCGCACGGAGGAGTTGTCGACCTTGAGGACCTCGATCGCCTCGTCGTTCTCCACCCGGTACTTGTTCACGCCGATCACCGGCTGACGACCGGAGTCGATGCGGGCCTGCGTGCGCGCTGCAGCCTCCTCCACGCGCAGCTTCGGGATGCCGGCGTCGATGGCCTGCGCCATGCCGCCCGCCTGCTCGACCTCCTGGATGTGCGCCCACGCCTTGCGGGCGAGGTCGTACGTCAGCCGCTCCACGTACGCGCTGCCGCCCCACGGGTCGATGACCCGGGTGGTGCCGGACTCCTGCTGGATGAGCAGCTGGGTGTTGCGGGCGATGCGCGCCGAGAAGTCGGTGGGCAGCGCCAGCGCCTCGTCGAGGGCGTTGGTGTGCAGCGACTGGGTGTGGCCCTGGGTCGCCGCCATCGCCTCCACGCACGTACGCGTGACGTTGTTGAAGACGTCCTGCGCGGTCAGCGACCAGCCCGAGGTCTGCGAATGGGTGCGCAGGGACAGGGACTTGGAGTTCTTCGGCTCGAACTGCGAGACCAGCTTGGCCCACAGCAGGCGCGCGGCCCGCAGCTTGGCGACCTCCATGAAGAAGTTCATGCCGATCGCCCAGAAGAACGACAGCCGGGGCGCGAACGCGTCCACGTCCAGGCCGGCCTCCCGCCCGGCGCGGATGTACTCGACACCGTCCGCGAGCGTGTACGCCAGCTCCAGGTCGGCCGTGGCTCCGGCTTCCTGGATGTGGTAGCCGGAGATGGAGATGGAGTTGTAGCGGGGCATCCGCTGCGAGGTGTACGCGAAGATGTCGGAGATGATCCGCATCGACGGCTTCGGCGGATAGATGTAGGTGTTGCGGACCATGAACTCCTTCAGAATGTCGTTCTGAATGGTTCCGGCCAGCTTCTCGGGCGGTACGCCCTGTTCCTCCGCCGCCACGATGTACAGCGCCAGGATCGGCAGCACGGCGCCGTTCATCGTCATCGACACGGTCATCTTGTCCAGCGGGATCCCGTCGAACAGCTGCCGCATGTCGTAGATCGAGTCGATGGCCACGCCCGCCATGCCGACGTCGCCGGTCACCCGCGGGTGGTCGCTGTCGTAACCCCGGTGCGTGGGCAGGTCGAAGGCGACCGACAGACCCTTCTGGCCCGCCGCCAGGTTGCGCCGGTAGAACGCGTTGGACTCCTCGGCGGTGGAGAAGCCCGCGTACTGGCGGATCGTCCAGGGCTGGTTGACGTACATCGTCGGGTACGGACCGCGCAGGTACGGCGCCATGCCCGGGTACGTGTCCAGGAAGTCCAGGCCCTCCAGGTCACGCCCGGTGTACAGCGGCTTGACCCCGATGCCCTCCGGGGTCTCCCACAGCGGCTCTTCACTGCCGGTGGCGCGCTTGACGGCCGTACGCCACTCCTCGGCGCTGCCGCCGGCGACCGGCGTCCCCAGCTCGATGCCGGAGAAGTCGGGGATTCCCATCAGGACACTCCCATGCGGTCGAGGGTCGCGGAGAGTACGGCGACGGCGTCGCAGCCCGCGAAGACGTAGGCGTCGATGCCGGGGCGGTCGGCCGGGCGGCCCGCGAGGAACACGTGCCGTGCACCTGCCGCGCGCAGCGACTCGGCGGCCTGCTCGGCCTGTTCGGCGTACAGGGCGTCGCTGGAGCAGAGCACGGCCTCGGTGGCGCCGCTGTCCTCGAAGCGGCCCTCGGTGACCGGCTCGATGCCGCCCGCCTGGAAGAGGTTGGCCGCGAAGGTCGCGCGCGCGGTGTGCTCGGCGGCCGAGCCCAGCGTGGCCAGGAAGATCCGGGGACGGGAGCCGGTCGCCGCGAGGTGGGCGTCGGAGCGGGCGCGCAGTTCCTCGAAAGCCTCGTCGCGGCGCACCCGGGGCAGACCGCCGGAGGGCTGCCCGGGGGCGGGCTCGCGCTCCACCGGCTTCTCGGACAGGAGCGGGAACTCGCTGACGCCCGTGATGGGTTCGCGCCGCTTGGCGAGCTTCTTGGAGCGGTCGGCCCACGTGGTCGCCAGGTCCGTGCGGATCCGGCCGGAGCGCAGCACCGCCGCCTGACCGCCGTCCCGTTCGACGGAGCGGAAGAACTCCCAGGCGGCGCGGGCGAGTTCGTCGGTGAGCCGCTCGACGTACCAGGAGCCGCCCGCCGGGTCGATGACCCGGGCCAGGTGGGACTCCTCCACCAGGATCGTGGAGGTGTTGCGGGCGATACGGCGGGCGAACGCGTCCGGCAGGCCCAGGGCGTGGTCGAACGGCAGCACGGTGACGGAGTCGGCGCCGCCCACCCCGGCGGCCAGCGTCGCGACCGTCGTGCGGAGCATGTTCACCCACGGGTCCCGGCGCGACATCATCACCGGCGAGGTCACCACGTGCTGCACCTGGGCGCCCGCGCCCGGCGCGCCGGACACCTCGGCGACCCGGGCCCACAGCCGGCGCGCCGCACGCAGCTTGGCGATGGTCAGGAACTGGTCGGCGGTGGCCGCGTAGCGGAACTCCAGCTGCGCGCAGGCCGCTTCGACCGTGAGGCCGGCCTCGGTCAGCTCCCGCAGATAGGCCACGCCGGTGGCGAGGGAGGCGCCCAGTTCCTGTGCGGCCGAGCCGCCCGCCTCGTGGTAGGGCAGCGCGTCCACGGTCAGCGCGCGCAGGTTCGGGTACCGCTCGGCGCAGCGCGCGGCGAGGGCGGCGACGGGCGCGAAGTCCTGCGCGGTGCCCGTGCGGGCCTCGTACCCGAGCGGGTCGGCGCCCAGGTTGCCGCGCACGGCCTTCGGGTCGACGCCCTTCTCCTCGTACAGCCGCAGCAGCCCGGCCGCGGCGGCCTCGACGTCACGGCCGGCGTCCAGGACCACCGGGGCCAGGTCGAGGAAGACGCCGTCGAGGGCGCGCGGCAGGTCGGACACCGGGATGCCGCCCTGGCCCACCAGGAGCCAGAGCGAGGTGACGCCGTTCTCCAGGTCCGCCAGGACCGCGCCGTCGACGAGCGCCGCGTGCCGCTGTCGTACGTCCCAGCCGCCCGCGGTGTTGCCCTCGGGGCGGCCGCCGCGCAGATACGGGGCGAAGCCGGGCAGGCCGGGGTCGGGCGCGTCGTCGCGCGCGGTGTAGAGGGGCCGGGTGCGCAGCCCGTCCTCGAGCGTCGTGGACAGGGCGTCCTCAGCTGCCTCGCCCGAGACTTCCTTGCCCGACTTGCGCAGCACACCCTCGACCAGGCGTTGCCACTGCTCGTGTGTCGCGGCAGGGAACTCGGCGGCCAGTGAGAGCCCGTCGTCAGGCAGGACCGTCATGGCTCGGATGCTAGGGCAGTGCGCTCAATCGAGTGCAGGGCGAGGCTTGTGACGTTTCCCTCCTTGCGGCTGTGACCTGGCCCTCCCCCATGCCCAAGAGCCCGATTTCCTACCGTTGGTACGGCTCGTCGGCGAGCTCGGGCACCAGGGCGCTCAGCGCCTCGCGCTGTTCGGGGCCGACGA
Source organism: Streptomyces sp. NPDC044061 (assembly GCF_056434305.1). Lineage (NCBI taxonomy): Bacteria > Bacillati > Actinomycetota > Actinomycetes > Kitasatosporales > Streptomycetaceae > Streptomyces > Streptomyces sp. NPDC044061. The sequence goes on along the minus strand of NZ_JBWKFL010000008.1, from coordinate 91,532 downwards.
AGCGGGCGAGGGCCTCCCTGACCGTCTCCGCCAGGGTGCCCGAGGCCTTGCGCAGCCGCCGCCGGGCCTTGTCGGTGAGCGCCACCTCGATGCCCCGCTTGTCGCCGCAGACGGACTCGCGGGTGACCAGACCGGCCCGCTGCAGGCAGGCGATCTGGTAGGTGAGCCGGGTCTTGGGGCGGCCGAGGAGTTCGGCGATCCGGGTCATGCGCAGGCCGCCCCGCGGCTGCTCGGCCAGCAGGCACAGGATGAGGAACTCGTCGTGCGAGACGTCCAGGGAGTCCTTCACGACCGACCGCAGCCGCTGCTCCACCGCGCCCGTCGCGGCCAGCAGCAGCATCCAGGCCCGCAGTTCGCCCGGGAGTAGTCCGCTGCCCGCGGCGGAGGGGCAAGGGGGCTGGTCGGCGGGGTGTTCGTCGGGGGCGGCCATGGCTTCGAGTCTACCTGTTGTCCAAATTTGGATATTGGGTTAGCGTGAGTCCCCGAAGTCATCCAAATTTGAACCACTGAATCAGGAGGACGGCCATGACCGTCGCCGTGGAAACAGGCCTGTGGCAGCTCGACCCGACCGCGTCCGCCGTGGGCCTGCGGCACAAGACCTTCTGGGGTCTGGTCACCGTCAAGGGCACGTTCGCCGCCGTCACCGGTCAGGGCGAGGTACGGCCCGACGGCTCGGCCACCGGCACCGTGACGCTGGACGTGGCCTCCCTGGACACCGGGAACGCCAAGCGGGACACCCACCTGCGCTCGGCCGACCTCCTGGACGCCGACAGCCACCCGGAGATCACCTTCGCCGTCGGCGGCGCCGACCGCCTCGACGGCGACGACGTCCGGGTCACCGGCCGGCTGACCGTGCGGGGCGTCAGCAGGCCGCTGTCCCTCACCGCGCGGCTGACCTCGGCGACGGCCGAGGCGCTCGGCCTGGAGGCCGAGTTCACGGTGGACCGCGACCAGTTCGGCGTGAGCTGGAACCAGCTGGGCATGATGCGCGGCCTGACCACGGTGACCGCCGCGCTCCGGTTCACGCGCGCGGCCGCCTGAGGTCAGCCCCGCCGGTCCAGTTCGGCCGGACGCACGTCCCGGGTGGACAGCGTCTGCGGACTCGCCGTGAAGGCACGCAGCCGGATGCGGGCGCTCTTCTTGAGGGGCAGCGGGAACCGGCCGGAGGGCGCCCGCAGTTCGACGGTCGCCGCGGAGTGCGCGGGGATCGTGGCCGGGCCGCGCACGAGGGACCAGTACCTGCTCATGCCCTGGCCCGTCGTGAGCATGTAGTGCGGGGTGAGCGGGCCGCTCCCGGTGTTGGTCACCCGCAGCGTCAGCGTGGACAGCGACCGCGCCGTGGCCCGCCGCGCCGCCGCGACGTCCATCCGCAGCGGGGGCCGTCCCGACACCGCCAGGGTCGCGCTCACCAGCGCGGGCAGCACCAGGAGCAGCACCGCCCCCACCAGTGCGGGGCGTCGGCGCGGGCCGGTCAGCCACCGTGGGCGCGGCTGCCAGGCGCGCCCGAACTCCGAGAGGGGCACAGTGATCGCCGCCGCGAGCCACAGCGGGGTCATCATCAGGTAGTAGCCGTCCTGGGAACGGGTCGCCAGGTAGAAGGCGCACCAGGGCAGCACGGTCGCCGCCGGCCCCAGCCGCCGGACGAACAGCACGAACAACGCCAGCAGGGCCGCGGCCAGCAGCACGCTCGCGTGGCCGTACCAGTCGAGCCGGTCGCTGCCGTGCGTGAAGTACAGGGAGATGTCCACCAGACCCTGGCCGTGCAGCACCGCCCCCTGCGTCAGCGGCAGGGCGATCCCACCGAGCCAGGGGCCCGGTTCGTGCGCGATGAAGTACGTGTTGATGAGCAGCCACGTCGTCGCGGCGATGCCCAGGATCCGCAGCACCACCAGGCCGGCCGCACGCCCGCCCAGTTCGCCACGGCGTACGGCGTAGATGCCGGCCAGCAGGAACGGCGTCACGAACCACGGCAGTTGCTGGGCCGCGCACGCGGCCCCGAGGCACGCGGCCCGCGCGATCCCCGACGCGCCGAGCCGGCCGCCGCCGCCGATGCGCGGCCAGCCCACCACCACCGGGATCAGCAGGACCATCGCCGGAATGGCGGGGTAGCCCTGGCGCGCGTACGTCGGCAGGAAACTGAAGCCCAGACAGAGCATCGTCGCCGCCGAGCGCCACGGCACCGGCAGCAGCCGCCACAGCACCACGGCGCCGGCGATCAGCGCGAGCGTCGCCGCCGCGGTCGCCGGGGCGCCGCCGTGGCCCAGCCACAGCAGGGGTGCCGTCAGCAGCGGGGTGAGCGGGGGATAGCCGTAGGTGAAGTCGTAACCGCCCTCTATGGTCGGCGTCAGGGCGACGCCCCTGCCGTGGAACAGCCAGGGCCAGGGCTGCCCGTACATCGGGTGCCCGGCGACCAGTTCGCGGGTGGCCTGCGTGGTCAGGACGGCCTCGTCGCCGCCGGCGTGGTTCAGCGCCCAGGTGCACAGCGTGAGCGTGATCGCGGTGAGCAGCACGACGAGGTCGAGGCGGGCCAGTGAGCGCGCCCGGCGGACCGTCAGCGCGAGTACGCCGCTGACCAGGATCGAGGCGTAGCAGACGGAGATGACCCCGGCGAGGACGAGACGGTGCGAGGCCGCCTGGGTCCACACCGCGCGTGTGCCGATGAACAGGCTCACGTCGGCCAGCAGGGTCAGGACGCGGTGCCACTGCGCGGGGCTCCGGGGGTCCTCGGTGTGGCCTCCCGGAGCGGCGGACACCGCCGACTGTGTCCGCCGGCCGGGTGTCACCTGTTGTTTTTCTGCCAAGTGCACGGCACCGGACGGTAGCGGCGGCCGGTGAGCGGGGCACGGCGGCAGGTGAAGAGTCCGGTGTGAGGGCGGTAAGAAGCGGGCGTATTCGTACATGTGCCGCAGGGGGAGCGGATGCCGGGCGGTCGCGCAGTGTGTCGCTGTTGGGCCGAACGGGTGACTTGGCGTAAGAATTGGCTGGTGCAGGCATGGAGTACGAGTCAGGTCAGGTGGAGCCGGTGAGCCGTTACGACGTCACCGATGAACAGTGGGAAGGGCTCGCCCAGGTCGTGCCGCTGCGGGGCCGGGACGCCTGGCCGTCCGCGGTGAGCCACCGCTCGCTGCCCGACGCGGAGACCGAGACCCGGCGCCGGTTCGTCGTCCTGCGGGTCAATGTCTTCGCGGACGCCCGCGAGGTCGCCGAGACGCTGATGGCCGGGATCCCGGTGCTGCTCGACCTGACCGGCGCGGAGGGCGAGGTCGCCAAGCGCGTCCTCGACTTCAGCACCGGTGTCGTCTTCGGCCTGGGCAGCGGAATGCACCGGGTCGACCGCAACGTCTTCCTCCTCACCCCGCCCGGCACGGAGGTCAGCGGGTTGATGGAGGGAGCGGGGGTCTCCGGGGGCTGAGGCGGAGGCGTCCGGCGGCGACATCGCGGGTGTCCTGCTGCCGGCGGTCCGGTGCCCCGCGACCGCCCGCCCGGCGAGTCGGGGCCGTCCTCCGGTCCGGTGGTCCCACGGCCGCCCGCCGGGCTCGCGTGTTCCCTGTCGGGAGGCATGCCCGCCCGTCCCTCGATCGTAGGAAGGTCCGCCGGGCAAAACGGTTCACCGGGGCCGCGGAGGCCTACCGTCCGCATATGGCCGTGTCCTCCGCGTCCGCCGAGCCCGCCGTTTCGTCCGGGGCCTCCGCGGCTCCCGACCGTTCGGCGTTCACCGCGCCCGCCGTGCCGGCGCGGCCTGCCCCGAGCGCGCACGGCGCCACCCCGGGGTCCGACCCGCCGGACCCGGCCTCCCCGGCCTGCGTCGACGTACGCGCCCGGATCACCGAGTTGCGGCTGTCCGCCTTCGCCGGGCACCGGCGGGCCGCGTTCCCGCTCGGGGCGGTCACCCTGTTCGCCGGGGGCAGCGGGGCGGGGAAGTCGACCGCGCTGCGGGCGTACGAGGCGCTGGCCCGGCTCGGGGGAGGTGCGCCGCTCGCCGAGGTCTTCCCGGAACCGGCCGCCTGCGTCCCCGAGCGGGCGCGCCCCGACGCCGAGGGGCGGCGGGGATTCCGGATCGGGTGTACGGCCGACGGTGCCGAGGGACCGGTACGGCTCGACGTCGCCGTACAGGCCGAGCCCGAACTGCGGATCGTGGGCGAGCGGCTGACGGCGCGGGGAGTGGTCCTGCTGGAGACCGCCCTGCGCGACCCCGGCCGCCGTTCCGTGCAGGCCGCCTGGCACACCGCGGGCGCCTCCCCGGTGACCCGAGCACCGCTGCCCGACGACCGGCTCGGCACCCCCCTGCTGCCGCTGCGGGTGGCCGGCAAGACCGACGGGCAGCGGCACGTTCTCGCCGCCGCCGAGCAGATGGTCGTCGCACTGCGCTCCGTCTTCTCCTGCGATCCGTGCCCCGAGTACATGCGCGCCCCCGTCCCCTCCGGTACCGGACGGCTCATGCCCGGTTGCGACAACCTCGCCGACGTCCTGTGGCGCACCCGGTTCGAGTGCGGCCGACGGCACTCCCTGCTGGTCGAGGCGGTGCGGGCCGGCTGCGCGGGCCCGGTGGCCGACCTGGTCGCCGAGCCGCTGCCCGACGGCACCGTCCGGGCGCTGCTCGACCGGGGCGACGGCTGGTGCACCGAGCTGGCCCGGCTCGGCGACGGCGAGCTGCGCTACCTCGCGCTGGCACTGGTGCTGCTGACCGGGCCCGGAGTCCTGGACGTGGACACCCCGGGCGAGGTGCCCGACGCCCTGCGGACCCTGACCGTGCTCGCCGACGGCTTCGACCGCGGCCTCGACCCGGGCCAGCGCCGGGCGCTGCTGCGGACGGCGGCCCGGATGGGCGAGCGGGGGCACATCCGCTGCGTGGGCGCGGTGAGCGACGCCTCGTGGGCCGCGGGGGCCGAGGGCGTCACAGTGGTACACCTGAACCCGTGACGGAACACCCTGACCTGGCCGGACTCCAGCGCAGGCTGGCCGAGTTCGCCGCCGCGCGCAACTGGCAGCCCTACCACACCCCCAAGAACCTGGTGGCCGCCCTCAGTGTGGAGGCCTCGGAGCTGGTCGAGATCTTTCAGTGGCTGACGCCGGAGGAGTCGGCCCGCGTGATGGACGACCCCGGTACCGCGCACCGCGTCACGGACGAGGTCGCCGACGTCCTCGCCTATCTCCTCCAGCTCTGCGAGGTCCTCGGCATCGACCCGCTGACCGCCCTGTCCGCCAAGATCGACCGCAATGAACACCGCTTCCCGGCCCCGGGCGCACAGGACACGCCCTGACCCGGATGGGGGGTCCAATCTCCGGACCGCCGCGCTCCGTTATCACTCTCCGGAGTTGAAATCGCCCTCGAATCCGAATTGTTGTCCACAGATTTCGGGCTTCCTCTGGCTTTTCGTCCCATGGACCCTCACTCTGGGTAGTGAACAAGGGAGTTCAGGCGAACGTGCGGGAACGCACGGCGGACGGGACGGGGGCAGCGCATGGATGCGGTGCGGCTCATTGCGACGAGCAGGCGTGCCCTGGCGGGAGGCGCCGACATACCCGAGATGATGGCGGAGGTGTGGCAGGCGCAGGCCCTGGCCCAGGCGATCGGCAGCCGCCTCGCGGTGTCCGGACCGCCCGAGCTGCGGGGCGAGGCACTGGGTCTGACCGAGCTCGCGGGCCGGGGCTGCGGCGTCCTGGACCCTCCGGAACTCGACCCGGGGGACCTGCGCGCCGCCCAGCTCACCGAGCTGGACGACGCCCGGCAGACCCTGCTCTGCCTCGGCGGGCTGCTCGGTGAGGTCGGCATAGCGCTGGTCGGCATGGCCAGCGCCGCGGCCGACGAGACGACGTACTGGCAGTGCATGGAGGCCATCGACGCGGCGGACGAGTCCCGGGACCGCGTCCTGGAGATGCTGCGCAAGCTGGCGGCGCGGGAGGAGGCGTTACCCGAGAGCGCGGAGGACAGCCCGTCGGGCGTGTGAGGCGAGTGGCCGACGGGCAGGCCGGTCCGGCGCGGCGAGCCTTCGGGGGCGACGGCGGCTCACCTCACGTCACCCTCTTCGGCCGGCCACCGCCCGTACCCCGAGGCCGACCGGAACTGCGCGTCCAGGGCCGACGGATCCGCGTTCAGTGCCGCCATCAGCTCCTCCATCTGCTCCGCCGGCCCCTTCGGCTGCCCGGTGGACCCCCCGGCCGGCGTACGGACTCTTCGGTCATGGCGGCCGTCCCGACCCGTGGCTGCCGGACCGTCCGGCTCCGACGGGCCAACGATCACCGCCGGGGCCGGTCACGGGTCCGCGCGGCCTCCAGCGCGCGGGGTGGACGACTTTCACCCGACCGTGGAAGGCCGTGCCCGGCGGTACCAGTGAGGTCGAAGGGGTCCGGTCCGTGCAGGATGGATGTATGGACCTTCGAATCTTCACCGAGCCCCAGCAGGGGGCCACGTACGACACCTTGCTCACCGTGGCCAAGGCCACCGAGGACCTCGGGTTCGACGCCTTCTTCCGCTCCGACCACTACCTGCGGATGGGCAGCGCGGACGGCCTGCCCGGGCCCACGGACGCCTGGATCACCCTGGCCGGACTGGCCCGCGAGACCAAGCGCATCCGCCTCGGCACCCTGATGACGGCCGGCACCTTCCGGCTGCCCGGCGTGCTCGCCATCCAGGTGGCCCAGGTGGACCAGATGTCCGGCGGCCGGGTCGAACTCGGCCTGGGCGCGGGCTGGTTCGAGGAGGAGCACAAGGCGTACGGCATCCCGTTCCCGAAGGAGAAGTTCGCGCGCCTGGAGGAGCAGCTGGAGATCGTCACCGGGCTGTGGGCGACGAAGCTCGGTGAGAGCTTCGACTTCCACGGCACGTACTACGACCTCACCGACTCGCCCGCGCTGCCCAAGCCGGCCCAGGAGAAGATCCCGGTGCTCATCGGCGGTCACGGCGCGACCCGCACCCCGCGGCTCGCGGCCCGGTACGCCGACGAGTTCAACATCCCCTTCGCCTCCGTCGAGGACAGCGAGCGGCAGTTCGGCCGGGTGCGCGCGGCGGCCGAGGCGGCGGGCCGCAAGGCGGACGACCTGACCTGCTCCAACGCGCTCGTGGTGTGCGTCGGCAAGGACGACCGGGAGGTGGCCCGGCGGGCCGCCGCGATCGGCCGCGAGGTGGACGAGCTGAAGGCCAACGGCCTGGCCGGTTCCCCGGCCGAGGTCGTCGACAAGATCGGCCGGTACGCCGCGATCGGTTCCCGGCGGATCTACGTCCAGATCCTCGACCTCGACGACCTCGACCACCTGGAACTGATCTCCGGCCAGGTCCAGACGCAGTTGTCGTAACTCCGCTCCACACGCACCGCACGGCCCCTCGGCCCTTCCGGCGGGTTGGAGGGCCGTGCGGTGCGGGCTGTTGATTCGTCTTTGTGTTCGAGTGTGGGTAGGGTCCCGGAATCCTACGGGGGGTGCTGATGGGTTCCGGTGTCTGCGTGTACAGGTTCCGCGACGGCGACGTCGTCCCGATGGACGACTCGGTGGTTCGGGAGGTGCTGGAGGCGTATGCGCCGTACGAGGTGCCCGAGGGGGAGCCGGTCGCACGGGTCCGGGCCGCCGACGGCAGTGACGCCGAGGTGTGCGTCGACCACGGGGTGTCCTTCGACCGTCCGGGACCGGGCGTCCTGGACATCGTCGCCGAACTGGCCCGGCGTACCGGAGCGGCCGTGCTGCTGATGATCGCGGACGGCGCGACGATCGTGACGAGCGAGAGCGAACGGCGGCACCTGCCCAAGGGCTTGCGGACGGGCGCGGTCGTGGTCCCGCCCCGGGCCCTGACGGGCCGGGCGATCGAACGGCTCGTCGATCCACGGCCCGAGCCACGCCGTCGGCCGGTGCTGCCGCCCTTCCCGTACCACCCGGACCCCGTGGGCACCGGCTCGGTGATCCCCGCCGACGAGACGTGCGCGTGCTGCGGGCACGACCAGGGCTGGATCTACACCGGCCCCGTGTACGGGGAGGACGTGCCGCCCGGGCGGTTCTGCCCGTACTGCATCGCGTACGGAACGGCGGCCAGGCGTCACGGCGCGTTCTTCAACGACATCCGGGCGAACCGGGTGCCGGACGAGGTGGCCAGGAGGATCTGCGAGCGCACACCCGGCTTCTCCACCTGGCAGGACGGAGACTGGCTGACGCACTGCGACGACGGGGCGGAGTTCCTCGGCGCGGTCGGTGCCGCGGAACTGGCGCCCTACCCGGACGCGATCGACCACCTGCGCGGTGAGTTCGCCGAGTGGGGCCTGTCGCCCGCGCGGACCGAGACCTTCCTCGAGGCGCTCGACAGGACGGGGCAACCCACCGCGTACCTGTTCCGCTGCCGGGTGTGCGGCACCCACCTCGCCCACGCGGACTTCACCTGATGCCCGAACAACGGCGGCCGGCCGGGAGCATGCCCCGGCCGGCCCCTTGGTCCTTCGTCCGGTCCTCCGTCAGCCGAGGCGGGCGAAGCCGTAGTCGAGGATCTTCTTCGCGTCCTTGAAACGCTCGTCCGCCGACGTGTCCGCGAGAATGGTTCCGACGACCGTCCTGCCGTTCCGGGTCGCCGCGAACACCAGGCAGAACTTCGCCTCCGGGCCCGAGCCGGTCTTCACGCCGATCGCACCCCGGTAGGAGCCGAGCAGCTTGTTGGAGTTCTTCCACGGGGCCATCGCGTGCGTCCCGCCGCCGGGCCGGTACGACGTCATGTCGGCGTACTGCCTGGTGCCGACCACCTTCTTGAACGTCTTGCTCTTCAACGCGGCCGCCGCCAGCTTGGTCAGGTCACGGGAAGACGCGTGGTTGTCGCCGTTGGACACCCCGTCGAACGAGTCGAAGTGGGTTTTCGTCAGCCCCAGCTCGCGCGCCTTGCCGTTCATCTTCCCGATGAACGACTTCGTCCGCTGCGCCGTCGTCGACCCCGACCCGTAGGTGTCCGCGAGCGCGTACGCCGCATCGCACCCGGACGGCAGCAGCAGGCCGTACAGCAGGTCCCGGACCTTCATCGAGTCGCCCAGGATCAGGTTGGCGCTGGAGTACCGCAGATTGCTGGGGTCGTTCGGATCGATGACGTAGTCCGTGTACTCCTTCTTGATCTTCACCTTCTTGTCGAGGTTCAGGTGGGGCTGCGACAGCACCACGAGCGCCGTCATGATCTTCGTCGTGGAACCGGTCCGCAGCTGTACGTCCGGCGCCTTGCCGAAGAGCTGCTCGGCCGTGGCCGCGTTCATCGCGTACGCGCCCTGAGCCGACACCTGCGGCGCCGCCGGGGCTGCCGGGGCCGCCTGGGTTGCCGGGGCCGCCTGGGCCGGAGCGGCCGCGAGGACCCCCGCGCCCAGGACGACACCGGCCGCCACCGCGACGACGCCTCTTCCGCGTACGCCTCCTCGGCTGATGGTCATGGTTCCCCCTTCTGTCAGTGGTCAGTTGACGAGGGGTCACTTCATCAGGTCCCGGAGCCGCAGGCCATGGTGGAGATCACAGGAACCGGGGCCATGTCCGCGACCCGTGGACTTCTTGTGCCGGAACTGTGGGCTCCATCACGGCGTACAAGATCCAGGCCTGATCGGATGATCGGGTGCGCAAAGTGCTCCCTCTCGCTCTCACCGGCCTGTTGGCCCTGTCGGCATGCCAGTTCGCGGGCGACGACGCCGCCGCCGACAGCGCCCGCCGCCTCAACACCATGAAGGCGCTCCCGCTGTACGCCTACATACCGGACCCGTCGTCGGCCGGGGGGAAGTCCATCGGCAAGGCGCAGTGGATCCTCGCCAAGCGGTGCATGGTCCGGCTCGGCTTCCCGGGCTTCGCGACGCTCGACACCGAGGCCGTCGACTCGACGTACCCGGTCCGGCGGGGAGCCCTGACGGGTCGCGGCACGACCGGGGACGACAGCCCCTACGGGGTCGCGGATCCCGACCTGGCGGCCGAGCACGGTTACCGCGACCGGAACCAGGACCGGTCCTCCCAGCCCCAGGAATGGCCCGCCGACCAGTACGTCGCCCTCACCGGCGCGTACGGCTCCGGCGACAGCCACCGCGCCCACGGGCACCCCGTTCCCGAGGGCGGTTGCCTCGGAGAGGCGACGCGGAAGATCTACGGTCCCGCGCCCAAGGCGGCGAAGGTCAACGGCGTGAAGCTCACCGGCTACTACTCGCTGGCCCTCGAACTGTGGTACGAGTCCCACAAGGAGGCGCGGAAGGACCCGGCCTGGAGGAAGGCCGACCGCACCTGGTCGGCCTGCATGAAGGACGAGGGCTTCCACTACCCCGACCCGGACAAGGCATCGCTCGACACCGACTGGTTCCGCACCGACGAGCCGTCCGGCAAGGAGAAGAGGACGGCAGCCGCGGACGCCCGGTGCAAGCTCGACACCGACTACATCGGCACCGTCCACGCCGTCGAGGCCCGCGCTCAGAAGACGGTCATCGGCAAGCGAGGCAAGGATCTGGACGAGATGCGCGCGGCCGACGAGCGGGCCGTCGAGCACGCCCGGAGCATTGTCGACAAGGAGTCCTGAGGCGGCGGACACCGGAAAACCGGTGGTCACCGGGGAGTGAGACCGGGAGACTCGGACATGTGTTCCTGACGATCTCCACGAGCGGCACCGCCGCCCTCCCGGCCACCGACCTCGGGTTCCTGCTGCACAAGCACCCCGACAAGGCGCAGACGTTCTCCACCTCCTACGGCACCGCCCACGTCTTCTACCCACAGGCGGACGCCGAGCGCTGCACGGCCGCGCTCCTGCTGGAGGTCGACACCGTCGCGCTGGTCCGCCGGGGCAAGGGCAAGGGCCGCGGCGGAGCACCCGACGCGGCACTCGCGCAGTACGTCAACGACCGCCCGTACGCGGCCTCCTCGCTGCTCGCGGTCGCCCTGAGCGCGGTGTTCTCCAGCGCCCTGCGCGGTGTGTGCAACGCCCTCCCGGAGCGGGCCGCCGCGCCCCTGCCGCTGCGCATCGAGGTGCCCGCGCTCCCCGCACGCGGCGGACCGGAACTCGTACGACGGCTCTTCGAACCCCTCGGCTGGGCGGTGACCGCCGAGCCGGTCGCCCTCGACACCGAGTTCCCCGAGTGGGGCGACTCGCGGTACGTCCGGCTCGTCCTGGAGTCGCAGACCCTGACCCTCGGCGAGGCGCTGCGCCATCTGTACGTCCTGCTGCCGGTCCTCGACGACGCCAAGCACTACTGGGTCTCCTCCGACGAGGTCGACAAGCTGCTGCGCGCCGGTGAGGGCTGGCTGCCCACACACCCGGAACAGAAGCTGATCACCAGCCGCTACCTCTCCCGCCGCTGGTCGCTGACCCGGCAGGCGATGGAGCGGCTGGAGCTGGTGCGGCTGGCCGAGGCGGACGACAGCGAGGTCGACGCGATCGACAACGCGGTCCCGGAGGACACCGGCACGGATGCGGAGGAGAAGCCGACGCCGCTCGCCGTGCAGCGCCGGGAGGCCATCCTCGCCGCCCTGCGCGCGTCCGGCGCCACCCGGGTCCTCGACCTCGGCTGCGGACAGGGCCAACTGGTGCACGAGCTGCTCAGGGACGTGCGGTTCACCGAGGTCGTGGGCGTCGACGTCTCCGTGCGGGCCCTCACCATCGCCTCGCGGCGGCTGAAGCTGGACCGCATGGGGGAACGGCAGGCGTCCCGCGTTCAGCTCTTCCAGGGCTCGCTCGCCTACACGGACAACCGGCTCAAGGGCTACGACGCGGCCGTGCTCAGCGAGGTGATCGAGCACCTCGACCTGCCGCGGCTGCCCGCCCTGGAGTACTCGGTGTTCGGGCACGCGCGCCCGCGCACCGTCCTCGTGACCACCCCGAACGTCGAGTACAACGTCCGCTGGGAGACCCTGCCCGCCGGACACGTCCGGCACGGCGACCACCGCTTCGAGTGGACCCGCGAGGAGTTCCGCACCTGGGCGGCGACCGTCGCCGAACGGCACGGCTACCGGGTCGGGTTCACTCCGGTCGGGCCGGACGACCCCGAGGTGGGCCCGCCCACCCAGATGGCCGTGTTCCACCGCGACGAGAACCAGAACCAGAGCCAGAACGAGAACAAGAACGAGATCAGGAAGGAGGCGAAGGCAGCATGACCGAGACACGCACGGGACGGGTCCTCCCCGTCACCGACCTCTCCCTCGTCGTCCTCGTCGGCGCCTCCGGCTCCGGCAAGTCCACCTTCGCCCGCAGGCACTTCAAGCCGACCGAGGTCATCTCCTCGGACTTCTGCCGGGGCCTCGTCTCCGACGACGAGAACGACCAGAGCGCGAGCGGCGACGCCTTCGACGTCCTGCACTACATCGCCGGCAAGCGGCTGGCCGCGGGACGCCGTACCGTCGTCGACGCCACCAGCGTGCAGCAGGACAGCCGGCGTCAGCTCGTCGAGCTGGCCAAGAAGTACGACGTGCTGCCCATCGCCATCGTGCTCGACGTGCCCGAGGAGGTGTGCGCCGAACGCAACGCGGCCCGCACCGACCGCGCCGACATGCCCCGCCGGGTGATCCAGCGGCACACCCGCGAACTGCGCCGCTCCCTGCGGCACCTGGAGCGCGAGGGCTTCCGCAAGGTGCACGTCCTGCGCGGGGTCGAGGAGGTCGAGAGCGCCACCGTCGTCACCGAGAGGCGATTCAACGACCTGACCCATCTCACCGGCCCCTTCGACATCGTCGGCGACATCCACGGATGCGCGTCCGAACTCGAGTCCCTGCTCGCCGAGCTGGGCTACGCCGACGGCGTGCACCCCGAGGGCCGTACCGCCGTGTTCGTCGGTGACCTGGTCGACCGCGGCCCGGACACCCCGGGCGTGCTGCGCCGCGTGATGTCCATGGTGGCGTCGGGCAACGCGCTGTGCGTGCCCGGCAACCACGAGAACAAGTACGGCCGGTATCTCAAGGGCCGCAAGGTGCAGCACACCCACGGACTCGCCGAGACCATCGAGCAGATGGAGGGCGAGAGCGAGGAGTTCAGGAAGCAGGTCGGGCAGTTCCTCGACGGGCTGGTCAGCCACTACGTCCTCGACGGCGGCAGGCTGGTCGTCTGCCACGCCGGTCTGCCCGAGAAGTACCACGGCCGCACCTCCGGCCGGGTGCGCTCGCACGCCCTGTACGGCGACACCACCGGCGAGACCGACGAGTTCGGGCTGCCGGTGCGCTACCCGTGGGCGGAGGACTACCGGGGCCGCGCGGCGGTCGTCTACGGCCACACCCCGGTGCCGGAGGCCACCTGGCTGAACAACACCATCTGCCTGGACACCGGAGCCGTCTTCGGCGGCAAGCTCACCGCGCTGCGCTGGCCCGAGCGCGAGCTGGTCGACGTACCGGCCGAGCGGGTCTGGTACGAGCCGGCCAAGCCGCTGCGCAGCGAGGCGCCCGGCGGACGGGAAGGGCGGCCGCTGGACCTCGCGGACGTGTACGGCCGCAGGGCGGTGGAGACCCGGCACGCCGGGCGGGTCGCGGTGCGCGAGGAGAACGCGGCGGCGGCCCTGGAGGTCATGAGCCGCTTCGCGGTGGACCCGCGCCTGCTGCCCTACCTGCCGCCGACCATGGCGCCGACGGCCACGAGTCACATCGAGGGCTACCTGGAGCACCCGGTGGAGGCCTTCGCGCAGTACGCGGAGGACGGGGTCGCGCGGGTCGTGTGCGAGGAGAAGCACATGGGCTCGCGGGCCGTGGCCCTGGTGTGCCGGGACGCGGACGCGGCACGCGAGCGGTTCGGCGTGGAGGGGCCCACGGGGGCGCTGTACACCCGTACCGGGCGGCCGTTCTTCGGCGACGAGAAGGTGACCGAGGAGATCCTCGGCCGCCTGCGCACGGCCGTCGGGGACGCGGGCCTGTGGGACGAACTCGCCACCGACTGGCTGCTGCTGGACGCCGAGCTGATGCCGTGGTCGCTGAAGGCCTCGGGCCTGCTGCGCAGCCAGTACGCGGCCGTGGGCGCCGCCTCGGGCGCGGTGTTCCCCGGTGCGCTCGCCGCGCTGGAGTCCGCCGCCGCCCGCGGCACCGACGTGGGCGGCCTGCTGGAGCGGCAGCGCGGCCGAGCCGCGGACGCGGCGGCGTTCACCGACGCCTACCGCCGGTACTGCTGGACGACCGACGGCCTGGACGGGGTGCGCCTGGCCCCCTTCCAGATCCTGGCCGCCCGCGGGCGCAGCCTGGCCGCGCTGCCGCACGACGAGCAGCTGGCCCTGATCGACCGGCTGGTGGAGCACGACGGCACCGGACTGCTGCAGACCACCCGGCGGCTGTACGTCGACACGGGCGACCCCGAGTCGGTCCGCGCCGGTGTCGACTGGTGGCTGGAGATGACCGGCCGGGGCGGCGAGGGCATGGTCGTCAAGCCGCTCGGCGCGCTCGTGCGCACCGAGCAGGGACGGCTGGTGCAGCCCGGCATCAAGTGCCGGGGCCGCGAGTACCTGCGGATCATCTACGGTCCCGAGTACACCCGGCCGGACAACCTGGCCAAGCTGCGGCAGCGGTTCCTGAACCACAAGCGGTCGCTGGCGATCCGTGAGTACGCCCTCGGCCTGGAGGCCCTGGACCGGCTCGCGGACGGGGAGCCGCTGTGGCGGGTGCACGAGGCGGTGTTCGGAGTGCTGGCCCTGGAGTCGGAGCCGGTGGACCCGCGCCTGTAGACCGGCACAGAACGCCCTTGTGTCGCACACACGTTTGTCCATATGGTGGACGACCGTGCGGCGCAAGGGCGTTCGCGTGCACGGAGGGGGTCTGCGCATGGAGCGCGAGAAGCCGCAGGGGCCGGCGGGCATGGAGATCAAGAAGGTCGTGATCCGCGAGGAGCGGAGCACCAGCCGCCGGCCGGCGATCCTGGAGAAGCGGCCGACCCGCTGAGCATGCGCGTTCACCTGGTCACGATGCCCTGGCATCCCCTCGACCTCCCCTCGCTGCAGCTGGGCCTGCTGAACCGGCTGGTCCGGCAGGCCCGCCCCGATGCCGAGGTGACCGAGTTCCACGGCTCGCTGCGCTGGGCCGAGTTCCTGCTGGAGCGCTCCGGGGGCCGGCTGCGGCCGGGGGACTGCGTGGCGGTCGGCAGCGACGCGATCTTCCACGGTCTCGGCGACTGGGTCTTCTCCGGCGTCCTCTACGACGACCCCGGCTGGGGGCTCACCCGGCTGCGGGACTACGCGGCCGCACGGGACGTCTCCATCGACACCGCCGTGGCGATGCGCCCGTACGCCGCCGAGTTCGTCGCCGTCTGCGCGACGGAGATCCTGGCGGCCGAGCCGGACGTGGTCGGGTTCACCACCACGTTCATGCAGAACGTCTCCTCCCTCGCCCTCGCCCGCGAACTCAAGCGTCTGAGACCCGGCTTGACGGTGGTGTTCGGCGGCAGCAACTGCGACGGCCCGATGGGCCACGCCCTGCACCGCAACCACTCCTTCGTGGACCACGTGGTGCGCGGTGAGGCCGAGTACGCCTTTCCCGCCCTGTTACGGCACCTGGCGGACGGCACCGCGCCGACGGATGTGCCCGGCGTGTGCTGGTGGGACGGCCACATATCGCGGGCCAACACCGAGACGCGGCGGACCGTGGCGCCCGCCGACATTCCCTCGCCCGACTACGACCAGTGGCAGGCCGCCCTGGACGCCTCACCCGTACAGGAGTACCTCCACCCGAAGCTGGTGGTGGAAGGCGCCCGCGGCTGCTGGTGGGGAGAGAAGCACCACTGCACCTTCTGCGGGCTCAACGGGTCGGCCATGGCCTTCCGCGCCAAGCCGGGCGAGCGGCTGTGGGCGGAGCTCGACCGGCTGGTCCGCCGCCATCGCATCCTCGACGTGGTCACCGTCGACAACATCATCGACATGGCCTACTTCCGCGACTTCCTGCCCCGCGTCGCCGGCAGCGGCTGGGATCTCAGACTGCACTACGAGGTCAAGTCCAACCTCACTCCCGGCCAGCTCCGGCTCCTCGGGGAGTCGGGCACGGTGCACATCCAGCCCGGCATCGAGAGCCTGGGCAGCAGGGTCCTGGACCTCATGGACAAGGGCGTCACCGGCGCCCGCAACGTGCGCACCCTGCGCGAGTGCGAGAACCACGCGCTGACCTGCTCCTGGAACCTGCTCTACGGCTTCCCCGGCGAGACGGCCGACGACTACACGCACGTCATCGAGCAGCTGCCCGCCCTGGTCCACCTCCAGCCGCCGAGCGGCGCCCACCGCATCCAGCTGGAGCGGTTCAGCCCGCACTTCACCGACCCCGCCCTGGGCTTCGGCAAGCGCCGCCCGGCCGAGATGTACCAGCACGTCTACGACCTGCCCGAGGACGAACTCGCCGAGCTGGTCTATCTCTTCGACACCGAGGACGCGGGCATCGCGGGCCCCGTGGAGCGGCGGCTCGAGGAGGCCGTCGCCGCATGGCGGGCCGGGCACGCCAACTCCCGGCTGCTGTTCGAGGCGGACGGCGAGGACCTGCTGGTGCACGACCGCCGGCACGGGTGGCCGCCGGCCACCCACCGCTTCACCGGCTGGCAGGGACAGGCCCTGCGCCGCCTCGAGGACGGTCGTACGGCGGCCGCGCTGCACCGCCTGCTCACCGGCGAGGGGTACGAGGTGACGGCGGACGCCCTGGACGGGTTCATCCAGCAGGCTTTCGCCAAGGGCCTGTTGTTCCAGGACGGGCGTACCTACGTGTCCCTGCCCTCCTGGGGCGAGCCGGTTCGCCTGGCCGAGGGTGACGCACACGGCACCCTCTACCACCGGCGCGGCCCCGGGTTCGTCACCGTCATGGACCGCAGGGAGCCCGGCACCACGGTCCGGCTCACCCTCGACCACCCCGATCTCCTCGCCGCGTTCGACCTGCTCCTGGAGCCCACGCCTCTCGCCGCCCTGGACCCCGTCCAGCGCGAGGCCGTCGACCTGCTCGCCGCAGAGCGGCTGGTGCGGATCAGCGAGGACCACGCGGTGGCGCTGCCCCCGCGCATCCGGCGCTGGCCCGTCCCCTGCACCGCGATCTGAGGTCAGCCCACCAGCCGAAGCCTTTGACCGCACACCCCGACCCGGACCGTCTGTCCCCAGGTGAGCTGCAGCGCGTCGCTCTCGATGCCGTCGCCGAACGCGATCAGCCGGTCGGACTCCACGGTGACCGACAGCGAGGCCGAGGCCCCGAGTGCGCCCGCCACCAGGGACGTACCCGTGGCCGGTGAGGGCCAGGCCTCCCGGACGAACCACACCAGCCGTTCCTCGGTGGGGGAGGGCAGCGGGAGCCGGCCGCCCCGCTCCTGCCACACCGAGCGCAGCCACCCGGTCGCTCCGGTGCCGGTTCCGACCAGCACCCCGGAGGAGGCCTGGGCCTCGACGGCACCCCCGTCGTCGTCGAGGCCCAGGCGGTAGCGGGCGGTCTGGTGGCCCGGTGTGCCGAGATAGATCTCGTTCAGCGCCACCAGCCGCTGGGTGTCGTCGGCGACGGCCTCGACCATGGTGAGTTCGTCCACCGCGGTGCCCGCCGCCGGCAGCAGCTCCACCGCGTCCCGCGGACGGTGCCGTACCAGCACTCCGGGGTTGCGGCCCGGGTCGGTGTCGATGCCGATCACCGGCTGGCCCGTCAGGTACTTGGCGACGTTGGCCACCAGTCCGTCCTGGCCGACGACCACGACGACGTCCTCCGGCGCGAACAGGAAACGGTCCAGGTCGGCGCGCTCCACCCGCGCCTGGCGCCAGGTCGGGGGCACCGCGGAGGTGACCTCCGCGAGGGCGTCACGGGCCCGGCGGTGGCGTTCGGCGACCTCCTCGATGTCCCGGTCCCGGGAGGCGAGGAAGAAGGCGGCCTGGCCATGGGTGCCGTGCCGGGCCACCAACTCCTCGTACTCGGTGGTGCGATGGACCACGACGGCGCGCGGCGCGAGGCTCACCGCGACGCCTCGGTCGGCTCGCCGCCCAGCTTCGCGAGCAGCCCGGTCAGCACGTCGGGCGAGACGGTCACGCTGTCGATCCGCGGCAGGTTCTCCGCCAGCCGGGTCGCGGTGAGGGCCCGCAGCGTCGTCGTGCCGTCGACCCCGGCCTCCGTGTGCACCCGCAGCCAGGCCGCCTGGGCCTGCGCCCGTGCCTCCCCGACCTCGCGCGCGCCCTCGGCCTCCGCGCGGGCGAGCCGGGCCGTCCGCGCGGCCTCCGCGTCGGCGAGCTTCAGGGAGCGGGCCGCTTCCGCCTCCGCCAGCCGCACGGAACGGGCCGCCTCCGCCTCGGCGAGCCGCACCGACCGCGTGGCCTCCGCCTCCGCCAGCTTCACCGACCGCGCCCCCTCCGCCTCGGCGCGCACCGCGTCGGCCGCCGCCTGCTCCTCGGCCTCGCGGCGCGCGTTGGTGCCGCGCTGCTCGACCAACCGCTCCTCCCGCCGGGCCAGTTCGATCCGGCTGGCCAGCTCGTTCTCGGCGATGGTCCGCTCCCGCTCGACGGCGACGGCCCGCCGCTCGTAGGTGGCGCGGTCGGCCTCCTGCTGGATCTGCTCCCGGGCCGGAGTGCGCAGCGCCCGCTCCACCTCCGGTTCCGGCCGCAGTGCCATCACGCGGACGGCGACCACCTCGATGCCGGTGGCCGGCAGCCGCGGCTCGGCGCCCAGGCCGGCGGAGACCCGCTCGCGAACCGCCGTCACCCCGTCCACCAGCGCCGCGGACAGGGTCGTGCGCGCCAGCACGTCCAGCGCGTGCTGCTGGGCGGTCTCGGTGAGCAGGGTGCCGAGCTGGTCCAGCGGGGTGCCCCGCCAGGCGCCCGTGTCCGGGTCGATCGAGAAGTCCAGGCGGGCGGCGGCGAGTGCCGGGTCGGCGATCCGGTAGGTGACCGTCGCCTGCACCGACACGTCCTGGAAGTCGGACGTGCGGGCGTGGAAGGTCATCGCCAGCTCCCGGTCGTCCACCGGCACCTCGGACAGCGCGTCCGTCAGCGGGCGGAACCAGAAGCTGAGCCCGGGCCCGTCGTGGACGAGCCTGCCGGAACGGTGGTGCCTGATGTGCGCCGTGGGCGCCCCGCGCAGATGGCGCAGGCCCAGGCGCCGAGTGATGTCGGCCATGGAATCCCTCCCGTTTTTCGTCAATAAGACGATAATAGGGAAGCCGCTTCTCGTCAATAGGACGAAAACAGGAGGCGACGGAAACGGCCGAGAAGAGCGTGAAGGCGGGCGGTGACGGCCAGGATGGAGCCATGGCATACCACGTCGACTCCGAGGCCGGGCGGCTGCGCCGCGTGATACTGCACCGGCCCGACCTCGAGCTCAAAAGGCTCACCCCCAGCAACAAGGACGCCCTCCTCTTCGACGACGTGCTGTGGGTGCGCCGGGCGCGCGCCGAGCACGACGGGTTCGCCGACGTCCTGCGCGACCGCGGGGTCGCCGTCCACCTCTTCGGTGATCTGCTCACCGAGACCCTGGCCATCCCGGAAGCCCGGTCCCTCGTCCTCGACCGGGTCTTCGACGAGAAGGAGTACGGCCCCCTCGCCACCGACCATCTGCGTGCCGCCTTCGAGACGCTGTCCGCGCGCGAGCTGGCCGAGGCCCTGGTCGGCGGCATGACCAAGCGGGAGTTCCTCGAGGCGCACGCGGAGCCGACCTCCGTCCGGTTCCATGTGATGGACCTCGACGACTTCCTCCTCGGTCCCCTCCCCAACCACCTCTTCACCCGCGACACCTCGGCCTGGATCTACGACGGGGTCGCCATCAACGCCATGCGGCTGCCCGCCCGGCAGCGGGAGGCCGTGCACTTCGAGGCGATCTACCGGCACCACCCGCTGTTCCGTGAGGAAACGTTCCGCGTCTGGTCCCGGGGGCAGACGGACTACCCCTCCACCATCGAGGGCGGCGACGTCCTGGTGATCGGCAACGGCGCGGTCCTGATCGGCATGAGCGAGCGCACCACGCCGCAGGCCGTGGAGATGCTGGCGCACAAGCTGTTCGCGGCGGGCTCCGCGCGCACGATCGTCGCGCTCGACATGCCCAAGCGGCGGGCCTTCATGCACCTCGACACGGTGATGACCATGGTCGACGGCGACACCTTCACCCAGTACGCCGGGCTCGGCATGCTGCGCTCGTACACCATCGAACCGGGTGTCGGGGAGCGGGAGCTGAAGGTCACCGACCATCCGCCCGAGCACATGCACCGCGCGATCGCCGCCGCCCTGGGCCTAGGCGAGATCCGGGTGCTCACCGCCACCCAGGACGTGCACGCGGCCGAGCGCGAGCAGTGGGACGACGGCTGCAACGTGCTCGCCGTCGAACCGGGCGTGGTGGTCGCCTACGAGCGCAACTCCACCACCAACACCCATCTGCGCAAGCAGGGCATCGAGGTGATCGAGATCCCGGGCAGCGAGCTGGGCAGGGGCAGGGGCGGCCCGCGCTGCATGAGCTGTCCGGTCGAGCGCGAGGCGGTGTGACCGATCGGACGCGCGGAGTCCGCATAGAAATGCTGACCGTCGTATAGAATTCCAAGGTCCCTGCACTCGCACCCCTGGAGCGCCCCCCATGGCGACAGTCCCGACCGCCCTCGCCGGCCGCCACTTCCTCAAGGAGCTGGACTTCACCGAGGAGGAGTTCCGTGGTCTGGTCGAGCTGGCCGCCGAGCTGAAGGCCGCCAAGAAGGCCGGGGCCGAGACCCAGTACCTGCGCGGCAGGAACATCGCGCTGATCTTCGAGAAGACCTCGACGCGTACCCGCTGTGCGTTCGAGGTCGCCGCCGCCGACCAGGGCGCCCACACCACCTACCTCGACCCCTCCGGCTCGCAGATCGGGCACAAGGAGTCCGTGAAGGACACCGCACGGGTGCTCGGCCGCATGTTCGACGCCATCGAGTACCGGGGCGACAGCCAGGCGGGCGTCGAGGAGCTGGCCGCCCACGCCGGCGTGCCCGTCTACAACGGGCTCACGGACGACTGGCACCCCACCCAGATGCTCGCCGACGTGCTCACCATGACCGAGCACAGCGCCAAGCCGCTGAAGGAGACCGCCTTCGCCTACCTCGGCGACGCCCGCTTCAACATGGGCAACTCCTACCTGGTCACCGGCGCCCTGCTCGGGATGGACGTGCGGATCGTCGCGCCGAAGTCCTACTGGCCCGCCCAGGAGATCGTCGACCGCGCCCGTGCGCTCGCCGAGTCCAGCGGGGCCCGCATCACGCTCACCGAGGAGATCGGCGAGGGCGTCGCGGGCGCCGACTTCGTCGCCACCGACGTCTGGGTCTCCATGGGCGAGCCCAAGGAGGTCTGGGACGAGCGGATCGCCGCCCTCGGCGCGTACGGCGTGACCATGGACGTCCTGCGCGCCACCGGCAACCCGGACGTGAAGTTCCTGCACTGCCTGCCGGCCTTCCACGACCTCGGCACCAAGGTCGGGCAGGAGATCCACGAGACCCACGGCCTGACCTCGCTGGAAGTGACGGACGAGGTCTTCGAGTCGGCCCACTCCGTCGTCTTCGACGAGGCCGAGAACCGGCTGCACACCATCAAGGCGGTGCTGGTCGCCACTCTCGCCTGACGAGCCCTGTCCTGACCGGCGGCCCGGCACCACCCCAGCCCTGGCCGCCGCCGCGACCGCATCCGGTCGCCCGCACCACCAGAAACGAGCACCACCCGCATGCCCGCTCCCCGCATCAAGTCCCCGCATCTGCTCGTCGCCGAGTCCGGCGCCGACCGCGAGGGCCACGGCCTCAAGCGCACGATGGGCCTCTTCCAGCTCATCTGCTTCGGTGTCGGCGCCATCGTCGGCACCGGCATCTTCGTCGGCCTCTCCGACTCCGTCGCCCAGGCCGGGCCCGCCGTGGTCGTCTCCTTCATCCTCGCCGCGATCACCTGCGTCTTCACCGCCCTCTCCTTCGCCGAGCTGGGCGGCGCGATCCCGGTGTCCGGCTCCTCGTACTCCTTCGCCTACGCGGGCCTCGGCGAGTCCACCGCCTTCCTGGTCGGCTGGTGCCTGCTGCTGGAGTACGGCATCTCGATCTCGGCGGTCGCGGTCGGCTGGAGCCAGTACGTCAACGAACTGCTGCACGGCGTCATCGGCCTGCGGCTGCCCGCCGCGCTGTCCGCCGGCCCCGGCGACGGCGGGATCGTGAACCTCCCGGCCGTGATCGTCATCGCCATGGCGACCGTGCTGCTGATGGGCGGGGTGCGCGAGAGCGCCCGGGCGACCGCCGCCATGGCCGCCGTGAAGCTCGTCATCCTGCTGGCCTTCTGCGCCATCGGCTACAGCGCCTTCAAGGACGGCAACCTCACCCCGTTCTCCCCGGCCGGCCTCGGCGGCATCGGCGCGGGCACCACCGCCGCGTTCTTCTCCTACATCGGCTTCGACGCGATCACCACGGCCAGTGAGGAGGCGAAGAACCCGCGCCGGGACGTCCCGATCGCCATCCTCGTCTGCATGGGCCTGGTGACCCTCCTGTACTGCGCGGTCGCGCTCGCCGCGATCGGCGCCATCGGCGGCAAGGAGGTCGCCGACCGGCCCGCCGCGCTGTCGTACGTCGTCAACGAGGTCACCGGCTCCGCTCTGGGCGGCGGGGTCATCGCCTTCGGCGCGGTCGTCGCCATCGCCTCCGTCGTCCTCGCGGTGATGTACGGCCAGACCCGCATCCTGATGTCGATGTCCCGGGACGGCCTCATCCCCCGCGTCTTCGAGAAGGTGTCGCCGAAGACCTCCACCCCGGTGGCCGGCACGCTGATCGTCGGCGTCGTCTTCGCGGTCCCGGCGGCCTTCGCCTCCCTGGGCGCGGTGATGAACCTGTGCACCATCGGCACGCTCGCCGTCATGGCCGTCGTCAACATCGCCGTGATCGCCCTGCGCCGCCGCGAGCCGGGCCTGGCCCGCAGCTTCCGGGTGCCGCTCCACCCCGTCGGCCCGCTGCTGGGCGTCGGTTTCTGCCTGTACCTGATGTACGAGACCGGCTGGCGGACCTGGATCCAGTTCGCGGTGTTCCTCGTGGTCGGCCTGCTGGTGTACGCCGCCTACGGACGCCGGCACTCCACGCTGGCGCCGCGGCCGGTCCCCGAGATCACGCCGGCCGCCGCTGAGCGGGAACCACAGGCAGTCTGAACCACACCGCCTTGCCCGACGGGGTCGGGCGGTGACCGCAGGACGAGCTGAGGGCGCGGATCAGCAGCAGACCGCGTCCTCCCTCCTGCCAGACGTCCGGTGCCTCGATCACGGGACGCGTGAGATGGCCGGGCGGCGCCGGGTCCGGGTCGTGCACCTCGACCTGGCAGCCGGTCGGCAGCAGCTCCACCACCAGCTCGATCGGCCCGCGGCCGGCCGTGTGCTCCACCGCGTTGGCCACCAGCTCCGCCGTCAGCAGCTCGGCGGTGTCGCTGTCGGCCGCGTGCTCCACCTCGGCGAGGGCCGTCCGGACCAGAGCGCGCGCCACGGGCACCGCCGCGGTGGTGTGCGGCAGCGCGATGCGCCAGGAAGCCGGTTCGGTGGGGCGTTCGTGCAAGGCGAGTCCGTTCATGAGCAGGCTGTCCTGCTTTCGACTGAAGGAATGGTACGGGCCCGGCCACTGATGACCGTCGTCGGGCGCCGCGCGAACCCCTGGGGCCCGGTACCGGGCGGCTTACCCGGGAGAACGCCCGGCCTCGCCCGGCCGAGCCCACTGTTACGACGCTGTGGACGATCGGTGACGCGCGTGACGGGATCCGGCCATACCTCCATGTTGTCGCGCTCTCATGACGACAGTCACAAATAAGTGATAGCTTTTTGGGGTAGCGCAACGTGAGGCACCGCCCCCCTAGGAGGCCGCACGTCATGAGTCCCTTCACCGGCTCCGCCATCCGCACCGCCGACTGGGAGCACCTGCGGGTCCAGTACGCCGACGGGGTCGCCACCGTCACCCTCGCCCGCCCCGACAAGCTCAACGCCCTCACCTTCGGCGCCTACGCCGACCTGCGCGACCTCCTCGCCGAGCTGTCCCGGGAGCGGTCGGTCCGCGCCCTGGTACTCGCCGGCGAGGGGCGCGGCTTCTGCTCCGGCGGGGACGTGGACGAGATCATCGGCGCCACGCTGTCCATGGACACCGCCCAGCTGCTCGACTTCAACCGGATGACCGGACAGGTCGTGCGGGCGATCCGGGAGTGCCCGTTCCCGGTGGTCGCCGCCGTCCACGGCGTGGCGGCCGGCGCGGGCGCCGTACTGGCCCTCGCGGCCGACTTCCGGGTCGCGGACCCCTCGGCCCGCTTCGCCTTCCTCTTCACCCGGGTCGGCCTGTCCGGCGGCGACATGGGCGCGGCCTACCTGCTGCCCCGGGTCGTCGGCCTCGGCCACGCCACCCGCCTGCTGATGCTGGGCGAGCCCGTACGGGCGCCGGAGGCGGAGCGCATCGGGCTGATCAGCGAGCTGACGGAGGAGGGCCGCGCCGACGGGGCCGCCGCCGAACTGGCCCGCCGCCTGGCCGACGGCCCGGCCCTGGCGTACGCCCAGACGAAGGCGCTGCTGACGGCGGAACTGGACATGCCCCTGGCGGCATCGGTGGAACTGGACGCCTCGACGCAGGCACTGCTGATGAACGGTGAGGACTACGCCGAGTTCCACGCGGCGTTCACGGAGAAGCGACCTCCCAAATGGAGGGGGCGGTAACGGTGCCCACCCAAGGGGCGCGGGGAACCGCGCGACGAGCCACGACGAACCCGCGGCCGCGAACGACGCCCGACCACCCCCTCCGGGTGGCGATCATCGGCGGCGGCCCCGGCGGCCTCTACGCGGCCGCCCTGCTCAAACGGCTGGACCCGGCCAGGGACGTCACCGTCTGGGAACGCAACGCCCCGGACGAGACCTTCGGCTTCGGCGTGGTCCTCTCCGACGAGACCCTCGGCGGCATCGAACACGCCGACCCGGTCGTCTACGCGGCCCTCCAGAAGGACTTCACCCGCTGGGACGACATCGACATCGTCCACCGCGGCATCACGCAGACCTCCGGGGGCCACGGCTTCGCCGCACTCGGCAGGAAACGGCTCCTGGAGATCCTGCACGAGCGCTGCCACGACCTCGGCGTGGACATCCGCTTCCGCACCGGGGCACCGCACGTCGACCGCCTCTCGGCGACCCACGACCTCGTCGTCGCCGCCGACGGAGTCAACAGTGCCACCCGCCAGACCTACGCCCAGGTGTTCCGCCCCCAGGTGGCCGCCCACCGCTGCCGCTACATCTGGCTCGCCGCCGACTTCGCCCTCGACGCGTTCCGCTTCGAGATCGCCGAGACCGAGCACGGCGTGATGCAGCTGCACGGCTACCCGTACGCGGCCGACGCCTCCACCGTGATCGTGGAGATGCGGGAGGAGGTGTGGCGGGCGGCCGGCTTCGGGGAACTGGACGAGACCGAGTCCGTCGAGCGCTGCGCCAAGATCTTCGCGGAAGCGCTGCGCGGACGGCCGCTGCGCTCCAACAAGTCGGCCTGGACCACCTTCCGTACGGTGGTCAACGAACGCTGGTCGCACGGCAACGTGGTCCTCCTCGGCGACGCGGCCCACACCGCCCACTTCTCCATCGGCTCCGGCACCAAGCTCGCCGTCGAGGACGCGCTGGCCCTGGCCGCCTGTCTCGAGGAACAGCCCGACGTGCCCGCGGCACTGGTCGCCTACGAGGAGGAGCGCAAGCCCGTCGTCGCCTCCACCCAGCGGGCCGCCCGGGCGAGCCTGGAGTGGTTCGAGGACCTGCGGCTCCACCTCGACCAGCCGCCCCGCCAGTTCGCCTTCAACCTGCTCACCCGTAGCCGCCGGGTCACCCACGACAACCTCCGGCTGCGTGACGCCCACTTCACCGAGGCCGTCGAGCGCGAGTTCGGCTGCCGGCCCGGCACGCCCCCGATGTTCACCCCGTTCCGGCTGCGCGGTCTGACCCTGCGCAACCGGGTCGTCGTGTCGCCCATGGACATGTACTCGGCGGCCGACGGCGTACCCGGCGACTTCCACCTGGTCCACCTCGGCGCCCGCGCCCTCGGCGGGGCCGGTCTGGTGATGACCGAGATGGTGTGCGTGAGCGAGGAGGGCCGGATCACCCCCGGCTGCACGGGTCTCTACACCGGCCGCCAGGCCGAGGCCTGGCGGCGGATCACCGACTTCGTGCACGCCCAGGCGCCGGGCACGGCGGTCGGCGTGCAGCTCGGCCACTCCGGCCGCAAGGGCTCCACGAGGCTGATGTGGGAGGGGATGGACGAGCCGCTGCCCGACGGCAACTGGCCGCTGGTGGCCGCCTCCCCGCTGCCGTACAAGGTGGGCGGGCAGACCCCGCGCCAGCTCTCCCGGGCCCAACTGACCGACGTCCGGGAGCAGTTCGCGGCCGCCGCCTGGCGGGCCGCGCGCGCCGGCTTCGACCTGCTCGAACTGCACTGCGCGCACGGGTACCTGCTCTCCGGCTTCCTCTCCCCGCTCACCAACCGGCGCACCGACGCCTACGGCGGCTCGCTGGAGAAACGGCTGAAGTTCCCGCTGGAGGTGTTCGACGCCGTACGCGCGGTGTGGCCGGACGAGCGGCCCATGACCGTGCGCATCTCCGCCACCGACTGGGCCGAGGGCGGTACCACCGCCGGGGACGCGGTCGAGATCGCCCGGGCCTTCGCCGCGCACGGCGCCGACGCGATCGACGTCTCGACCGGCCAGGTGGTGTCCGAGGAGCGGCCGGAGTTCGGGCGGTCGTACCAGACGCCGTTCGCCGACCGTATCCGGCACGAGGTCCACGTCCCGGTGATCGCGGTCGGCGCGATCTCGTCCTGGGACGACGTCAACTCCCTGATCCTGGCGGGGCGTACGGACCTGTGCGCGCTCGCCCGGCCGCACCTGTACGACCCGCACTGGACGCTGCACGCGGCGGCCGAGCAGGGCTACGAGGGGCCCGGAGCCGTCTGGCCCGCGCCCTACCGGGCGGGCAGCCGCCGCCCGCAGACCGGCCGCACGGACGCCCCGAAGCCGCGGCTCTCACTCTCGGTCACACCTCCTCCACGCGATCCGCACCGTTCCTGACCCGACCTGTTATCAGCGGTTGTCTAGGTTCTTTCGAGCCATACGACATACCCACAGGGATCGAGACTGAGATGAGCGACACCAGGCCGCTGCCCGAGCACCCCGAGTACGGCTACGGCCATTCCCCGGCCCCCGGCCCGCAGTACCCGGCGCCGGCGGTGCAGCCCGCCGCGCCCGCTCGGCAGCGCCGGCACGACGGCTCGGGCACCCGCCGTGCCGGGCTGGTCATCCACACGGTCGCCGACGTCGCCGCGGCGTTCCTGGGACTGTGGATCGTGCTCTACCTGCTGGAGGCAAATCACGCGAACGTCTTCGTGGGGTTCGTGCAGGACGTGGCGGATTCGCTGTCCTGGTGGTCACAGGACATCTTCACGATGGACACGGAAGGCCTTCGGGTGCTCCTCAACTACGGCCTGCCCGCGGTGATCTACCTCGCGGTCGGGCACGGCATCGCGATGCGACTGCGGCGTTTCTGAGACGCACCGGACGCTCACACCCCTACGAACTCCGCCCCCGCGTCCCGCAGTCGCCGGTGCAGCTCCCGGAACACCTCCGCCGAGCGGACACCGGGCCAGCCGGGAGGCAGGAGGTGGGTGGGCAGGCCGGGGTCCGTGTAGGGGAGGTGCCGCCAGGTGTCGAGGGCGAGGAGGTAATGGCGGTAGGCCTCCTCGGGTGGGGTGTCCACGCGGTGCTCCCAGGCGTGCAGCACCGGGGCGTGCGCGTCGAGGAAGCGCTCGTGCTCCTTGGCGATCGCCGCCAGGTCCCACCAGCGGGTGACGGCCTCCGGGGTGGGGGCGAAGCCGAGGTGCTCGCCGCGGAAGAAGTCGACGTACGGGTCGAGGCGTAGCCGGCGCAGGGTGTGCCGGGTCTCCTCGTACAGGCGGGCCGGGGCGATCCACACCCCGGGTGCCGCCGTGCCGAAGCCCAGGCCGGACAGCCGGGAACGCAGCACATGCCGCTTCTGCCGCTCCGACTCGGGGACGGAGAAGACCGCCAGGACCCAGCCCTCGTCCTCGGGGGGCGTCGTCGCGTAGATGCGGCGGTCGCCGTCCTCCAGCAACTGGCGTGCCTCGGCCGAGAGTTCGTACCCGGCCGCGCCGGACTCCGTGCGGGCCGGGAACAGTAGACCGCGGCGTTTGAGCCGGGACACCGAGGAGCGCACGGAGGGCGCGTCCACGCCGACCGCGGCCAGCAGCCGGATCAGCTCGGCGACGGGCACCGGGCCCGACATGAAGCGGCCGTACGCGCCGTAGAGCGTGACGATGAGGGACCTGGGGGCGTGCTGCTCGGACACGTTGATCATTTTAGGTCGTCGGCATCACTGCCGGTCACTTCCGGTACGCAAGCGGAACCGTTGCAGCTTGCCGGTGGCCGTGCGGGGCAGTGCGTCGAGGAAGACGAACTCGCGCGGGCACTTGAACGGGGCCAGTTCGGACTTGAGGAAGACGCGCAGCGCCTCAGGGTCGCGCGGGGCCCCGTCCCGCAGCACCGTGTACGCCACCACCACCTGGCCGCGCGCCTCGTCGGGCCGGCCGACGACCGCCGTCTCGACCACGTCCGGGTGGCGCAGCAGCGCGTCCTCCACCTCCGGCCCGGCGATGTTGTACCCGGCGGAGATGATCATGTCGTCGGCGCGGGCCACGTAGCGGAAGTAACCGTCGCTCTCGCGGACGTAGGTGTCGCCGGTGACGTTCCAGCCGCCGCGCACGTACTCCCGCTGCCGCGGGTCGGCGAGATAGCGGCAGCCGACCGGGCCGCGGACCGCGAGCAGGCCGGGCTCGCCGTCGGGCACCGGGTCGCCGCCCGCGTCCTGGACGCGCGCCTGCCAGCCCGGAACCGGGACGCCCGTGGTGCCGGGCCTGATGTTCTCGTCGGCAGCGGAGATGAAGATGTGCAGCAGCTCGGTGGCGCCGATGCCGTTGATGACGCGCAGCCCGGTGCGCTCCTGCCAGGCCCGCCAGGTGGCGGCGGGCAGGTTCTCGCCGGCGGAGACGCAGCGCCGCAGGGACGAGATGTCATGGCCGTTCAGGGCGTCGAGCATCGCACGGTAGGCGGTCGGCGCGGTGAACAGGACAGAGACCCGGTGCTCGGCGATGGCGGGCAGCAGCTGCCGGGGACCGGCCTGTTCGAGGAGCAGGGCGCTGGCGCCGGCCCGCAGCGGGAAGACCACCAGTCCGCCGAGTCCGAAGGTGAAGCCGAGCGGGGGGCTCCCGGCGAAGACGTCGTCCGCGCGGGGGCGCAGCACATGTCGGGAGAAGGTGTCGGCTATGGCCAGCACATCCCGGTGGAAGTGCATGCACCCCTTCGGGCGGCCTGTGGTGCCGGAGGTGAAGGCGATGAGGGCCACGTCGTCGTCGGCGGTGCCGACCGCCGGGTACGGCGCGTCCGACGCCGGACGGCGCAGCAGGTCGTCGGGCGCGTCCCCGCCGTACGTGGTGATGCGCAGGCCCGGGACCTCGGCCTTCGCGAGGTCGTCCACGGCCCGGATGTCGCACAGCGCGTGCCGGACCCGGGCGATCTCGCACATCGTGGCCAGCTCGTGCGGACGCTGCTGGGCCAGGACGGTGACCGCGACCGCGCCCGCCTTCAGCACGGCCAGCCAGCAGGCGGCGAGCCACGGGGTGGTGGGGCCGCGCAGCAGGACGCGGTTGCCGGGCACGACCCCCAGGTCCCCGGTGAGGACGTGGGCGATGCGGTCGACGCGGGCACGCAGCTCGCCGTACGTCCAGGTCGGGCCGGACGGGGTGTGGAAGACCGGGCGGGCGGGGTCGGCGTGGTCGAGCAGCTCGACCGCGCAGTTCAGCCGTTCGGGGTAGCGCAGCTCCGGGAGGTCGAAGCGCAGCTCGGGCCACTCGTCCGGCGGCGGGAGGTGGTCGCGCGCGAAGGTGTCGACGTGGGCCGAGACGTGCATGGCGCCCCCTTGCCTGCTTGGCTCGTGGTGGGCTCGCACAAGGAGCGTATCGTGTTGGTGACGACAGTCAACGGTGCGCGATACGGTCGGGTGACTGCACGGGAGAGGGGACCGGCGATGCCTGCATTCTCACTCGAACCGGAACGAGCGGCCTGGTGTGCCGAACTGCGCTCCCTGGCCGCCGAACGGCTGCGCCCGCTAGCCGAGAAGGCCGAGCCGGGCCGGGTCAACCGGCCGTTGGTCGCGGAACTGGGCCGGCTGGGTCTGCTCTCCCGCCTCTTCGCCGCCGGCGCCCTCGACCTCTGCCTGATGCGGGAGTCCCTGGCCTACGCCTGCACGGAGGCCGAGACCGCCCTCGCCCTGCAGGGCCTGGGCGCCCATCCCGTCCACGCCCACGGCACCCCGGCCCAGCGGGACCACTGGCTGCCCGGCGTGACCGACGGCAGCGCGGTGGCCGCGTTCGCGCTCAGCGAGCCGGGAGCGGGGTCGGACGCGGCCGCGCTGGAACTGCGGGCGGATCCGCAGGGGCCGGGGCGCTGGCTGCTCACCGGGCAGAAGTGCTGGATCTCCAACGCCCCCGAGGCGGACTTCTACACGGTCTTCGCGCGGACCACCCCCGAGGCCGGCGCCCGCGGGGTGACCGCCTTCCTCGTGCCCGCCGACCGGCCCGGCCTCACCGGATCACCCCTGGAGATGCTCTCCCCCCACCCCATCGGCAGCCTCGACTTCGACGCCGTACCCGTGACCGGGCAGGACGTGCTCGGGGAGGTCGACCGAGGGTTCAGGGTCGCGATGGGCACGCTCAACCTCTTCCGGCCCAGTGTCGGCGCCTTCGCCGTCGGCATGGCCCAGGCGGCACTCGACGCGACCGTCGACCACACCGCGGGGCGGGACGCCTTCGGCGGCAAGCTGATGAACCTTCAGTCCGTCGCCCACCAGGTGGCCGAGATGGCCCTGCGCACGGAGGCGGCCCGCCTGATGGTGTACGCGGCGGCGACCGCGTACGACGAGACGGCACCGGACGTGCCCGGACGGGCCGCGATGGCGAAGCTGCTGGCCACCGAGACCGCGCAGTACGTCGTCGACGCGGCCGTACAGTTGCACGGAGCCCGGGCGCTGGAGCGGGGACACCTGCTCGAACACCTCTATCGGGAGGTGCGCGCCCCGCGGATCTACGAGGGCGCGAGCGAGGTCCAACGGAGCATCATCGCCAAGGAGTTGTACGCCACCGTCGCCCGGGAGGGCCGCCCGTGACGACCGAGCGCGTCAACCCGCCCGAGCTGTCCCCGCCCACGGGCTTCTCGCACGCCGTCGTCGCCTCCGGCTCCCGCGTGGTGTTCCTCGCGGGCCAGACCGCCCTCGACTCCGACGGCAAGGTCACCGGCGCCACGCTCCCCGAGCAGTTCGAGAAGGCGCTCGGCAACCTCCTCACCGCCCTCGCCGCGGCCGGCGGCACCCCCGCCGACCTCGCCCGCGTCACCGTCTACGCCACCGACGTCGCCGCCTACCGCACCCACGCGCGCCGACTGGGCCGCATCTGGCGGGACCTGGCCGGCCGGGACTATCCGGCGATGGCGGTCGTGCAGGTCGTACGGCTGTGGGACGAACAGGCGCTGGTGGAGCTGGACGGGTTCGCCGTACTGCCGTAGCGCCTCAGGCCGCCACGGCGAGCCGCTCGGCGGGGACCCGGCGCGGCGGGACCACGCTGCCGTCCGGGTGCAGTTCGCCGGTGTCGTCGAAGACGATCGAGCCGTCGCACAGCAGGGCCCAGCCCTGTTCCGGGTGGGCGGCCACGGTGTGCGGGGCGCCGGACTCGGAAGCCGTGCACGAGATCTGGTAGGAGCACATGGCGCACCTCCACAGCGGATGTGAGGGGCCGGCGGGTCGGTCGCCGCCCGGCATGCTTAGACCATGCTCCCGTCGTGAACGCCCCGGAACCGCCCGTCGTGAAGCGTGACAACACGCGGACAACTCCTGGACGGTTCCATGACGCGCCACCAATGGGGTGACGATCACGGCCGCCGGCCCGGGCGCCCGGTACCAGTTGAGGTCCCCCACCACATGGAACCGGGAGGCATCCCATGCCCGTACGCCCTGTCCTCGCCGCCGGCCTCGGAGCCGCCGCGCTGCTGTGTGCCGTCGCCGGACCCGCCGCCGCCGACGCCGGCGAGAGCATCACCGTCGACCCGGTCGGCGTCATCGCCCCCGACGGCACCGTCACCCTCTCCGGCACCTACCGCTGCACCCCCGGCACCGGGCCGGTCCTCATCAGCGCCTCGGTCGCCCAGGCCGACCCCCGGAGCAAGTACCCCATCGGCGGCAGCAGAGCCCTGTGCGACGGCGCCGAGCACGGCTGGGAGAACTCCGGCAGGCTCTTCGCCGACTCCCTCGAGGCCGGCCCGGCCCGGGTCGAGGTCACCCTCATGGAACTGCGCCCCTCCGGCATCGTGCCGCTGCCCTTCTTCCACGCGGAGCAGGAGCAGGACATCATCCTCACCCAGGGCTGACCGCCCCCGACCAGGGGGGGGGGGCCCCCGGGCGCGGGGGGGGGCCGCGGTGTGGGGGGGGGGTGTGGGGGGAGGGCTCAGCCGGGGGGGGTGGGAGAAGACCCCCCCCCCCCCCCCCCCCCCCCCCCCCCCCCACCCCCCCCCCCCCCCCTCCCCCCCCCCCCCCCCCCCTCGGCGTGGGCGGCGGTCGTCAGGAGCGCTGCCAGCTGTGGGGTGCGTGGAAGCCGTGGGGGCGCCAGGAGGTGGTGCCGGGGGAGGACGGCTCGGTGCCGTGTCCGGCCAGGGCGCTGCGGCTGAGCAGCAGCACCGCGAGGGCGGCCAGCTCCTCCTCGGTGGCCTCGCCCTTCTCGACGCGGATCGGGGGAGTCGGGGATGTGGGGGACATGCGGGCCTCCGTCACTGAGGGGGATTGCCGTGCTTGCGGGCGGGGCGCTCGGCGTGCTTGGTGCGTAGCATCGCCAGCGCGCCGATGAGCACGCGACGGGTGTCGGCCGGGTCGATCACGTCGTCCACCAGGCCGCGCTCGGCCGCGTAGTACGGGTGCATCAGCTCGGCCTTGTACTCCTTGACCAGCTCGGCGCGCCTGGCCTCGGGGTCGTCGGCCTCGGCGATCTGCCGCCGGAAGATGACGTTGGCCGCGCCCTCCGCGCCCATCACCGCGATCTCGTTGGTGGGCCAGGCGTAGGTCAGGTCGGCGCCGATCGTCTGGGAGTCCATGACGATGTAGGCGCCGCCGTAGGCCTTGCGCAGGATCAGGGAGATACGGGGCACGGTCGCGTCGCAGTAGGCGTAGAGGAGTTTCGCACCGTGGCGGATGATGCCGCCGTGCTCCTGGCCGACGCCCGGCAGGAAGCCGGGCACGTCGAGCAGGGTGACGATCGGGATGCTGAACGCGTCGCACATCTGCACGAAGCGGGCCGCCTTCTCGGACGCCTCGATGTCCAGGACGCCCGCCAGGGTCTGCGGCTGGTTGGCGACGATCCCGACGACCTGGCCGTCCAGCCGGGCCAGTGCGCAGATGATGTTCCGCGCCCAGCGCTGGTGCACCTCCAGGTACTCGCCGTCGTCGACGATCTCCTCGATCACCCGGGTCATGTCGTACGGCCGGTTGCCGTCGGCCGGCACCAGGTCGGCCAGTGTCTCGCAGCGCCGGCCGGCCGGGTCGTCGCACGGCACCGGGGGCGGGTTCTCGCGGTTGTTGCGGGGCAGCAGGGAGAGCAGGTAGCGCACCTCCTCCAGGCAGGTCTCCTCGTCGTCGTACGCGAAGTGACACACGCCGGAGGTCTCCGCGTGCACGTCGGCCCCGCCCAGGCCGTTCTGCGTGATCTCCTCGCCGGTGACCGCCTTGACCACGTCCGGGCCGGTGATGAACATCTGCGAGGTCTCACGGACCATGAAGACGAAGTCGGTGAGCGCGGGGCTGTAGGCGGCACCTCCGGCGCAGGGTCCGAGCATCACGCTGATCTGCGGGATGACGCCGGACGCGGCCGTGTTGCGCCGGAAGATGCCGCCGTAGCCCGCGAGGGCGGTGACGCCCTCCTGGATGCGGGCGCCCGCGCCGTCGTTCAGGGAGACCAGGGGCGCACCGGCCGCGATGGCCATGTCCATGATCTTGTGGATCTTCGCGGCGTGGGCCTCGCCGAGCGCCCCGCCGAAGATGCGGAAGTCATGGGCGTAGAGGAAGACGGTACGGCCCTCCACCGTGCCCCAGCCGGTGACCACTCCGTCGGTGTACGGCTTCTTCGCCTCCAGGCCGAAGCCGGTCGCCCGGTGCCGGCGCAGCGGCTCGACCTCCTGGAAGGAGCCCTCGTCGAGGAGCAGGCCGATCCGTTCGCGCACGGTGAGCTTGCCCTTGTCCTTCTGGGCGGCGGTCGCCTTCTCGCTGGGGCCGGCGAGCACGCGTGCGCGTATGCCGGCCAGTTCCTCGACCTGGGACCTCATGTCTCCCCCTGGTTACCTGATGTGACGGAACGTCAGTCGGACAGTCGGCGCAGGCCGCTCGCCTGGAGCGCGGCGAAGGCCGCGACGACGGCCGCCTGCAGCACGGTCCACACCGTGCCGACGGTGTTCGGGCCGAACCAGCCGAAGACCGCGGTGGCGACGGACGCGACCGCCCACAGCGCGTTGGCCTCGATCACGGCCTTGGTGGCAGCCGTGTTCGGTACCGGGCGGCTCGCCAGCAGCGCCACCAGGCCGCCGTACACCGTGAGGAACACGCCGATGCCGTGCAGCAGTCCGGTGCCGAGGCCGAGCAGGTCGCCGACGGGGCCGGCGGCGAGCAGATAGATCAGGCCGTTGCCGGCGGTCACGGCCGCGTCCAGCGCGAGGAAGGTCCGTAACGGGCGGGCCGCGACGGCACGGGCGGGCGGATGCGTCGCCGCGTGCGCCGGGGTCTGGCTCGTGGTCATGGGGCCTCCGGAGATAGGGGGGTCTGATTCCACTTGCCCGTCGAGCGTGACAAGGCGGGCTGACCGGTGGCTGACGGGGCGCTTACGCGGCCCTCGGGCGGCTGCCCGTCAGACCGGCTGGAGGCGGGCGTCGCCGGTCAGGGCGGGGTCGTGGGAGAGGATCGCGTGCTCGACCCGGCGCAGGGCGGGGGAGGGCTGGATCCCCAGTTCGTCGTCGAGGTGGCGGCGCATCCGGCGGAAGACGTCGAGGGCGTCGGCCTGCCGTCCCGAGCCGTACAGGGCGATCATCAGCTGCTCGCAGAACCGTTCCCGCAAGGGGTGGTTGGTGTGTGCCTCGGCCAGCTCCGCGAGCACCGCGGCATGGCGGCCGAGGCGCAGCTCGGCGTCGAAGCGCAACTCCATGGCCCGCATCCGGTACTCCTCGTAGCGGGCGCCCGCCAGCTGGCACATGGTCCCGCCGGCGAACCCGCCGAAGACGGGGCCGCGCCACATCCCGAGCGCGTCGCCGAGCAGCCGCGCGGTGCGGGCCGCGTCGTCCGGCGCGGCGGACTCGGCCAGCCGCACCGCCCTGATGAACTCGGCCGCGTCCAGCTCGCCCTCCCCGATCCCGAGCCGGTATCCGGAGGGGTGGATGGTCACCCGCGAGGCCGGCCGGTCCGGCTCCAGCTCCCGGAGTCTGCGGCGCAGCCTGCTGACATGGGCCTGGAGCGCGTTGGCCTGGTTGTCGGGGACGGAGTCCCCCCACATCTCCTCGGCCAGGCTCTCCCCGGACACCGGCTGACCCTCGCTGACCAGCAGCGTCTGCACCAGGGTGCGCTGCAGATCGCCCGAGACGTCCGCCGGGCCGGCGACGGTGAGTATCTGCAGGGCGCCGAGAACGGAGAACCTCAGCATGTCTTCCCCCCTTTGATGACAATTCCTGGCGTAGGTGCTTCTTTCCGGGGTCGTGCTGCGGTGAAGGGACAGGGCGGCCGAACGCGCCGCGCCCCGGCGGGCGTCTGCTTCCTGGACGGCCCGCCGGGGCGGTTGCTCCGCCGGGACGGGGGGCGGCCGGCGGCTCCTGGGGCATCCGGTGCCGCATCGCCTTCGACGCGACACCGGGGTGGGAAAAGTTCGTTCCGCGCGCCGGGTCGGTGAATTCGATTTCACCCGCGTACGGAATTTCCGGTCCGACTATGGTTTTCGACGGTGACTCCAACAGTGGCGGAGAGGGCAGGATTTGAACCTGCGTGGGCCGTCGCCGGCCCGACCTAGAGGCGTGCTCATGGTCCCCGATCAGCCACTCCGGGCACCTCTCCCTGCTTCCGGCCCGGTTTCCCGTGCCGTTCACGTGAACCACAATGGCAGTGCCCGCTGACGGAATGCTGACACGCTTCTGACGCAGGCAATGAATTCCTTGTGGCCCTTTTCCCGGACAACCTCTCGGTGCTGTACTCCCTTCGATGGAAAACGCTCCCGAAAGGGGTACGGGAATGACCGCGACCACCACCAAAACCATCACGGACAACCCGGTTCTCGACGCCGTGCGCGCCCACACGGCCGCCGAGAACCCGAGTTCTTTCCTGGCGCTCAACAGCGGAAACAGCACCTTCACCGTTCCGGGCACGGACGGTGTCGTCGTCTACCGCCGCACCGGCCGCTGGGCCGTGCAGTTCGGCGGCCCCTTCGCCGCCGAGCAGGACTACGGCACGCTCCTGGAGGCCTTCCGGCAGTACGTGCGCGACGAGGGCCTGAACCTCGTCGGCGTCCAGCTCCAGCGCACCGACGCCGAGCGCTACGCCCGGCTCGGCTTCACCGTCAACCAGGTCGGCGCCTCCTGGGCGGTCGGCCTGGCCGAGTTCACGCTGCGCGGCACCAAGTTCATGCAACTGCGCAACAAGATCTCCCGCGCCCACCGCAACGGCCTGACGATCCAGGAGGTCGACGCGGCCGACGTGCAGGACGCCATCGCCACCATCGACCAGGCCTGGCTCGGCTCCAAGGGCGGCGCCCAGCAACTGGAGTTCCTCGTCGGCCAGATCGGCGGCGAGGCCCAGGCGCACCGCCGGCTCTTCACCGGCACCATCGACGGCGCCCCGGTCGCCTACATCTCCTACTCGCCGGTCTACGGCAGCCGGGCCGGCTGGATGCACGACCTCAGCCGCCGCATCCCCGAGGGCTCCCCGGGCCTGATGGAGGCCATCAACGCGCACGCCATCGAGACGTTCCGGGCCGAGGGCGTCGAGTGGCTGCACTTCGGCTTCACGCCGTTCACCGGACTGGACGCCGGCCACGAACTCGACGGCCACAGCCCCGGGTTCCAGTGGCTGATGCACGCCCTGTGGGCCGAGGGCGCGGCCCTGTACCCGGCGCAGACTCAGCTGTCGTACAAGCAGAAGTGGGCCCCCGACGTGGTGATTCCCGAGTACGTCGCCTTCGACGGACCGCAGGCCTCGCTGCCGGGGTTCGCCCACATCTTCCGTGCCTGCAAAGCCTTCTGACCCGCACTCACCGAAGGAGACCGACATGAGCCAGTCCACCGAGGAACTCCAGCACGCCATGGTCGAACAGCTGATGGCCGTCATCGGGGCCCCCGACGACGAGACGGTCGCAGAGGCCGCCGACTCGGTCGTCCGCGCCCTCGACGAGCGGCTGCGCGGCGGGGCGGCCGCCTGAGCCGCCGTGGGCCGGCCGCCGGGGCGCGCCGGAGGCGAACGGGCCGGGGGCAGCGGCACCGCACACCCGGTCAGACCGGTATCAGTGCCACATCAGCGCTCCACGGAACGCTGGACGCACGTTCGCCCGGCGGTCCGGGCCCGGGAGCACCGCACTGTGCTCCCGTCGCCCGGGTCCGCCGGGCGGGCACCGGGCCCTGTCGTCGAACTCCCGCCTGCCGCGCGACAGGACCCGACCCGCGACGGTGACCGCGCGCGGGAGCTGAAGTCGACTCGCGGCGCCCGCAGGTCCGCGGGGCAGCGGCGCCGCCGCCCGATCCGGGCACTTCTCCCAAGGAGAGCAACGCATGCAGCGTCCGCACATACAAGAGGCCGGGGCCGCACTGGCCGCCGGCGGAGGCGCCGGCGCAGGGCAGCGCACCGGTGCCTCGGCGACCTTCGCCGAACTGCTCAAACGGGTCAAGGCCGAGGGTCTGCTCGACCTCGATCCCCGGTACTACGTGGGCAAGCTGGCCCTCAACACCACCCTGCTGCTGATCGGGTTCGCCGCCTTCTTCGAGCTGGGCGACTCCTGGTGGCAGCTCCTGACCGCCCTGTGGATGGGGCTGTGCGGCGGCCAGTCGGCGTTCATGTGGCACGACGCCGGCCACAAGGCCATGTTCCGCAGCAAGAAGGCCGCCTCCGCGGTCGGCTACTTCCACGCCAACCTGGTCAACGGGGTCAGCTACGGCTGGTGGGTCAACCACCACAACAGGCACCACAGCAACCCCAACCACCTGGACATGGACCCGGACATCGGCCGGCGCACCGCCATCTTCGACATCAAGCAGTACCCGAGCCGCAAGGGCACCCAGAAGCTCGTCGTGCGCTACCAGAGCGTGCTGTTCTTCGTGCTGCTGGTGCTCGAGGGCTTCAAGATGCTGAAGACGGCCGTCCTGTCGATCGTCCAGGGCAAGACCAAGCGACCCGCCCTGGAGACGTTCCTCATCCTGCTGCGCGCGGCCGTCTACCTCACCCTCGTCTTCACCGTGCTCTCCCCGCCCCTCGCGGTCGCCTTCATCCTGGTCCAGAACGCCTCGCTGGGCGTCTACTTCGGGATGATCTTCGCCCCGAACCACAAGGGCATGGAGGTCCGCGACGGCGCGGAGGAGACCTTGGACTGGCTGGAGCGCCAGGTCCTCACCTCCCGCAACATCCGGCCCAGCAAGCTGATCGACTTCCTCTACGGCGGCCTCAACTACCAGGTGGAGCACCACCTGTTCCCGGCCATGCCGCAGAAGAGCCTGCCGCGGGCGCGGGAACTCACCATGGAGTACTGCGCCGAGCGCGGGGTGCCGTACCACGAGGTCGGGTTCTGGGCCTCGTACCGCGAGGTCGCGTCCTTCCTGCACGAGGTCAGCGCGCCCGTGCGGCGCGGTGACGTGGAGGAGCAGATCCGGCGCCGGGCCGTGGAAGCGGCCTGACGCGCAACCCGCCCGTCCGTACCACCACTTCCCCCACACCCCCCACATCCCGGCCCCCGGGCCGCACGCCCGGGCCCGCCGGCGGCCCGGGCGGTTCCTTCCCGGGAGCGAAAGAGTTCGCAAGGAGTCCCCAAAGGAGCCAGCCCCATGTCCCAGACCACCGCGGCGGCGGGCGGAGTCACCGCTCCCGCCCCGATCGGGGTCCGCCTGGACCGCATGCCGATCACTCCCCTGCACCGCAGACTCACCGCGGTCATCGGCGTCGGCCTGTTCTTCGACACCTTCGAGAACAACCTGTCGGGCACCATCGGCAAGGTGCTGCAGAGCGACTTCGGCTTCGGCGCCACCTCGCTCAAACTCGTCCTGGCCTCCGTGTTCGTCGGCCAGTTCATCGGTTCCCTGACGCTCGGCCGGATCGCCGACCGGTTCGGCCGGCGCCGGGCCTTCCTGGTCAACCTCGCCATCTACTCGGTCTTCTCGCTGCTCGGGGCCTTCTCCCCGAACGCCACCTGGCTGATCGCCACCCGCTTCCTCGCCGGTGTCGGGATCGGTGCGGAGCAGGCCCTTTCCGACTGCTACCTGGCCGACGTGCTGCCCGCGAGCAAGCGCGGCCGGTTCATCGCCCGGGCCTACACCCTCGCCTTCTGCGGAGTGCCCGCGGTGGGCTTCGCCGCCCTGTGGCTGGTGCCGCTGACCCCGCTCGGCGTGGCCGGCTGGCGCTGGCTGTTCGTGCTCGGCGCCCTCGGCTCGGCGGTGGTGTGGTTCCTGCGCCGGCAGCTGATCGAGTCCCCGCGCTGGCTGGCCGCGACCGGCCGCACCGAGGAGGCCGAGCGGCTGGTGTCCCGGATGGAGGCGGAGGCGGCGGGCCTCGGACTGCCCCTGCGGACGCCCGAGCCGGCGGCCCGGGACGCCGTGGAACCCTCCCGCCTGCGGGACGTCCTGCGGCCCGGCATGCTCCGCCGCACGCTCGTCCTCTGGCTGTTCTGCGTGCTGTCGGTCGTCGGCTACTACGGCTTCGGCACGCTCGCCCCGCAGATCGTCGCGGCCAAGGGCTACGGCGTCGTCGCCGGCCTCGGCTTCACCGCGCTGTCCTTCCTCGGCTACCCGGTGGGCTCCGCGCTCGTCCTGCCCGTCGTGGACCGCGTCGAGCGGCGCACCCTGGTGGCGCTCTCGGCGACCGCCATGGTGCTGGCCGGACTCGGCTTCGGCTACGCGGACTCGGCCGCGCTGATCGTCACCTGCGGTTTCGCCTACACGCTGTTCAGCAACGTCTTCTCCAGCGTCTCGCACGTGTACCTGTCCGAGCAGTACCCCACCGCGATCCGGGCCACCGCCTCCGGCGCCGCCTACTCGCTGTCCAAACTCAGCGCCGCCGCCCTGCCGTTCGTGCTGCTCCCGGTGCTGGACACACACGGCGCCGGTGCGCTGTTCGGCGTCATCGCCGCCGCCATGGCCGTCCTGGCCGTCACCGTGCTGACCCTGGGCGAGCGCACCACCGGCACCCCGGTCAAGTGAACCACCCTGCCCTTACAAGGAGTTGAGCATGGCCTACGTCATCGGACTGCCCTGCGTCGACGTCAAGGACCGTTCCTGCATCGACGAGTGCCCCGTGGACTGCATCTACGAGGGACAACGCGCCCTGTACATCCATCCGGAGGAATGCGTGGACTGCGGCGCCTGTGAACCGGTGTGCCCGGTCGACGCCATCTACTTCCAGGACGACCTGCCCGAGGAGTGGGGCGACGACCACGCGGCCTCCAACGCCGCTTTCTTCGAAGGCCTCGGCGAACCCGGCGGCGGCAGCGCCCTCGGCCCGCAGGACCATGACTCCCCGCTGGTCAGCGCGCTGCCCAAGGGGGTGTCGGTGGCATGAGCGGCATCCTCGCCGGCAAGCGGATCCTGGTGACCGGGGTCGTCACGGACGCCTCCATCGCCTTCCATGCGGCCCGGATCGCGCAGGAGGAGGGCGCCGAGGTCCTGCTGACCGGTTTCGGCCGGCTCACCCTCATCGAGCGCTTCGCGGCCCGCCTGCCCAAGCCCGCTCCGGTGATCGAGCTGGACGTCACCGACCAGGGCCACCTGGACAGTCTCGCCGAGCGGATCGGCGAGCACGTCGACTCCCTCGACGGAGTCGTGCACTCCATCGCCTACGGCCCCCAGGGCGCCTTCTCGTTCCTGGACGGCACCTGGGACGACGTGTCGACGGCCGTGCACGTCTCGGCGTACTCCCTGAAGTCCCTCACCACGGCCTGCCTGCCCCTGCTGGAGCGGCGCGGCGGCTCGGTCGTCGGGCTCACCTTCGACGCGGCCGTCGCCTGGCCGCACTACGACTGGATGGGCGTCGCCAAGGCCGCCCTGGAGTCCACCAGCCGCTACCTCGCCCGCGACCTGGGCGCCCGCGGCATCCGCAGCAACCTCGTCGCGGCCGGCCCGCTGCGCTCCATGGCCGCCAAGTCCATCCCGGGCTTCTCGCAGCTGGCCGACGTCTGGGAGACCGAGCGGGCCCCGGCCGGCTGGGACCTCGCCGACCCGGACCCGGCGGCCCGCGCGGTCGTCGCCCTCCTGTCGGACTTCTTCCCGCGCACCACGGGCGAGATCGTCCACGTGGACGGTGGGGTGCACATGATGGGGGCGTGAACGACCGAAAAGGGGCGGGAGCCGAGGTCCGATCCTCGGCTCCCGCCCCTTTTCCGTGTTCGTGCCCGGCTACTCGGTCCGGCCGCCCGGCAGGATGCGCCGGAACCCGGTGTACGGCAGCAGGGCCTCGGGCAGGAGGACCGAGCCGTCGTCCTGGACGCCCTGCTCCAGCAGGGCGGCCACCGTGCGGCCGATCGGCAGGGCCGAGCCGTTCAGTGTGGCCGCCGGCGTCTTGCGGCCGTCGGCCCGCTTGACCCGGATGTCGGCACGGCGGGCCTGGAAGGTGCCGCAGTCGGACACCGAGGAGATTTCCCGGTAGGAGTCTCCGCCGGGCAGCCACACCTCGATGTCGTACGTCATCCGTGCCGAGAAGCCCATGTCGCCGGCGGGCAGCAGGACGGTGCGGAAGGACAGTTCGAGCCTGCGCAGGCACTCCTCGGCGTGCGCGACCATCAGCTCCAGCTGCTCCTGCGCCACCTCCGGCGCGCAGATCCGCACCAGCTCCACCTTCTCGAACTGGTGCAGCCGCAGCACGCCCCGGGTGTCCCGGCCGTAGGCCCCCGCCTCAGCGCGGAAGCAGGGCGTGCGGGCGGTGAACGCGTACGGCAGCGTCCGCGCGTCCAGGAGCTGTCCGGCCACCAGGTTGGTCAGGGGCACCTCGGCGGTAGGGATCAGAAACAGCTCCCGGTCGCCGACCTGGGTGCGGAACAGGTCCTCCTCGAACTTGGGCAGTTGCCCGGTGCCGGTCATCGTGTCGCGGCCGACCAGGAACGGCACCGACTGCTCGGTGTAGCCGTGCTCGCGGGTGTGCAGATCGAGGAAGAAGTCGCCGAGGGCCCGCTCGAGGCGCGCCCCCGCACCGTGGGAGACGCTGAACCGGGCCCCGGAGAGCCTGGCCGCGGCGGGGGAGTCCAGGATGCCGAGCGCCTCGCCGATCTCGGCGTGGTGCCGGGCACCGTCCGCCGGACGAGGGGCGGGACCCCCGCGCCGTATCTCGACGGCCTCCTTCTCCGAGTCGCCGTCCGGTACGGCGTCCAGCGGCACGTTGGGGATACCGAGCAGCAGGCCGGTCAGCTCACCGGCGGCCGTGCGGGCGGCACCCTCCGCCCGCTGCACCTCGGCGCGCAGCGCGCGGGCCGCCTCCTTCTCCGCCTCGGTGGGCGGGCCGGAGCGGCGGGCCTTGGCGGTGCGGTTCAGCTCGGTGCGCAGCCGGGTCACTTCGGCCTGCGTGGCCGAGCGGGCCCGCAGCGCGCCGCTCAGGGCGTCCAGGTCGAGGTCGTGACGGCGGCGGGCCAGGCGCCGCACGGCGTCCGGACCGGCCTCGATCAGCTCGTTCGGATCATGCATGACGGTCTCCTGACAGGGCGGGGGAGGCGGGGGCGAGGTCGGGGGCGGCGGCCGCGGTGTGCCGGGTGCCGAGCAGGCGGTAGCGCAGCGGGTGGGCCGAGCGCAGCCGGGCGGCGTACAGCAGCCCGCCCAGGGCGACCAGCGGCAGCAGCCAGGGCAGGGCGGCGATCACCTCGGACGGGGAGCCGGTGAGCATGTCGAAGTTGCCCACCACCAGCCACACCGAGGCGGCGAGGCCGAGGAAGCCCAGCAGCGGGGCGAGGGTCTCCCGCCACCAGTGCCCGCCGCCGCGCAGCCGCAGCCCGAGCACGGACAGCGCGGCCAGCGCCTGCAGGGCGACGATGCCGAGGGTGCCGAGGCCGAGCATGCTGGTGGTCAGGTCGGCGTACGGGTCCAGACCGGCGACGGCGAAACCGGCCACGACCACCGCCGTCAGCGCGCTCTGCGCGAGGCTCGCCCGGTGCGGGGAGCGGTGCCTGGGGTGTTCGGCGGCCAGTCCGCCCGGCAGCAGGCCGTCCTCGGCGAGGACCTGGGCATAGCGGTTGGCGGCGCTGTGCAGGGCCAGCGTCGCCGCGAACAGGCTGGTGCACAGCAGGATCTGGAGCCCGGTGCTGCCCGCCTTGCCGAGGAAGTCGTCGCCGAGGACGAAGAACAGGTCGCCCATCTGCTTGCCCGCGACCTCGCGCACCCGGTCGCTGCCGACGGCGCCGACCGCCAGCCAGCTGGTGAGGGCGTAGAAACCGGCGATCAGGGTGACGGCCGCGTAGGTGGCGCGGGGCACGCTGCGCCGCGGGTCCCTCGCCTCCTTGCCGTACAGGGCGGCCGACTCGAAGCCGATGAAGGAGACGAACGCGAACATCAGCGAGACACCGGCGCCCTGCCCGGCCGCGGTGTGCGGGGAGAAGGACGCGGCCGGCAGGGCGTGCAGGCCGTGCCGCGCCAGGATCGCCACGTCCAGGGCGGCCAGGACGCCGATCTCGCCGAGCATCAGCAGGGCCAGCACCCGGGCGCTGAGCGCGATCTCCCGGTACCCGAGCACGGCCGTCAGCAGCAGACCGACGGCCGCGCACCACTCCCAGGACACCGTCAGACCGTGGGCGGCCAGCACGAGCTGGGTGAAGTAGCCGAGCGCGCCCGCCAGTCCGATGGTCGCGCAGTTGTAGGAGAGCAGCGCGACATAGCCGGCGGCGACCGCGGGCGGGCGCCCGAGTCCGTCGGCGACGGAGGCGTAGAAGCCACCGGAACCCCCGGTGCGGCGGGCGCTGACCGCGTAGCCGACCGAGAAGCACAGCAGGGTGACGCCGGCGAACAGGAAGGCCGCGGGTACGCCCGCGCCGTCACCGAAGGCGAAGGCGAGCGGAACGGTGCCGACCATGGCGGACAGCGGAGCCGCGGCGGCGACGATCAGGAAGAGGATGTGCCCGGTACCGAGCCGGCCGGACCGGGGCGGGGAACCGCTGGTGGACATGGAGACTCCAGAGCAGGGGAGAGGAGGGGGACGGGGAACAGCCGCCCGCGGAGCTTGCTCAGCGGACGGCTGTGGAAGCCGGCGAACGACCGGACTAGGCAGGCGCGATCGCGAGCGAGGTGTTCTGCCCACCGAACCCCAGCGAGTTGCTCAGGGCGAGGTCGATCGGCATCTCTGTGAGGCTCTGGGCCAACTTGATCTCGATCCGGGGATCGGGCATGACCAGGTTGGCGACGGGCGGAATCAACTCGTGCTCCACGCTGAGCACGGCGAACGCGGCCTCGACCGCGCCGGCGGCGCCCAGCAGATGACCGGTGACTCCCTTCGTGGAAGTGACCAGCGGATCCCCGCGCAGGGTCCGCCGGATCATGCGGGCCTCCGACAGATCGTTCAACGGGGTCGAAGTCCCATGGGCGTTGACGTGCTGCACATCGTCCGGATCGGCCCCCGCGTCGGCGAGAGCCGCCCGCACGGCGGCTTCGATCCCCGCACCCTCGGGATGCGGTGACGTCATGTGATGCGCGTCGGCGGTCGCCCCGTACCCGATGATCCGGCCGTGGACGTGCGCGCCCCGGGCGCGGGCGTCCGCGACGCGTTCCATCACGAGGATCCCGGCGCCCTCCCCGGCGACGAAGCCGTCCCGGTCCACGTCGAACGGACGGGAGGCGGCCGCCGGGTCGTCGTGCCGCTTG
Organism: Streptomyces sp. NPDC044061; assembly: GCF_056434305.1. NCBI lineage: Bacteria > Bacillati > Actinomycetota > Actinomycetes > Kitasatosporales > Streptomycetaceae > Streptomyces > Streptomyces sp. NPDC044061. Next base: position 46,554 of record NZ_JBWKFL010000008.1, on the reverse strand, counting down.
GACAGCGCGCCCATCTGCGCGAACCCGGCCATGACCAGCGGAGTGACCATGGCCTCGCTGCCACCCGCGAGGACGATGTCGCAGCGGCCGAGGGCGAGCAGGTCCCGGGCCGTGCCGATGGCGGTCGCACCCGAGGCGCAGGCGGTCGCCACCACCAGGTTGGGCCCGGTCGCCCCGAACTCGATGGCCGTCTGACCGGCCAGCATGTTCGGCAGCTGCATGGGCAGCAGCAGCGGCGACACCCGGTCGGCGCCCTGCTCGCGCAGCACATGGTGCTGTTCCTCGACGGTGCCCGGTCCGCCGTCGGCGCAGCCCAGCACCACACCCACCCGCGCGCCGTCCCAGGTCTGCGGGTCGAGGCCCGCGTCGGCCACCGCCTCGTGCGCGGCGACCAGCGCGAACTGGACGAACCGGTCCAGGCGGTGCGCGCGGCGCGCGCTCAGCAGGGTCTCGGGGTCGAAGTCGGGCACCCGGCAGGAAATCTGTACGGGGTTGTTCGCCAGTACCGGATCCAGGGCGGCGGCCGGCCTGCCGTCGCAGACCGCCGCCCAGCTCGGCCCGACCCCGATACCACCCGGGGTGACCAGGCCGAGCCCGGTGACGGCGATGTCCATGCCGGCCATCAGACCGTCGCGCTCCGCTCCTCCATGAGCCGGACCATGTCGGCCACGGTCTCGGCCTCCAGGAGGTCGTCGTCGCTGATGTCCAGGTCCAGCTCGGACTTCAGCAGCAGCGACAGCTCCACCACGGCCAGCGAGTCCAGCTCGATGTCCTCCCTGGTGGCCTCTGGAGTGATCGACTCGGGCGACACCTTGAGCTTGTTGGACAGGATTTCCTTGAGCTGCTCCAGCATGTCGGTTCCTTTCGAGGGTGTACGCGCCGCGCGTACCGCTGAATCGATATGAGTGACTGACGGTCGGTCAGGTTGTCTGCAGCTCCGGCCAGACGACGGTCGTGGCGCCCCAGGACAGGCCGCCGCCGAACGCGGTCAGCAGCACCCGGTGGCCCGCCGCGAGCCGGCCCTCGGCGGTGGCCTCGGCGAGCAGCAGCGGAATCGAGGCGGCGCCGGTGTTGCCGACCCGCGCGATGTTGCTCAACTGCCGCTCGGCGGGGATGCCGAGCCGGTCCGAGACGGCCTCCAGGATCCGGGCGTTGGCCTGGTGCGCCGCGAACCGGTCGACGTCGTCGAGGCACCATCCGGCCCGCTCGGCGGCCTCGGTGGACGCGGCGGTCATGCGCTCCACCGCGTGCCGGTAGGTGTCCCGGCCGAGCATCCGGAAGTAGTGGTCCTCCGGGTCGACCGGGCGGTCGCTGGAACGCTGCCGGGAGCCGCCCGCCGGTACCTCGATCAGATGGCTCAGCTCGCCGTCGCTGCCGAGCACCAGCGGGCCGATCGCCCCCGGTTCCTCGGCCGTGCCGGCCCGCAGCACCACCGCGCCCGCGCCGTCCGCGAAGATCACCGCGGTGGTGCGGTCGGCGGGGTTGATGATCGTGGTGAAGGCGTCCGCGGCGATCAGCAGCACCCGGTCGGTGATCCCGGCCGCGATGAGCCCCGCGGCCGAGGCCAGGCCGTACGGGAACCCGGAGCAGACGGCCGCCACGTCGAAGGCGGGCACCTGCCCGAGCCCGAGCCGCGCGGCCACCTGCGGTGCGGTCGCCGGGCAGGGCTGGTCGGGGGTGGTGGTGGCCAGCACCACCGCCCCGACCCGCTCGTCGCCCGCCGACTTCAGCGCCCTCAGGCCCGCCTCCACCGCGAGGTCGCCGGTGGAGGTGCCCGGGGTGATGAAGTTCCGCTCGGCGATTCCGGTGCGCGACCTGATCCAGGCGTCGGAGGTGTCGAGCCGCCCGGCCAGGTCGTCGTTGGTCACCACGTTGGGCGGGACGTACGCCCCGATGCCGGTGACGACCGCGGCCCGGCCGGTGCTCATGCGCCGGCCTCCGAGGAGAGGACCTCGACCGGCAGGCCCATGTACTTCATGCGGACCTCGGCCATCTCGTCGGTCCACCGCTCGGCCATGTCGTAGCGCTGCTCGGCGGTGGTGTCGAGCAGCCGCACGCCCTGCCAGACCTCGTAGTCGCCGATCTTGTCGGCGTGTTCGAACATGCCCTGCTGGAACAGCTCCTCGCGGTGTATGACGAACTCCCGGTCCGGGATCTCGTCCCACAGCTTCACGCCAGAGCGCAGGATCTCCAGCAGCCGCGGCCTGTACTCCGGGTGCTCGATCACGTGGTCGCGCAGGATGGTGCTGGCGACGGTGAGGTGGCGGATCTCGTCGATCGCGGTACCGCGCGAGATCTCGCCGGTCGCCGGGGACAGCGGGGTCCACTTGCGCTCGCTCAGCTCGGCCGCCGGGGCGAGCACGCCCTCGATGATGATGGCGAACACGGCGACCCCGCCGGGGAAGTCGGCCTGGTCGCGGACGATGTCCAGGGTGAAGTCCACCACCGGGTCCAGGACCCGCTTGCGGTAGTCCCGGGCCATCTCCTCGATGTCCTTCAGCAGGGTGTCCGCCGGGATGCCCAGCTCCACCAGGTGCCGGCGGAAGACCCGCGCGTGCCGGGCCTCGTCGATCAGCTGGGTGGCGTAGAACTCCATCTGGGGAATGCCGGGCGCGATCGACACGTAGTGGCCGAGCAGCCGGGTGGCCAGCTCCTCCGCCAGCGCCCGGAAGCCGAACTCCAGCACCAGCGCCTCGCGCAGCGGGCCCGGCGCCTTCAGGAAGTCGGGCGTGAGCGCGTCCTCGTGGTGACCGGTCACCCCGCGGCCGCGCAGCGTGCCCTGGGCCACCGAGGTGATCCAGTAGGCGAGGTCGCACTCCTCGGGGCCGAGGGTGAGTTCCTTCGCGCCGTCCAGCAGACCGGGCGCCTTGTCCCAGTCCGCCTCGGGAGCCACGAGTACCGGATAGTCAGTCATGATGCGGCGGCCTCCTTCGCCGGGCGCAGGGAGCCGGCGTACAGCCCGCCGGCGTAACTGAACAGGGGGAGCCCGTCGTCGGCGGTGGCCCGCACCACGTGGCCGAGCAGCAGTTCGCTGTCGCCCGCCGCGTGCGCGGAGTGGAACCGGCAGACGTAGTGGGCGAGCGCGCCCGCGATCAGCGGGGCGTGCGCGTACCGGTCCGCCGTCCAGGCCAGGCCCGCGAAGGCCTCGTCGCCGTCGGGCCGGCCGCTGTCGGCGAACCGCCGGGCCACGTCGGCCTGGTCGCCGCCGAGCACGTTGATGGCGAACCGGCCTTCAGCCGCGGCCAGCCGGGCGAAGGACGAACCCGCCCGCAGGACGACCCCGACCAGCAGGGGCGAGCGCGAGACCAGGGTCACCGTGCTCGCGGTGGTGCCGTGCGTCCGGTCCTCGGGGCCGGTGGTCAGCACCGACACCGGCGAGGCCAGGTGGTACAGCGCGCGCCGGCGCTCGGCCGGGTCCTGCCGTACCGCACGGCGTACATCTGTCGCGGTGGTCATCGCACGGCCTCCGTCTCCCGTACGACCGCCCGCGCCGGGACGTGCCCGACCGGCACCGGGTCCATCGCGTGCCCGACCGGCTTCGGGTGGGGCAGGCCCAGGTCGTCCAGCAGTCGCAGATAGCCCTCCTGGCGCACCGGCTCGAAGGGCAGCGCGAAGGACTTCATGAAGTTGCCGAACAGGCCGCGGTCTCCGAACAGATGGAACGGCAGCACCAGCAGCGCCCACTCCGGCTTGACGAGCCAGCACCACAGCGCGGCCACCGCGCCCTGCGTGATCAGGCTGTGCATGACGTTGTAGAGGACGTAGTACGCCTTGTGGATCGGCCGGCCGCCGCTCTTCTTGAACGCGATGGCGCCGGGGATGTAGCCGATCAGGTCGATGTAGAGGAACAGTCCGATCGCCGGCAGCCAGCGGATGTCGCCGAAGTGGTAGACGATCAGGCCGGTGGTGACGGCGAGGCCCACCAGGTACTCGGCGCGGTGCAGCGAGTACGTGCGCGGTGTCTCGAAGGGGTTCGCCTGGTCCATGGGTCAGCTCCTCGGCGGATTCCTAGGCGCCGACCGCGGCGGGCTCGGTCAGTTCGATGCCGCCCTGGATGCGCACGGCCGGGTACAGGCCGGTCAGCGCCCAGGCGACGGTCTCCTTGATCACCCGCTCGGCGATCGGGTCGAGAATGCCCTCCAGGCTCGGGATCCCGAAGTCGAAGTCGGCGTCGAAGCGGACGGTGACGTCCGCGCCGGACTGCTGGACCGACCAGGTTCCGGAGAAGGAGTCGAAGTCGCCGTCGGACTGCTCGAAGCGGATCTCGCCGCTCTCCGGCAGCACGGTGTCGTCCTCGGTCCAGCGCAGCAGGCCGCTGCGGAAGTGCAGCTCCCAGCTGGAGGAGGCCTTCGGGTCGGGGTAGGAGGCGTGCACGGTGGTCGCGTTGACATGGGGCGCGAGGTCCGGGTACCGCTCCCAGCGCCGTACGGCGTGCAGGACCGTTTCGGCCTGCTCCGCGGGTATCAGGGCATCGAGTTCGACGTGCCGCACGATCAGTTACCTGCCTTCCGGCATCTTGGCCGCGCCCTGGATCAGGTCGCGGGTGGCCAGGTCGAAGGAGTTGACGAGGAAGTCCACGTCGGTGTCGTCCAGCACGGCGGGCGGGGTGAACCGCACCACCGAGCTGCCGTTCATGGAGTGGTTGGCGACCACGCCGTGGTTGAACAGCTCGATCAGCAGCTCGCCGGCCAGTCCGGCCTCCACGAGCTCCACGCCGATGAGCAGGCCGCGGCCGCGCACGTCCACGACCAGTTCGGGGATGTTGCGGTGGGCGACCTCCGCGATCCGCGGCAGCAGCCGGGCGCCGAGGTCCATGGCCCGGGTGACCAGGCGCTCCTCCTTGACGGCCCGGATCGCGCCCTGCACCGCGGCCATCAGCACCGGCTGACCGGAGAAGGTGGCGGTGTGGACGTAGGGGTCCTTGTCGAAGGGACGGAACGCCTTGCGGGTGGCGACGGCGGCCGACACCGGCATCACGCCGCCGCCGAGCGCCTTTCCGGTGAGCAGTACGTCCGGGACGACGCCCTCGATGTCGGAGCCCCACCACTCGCCGAGCCGTCCGAAGCCGGACTGCACCTCGTCGAGGATCAGGAAGCCCTCGTACTCGCGGACCAGCTCCTCGACCCGCTTCAGGTAGCCCTTGGGCGGGATGACGACCCCGCCCTCGCCCTGGACCGGCTCCAGGATCACGCACACCTCGCCCGGGTGGGCGCGCAGTTCGGCCTCCAGGGCGTCGGCGTCGCCGAACGGCAGGTGCTGGAAGTCGGGGACGAGCGGACGGAACGGCGCCTGGTAGACGTCCTTCGCGGTCGCCGACAGGGCGCCCAGGGTCTTGCCGTGGTAGCCGCCGCGCATCGAGATCGTCCGCTTGAAGCCGCCCGCGCGGGCCAGCTTCAGACCCGTCTCCACCGCTTCCGCGCCGGACAGCGCGAAGTGCACCCGGTCGAGACCGGCCGGCAGCACGGAGACCAGGGCCTCGGCGGCGCGGGCCACCGTCGGCTCCAGCAGGATCCGGGTCGCGGTGGGGTGGGTGCGCAGCTGCCGCTCCACCTCCTCGATCACGATCGGGTGGCGGGCGCCCATGATGAACACGCCGTAGCCACCGGCGTTCAGGAAGCGCTCACCATCACTGGTGGTGAGCCAGGCGCCCTCGGACGCCACCTCCATGTGACTGCCGAACAGCTCGGCGAGCGTGGCCCGGCCCTTGCTGAGATGGGCCCGGTACAGATCGAGAATCTCCGCCTCGTCCTCGACGGCGGTCGCCGGCGCCGGCGAATCCTGGATGACGGTCACGTGTCGCTCACTCCAAAAGGTCGGGTGGGGAAAGCGCCCGAAGGGGCGCGGGGCTGCGTCGACATGCGGCTTCGCCGCGCGGGCGCGACCAGCCACAACGGACCCGCAGTCGCCCACTCGGCTGGTCCTGCCGAGCTCTACGCCAGGACCAGTGGCCCTCCGCCGAAATACGTGAGAAGAGGCTCCGCGGCGGCGATACGGGACGGCGGATGAAAGGCCAGGGCTCGAGTAGCGGCAGCGACCTGCGCGCTCGCGGAGTTGCTGATGAACTCCAGGCCGCCGAGCAGCTCCAGCGCCCGGGCCACGATGCCCGGCAGCGCGTTCTGCACGGCGTACCGGGCGACCAGCACCCGGGCCACCGACTCCTCGTCACCGGGCTCCGGGCCGGTACCGCGGGCCACGCCCTCCAGCAGGGCGAGCGCGGCCTCCATGTCGACGGCGAGCGCGGCCCGCTCCTCGGCGCTGCCCCTCTGCCGCTCCAGCACCTGCTCCACCAGAGCGGCGGCACTGCCCGCGTAACCGGCGGAGATCAGCATCTCGAACCAGACGAACCCGGCCGACTGCAGGTCGTCGAGGCGGGTGGGGTCGTCGGCACCGGCCCGGACCACCATCCCGGCCGGGACGAACACGTCCTCCAGGCGCACCTCGTCGCTCTCCGCGCCGGCCAGCAGGTCGTTGCCCCAGAAGGCGTGCACGGACATGCCCGGCGCGTCGGCGGGCACCACCGCGAGCGCCAGCTCGGGCTCGCCGCCCTCCTCGCCGTGGATGGCGATGGACGCGGTGAGCAGGCTCATCGAACGGGACAGGCTGCAGGGCTTCTTCGAGCCCGACAGCAGGAACCCGTCCTCGACCGGACGCGCGGTCACGGCCGGCTTCAGGATGTTCTGCGCGGTACGGCCCTCGGCCCAGCCGGAGGCCATCACCTGCTGCTCCGGGACGATCCGGTGCAGCAGCTCGGTCTGCGCGTCGGTGAGCCTGCCCGCCTTGACCGCCAGCGCGTACAGCATGGCGGCGGTGAAGTGGTGCATGGACACGGCCGCGACCAGAGAGGGCGACACGGCACCCAGGGCCAGCTGGACCCGCAGCGCCTCGAGCGGGGCGGCGCCGTGGCCGCCGTAGGCCTCGGGTATGAGCAGACCGACCCCGCCGTGGATGCGGAACAGGTCGATCACCGGGCTGCCGGGCCGCTCCCGCTCGGTGTAGGGGATCTGCTCCAGCTCCTTGAGCAGTCCGGGGTGGAACCGCTCGCAGACGGTCCGGGCAGCATCGAGGGAACGCACGGGAAACCTCCGGAAGACTTCGGGACGGGCGGTCAGGCGCCGAAGACCGCGTCGTACGGGCTCACGTCGCGGGCGATGCTGACTCCCTGGACGTGGGAGGTCTTGAGCATCGGGTAGTTGGCCTCGCCGAAGGCGCCGCCGGTGCGGCCGGTGCCGCCGTGGCTCGGCAGGTACGGCAGGAAGCCGATGTGGGAGTCGTTGACCTTCAGCAGACCGCCGTTGACCACCCGGCGCACGAAGGTCTCGATGACGTGGTCCGAGCGCGACCACAGCGAGTTGCGCAGCCCGTAGGCGTTGCTGTTGACGAACTGCAGGAAGGCCTCGAGGAGGGCGTCGTCGTTGTCACGGTCGGCGACCACGATCGGGATCAGCGGGAAGAAGGTCTCCTCCCGGACCACGTCGTAGGTCCGCGCCCGGTCCAGGCCGTCCACCCGCACCACCGTCGGCTGCAGGAACACGCCCGTCTCGGACACCGTGCCGTCGACCTCGGTGCGGTTGCCGCCGGTGACCAGCTCGGCGCCGTTGTCCAGCGCCTGGCGCAGCAGCCGGAAGAACCGCTCGCTGCGCCTGACCGGCGACAGCAGCACGTCCTCCTCCTCGGGCAGGCCCGGCCTGATGCCCTTGACCTGCTCCTTCACCTCGGCGATCAGTGCCTCGGCGACCTCCGGGTGCACCAGCACGTAGTTGGGCACCATGCAGATCTGACCCGAGCCGTAGAAGGACTCCGTGATGGCCTCGGCCGCCCACTTCACGTCGGCGTCCTTCCACACCACGATGCCGTCGTTGCCGGCGAGTTCGAGGATCGGCTTCTTGCCGTGCGCCACGCACTGCTGCTCGAAGCGCAGGCCCTCCTGGCTGCCGCCGATGTAGAAGATGTCGTTGATCAGCGGATCGGCGATCCAGCGGTCCATGGTCTGCTTCGGGTTGGAGCACACCGCGTTGAGCACACCGGCCGGCGCGTCGATCTCCTCCAGCAGCGGGGCGACGATGTCGCGCAGCAGCCACATGGTGGACAGCGCGATGCTGCGGGGCGCCCGCACGACGACGGCGTTGCCGGCCATCAGCGCCAGCACGCACAGGGCGGCGCTCGGCAGCGGGGCGTTCTGCGGCGGGTTGAAGGCGACCACGCCGTCCGGCTGGCGGTGCAGGATCAGCTTGCGGCCGTTGTACTCCTTCTCGACCCGCATCTGCTTCAGGTACCAGCGCAGGGAGCCCGGGGCGTAGATCTGCAGCAGGCAGCTCAGCTCCCAGCGGGCCAGCTTCACGGGATGGGACTCGGCGACCAGCATGCGCAGGAACTCGTCCTGGTGCTTGATCAGTTCCTCGCGGAACCGGGTGCCCAGCCGCATCCGCCGCTCCAGCGGTACGGCGGCCCAGTCGGGGGCGGCCGCGGCGGCCGCCTGGGTGGCCAGGTCGATGGCGGAGTCGTCCGCGATCGCGCAGCGCCCCACGACGTAGGGGTGCTTGGCCGCCTCGGACTCCGGGTCCTGTTCGAGGGAGCGCTTCAGGCTCACGCTGGTGAACACGTCTTCCAGCAGCGAACGCCCGCTGACGGTGTAGACCCATCCGTCCCCGGCGACGTCCTTGCCCGCGATGTAGAGGTCGTAACTCTTCAATCCGGAAGGTGCCTCAGCACTCTCCTCCTGCGCGGCTTCGCGAAGCATCTTCAGCCTTTCGGATATGGCGTGTGGATTTCTTGAAGCAATGCGAGCGTGACAGCGGAATCTGACCCCGCGCTGACACCCGACTGACCGCGCCGATCCGGCCAAGGGAGCGCTCTCGGTCTGTCAGCGGGGCGTCAGCCGGCGCTGCTTGCATGACCGCATGCCACCTGTCGACAGCACGATCCAGCGGTTGCGCGACCTGCCGCGCAGTGAACTCGCCGAAGAAATCGAGTCAATCGTCCTGGAGAAATTCAAGGTCGTACTTCTCATGGACGACTCGGAGGATCTTCCCCTCGACGTCAGCTATTTCGATCTCGGCCTCACCTCGCTGCGGCTGACCGAGATACGGCAGAGCCTGGAGCAGCTCCTGGACCTGTCGATCAACGTCAACGTGCTCTTCAACGAGCCGACGATCGCCCACCTCGTGGACCACCTGACCCAGGCCATCCAGGAAGCTTGAGGAGTCGTTCCATGCCGCGTACGGAATCAGAGCAGGCGCCCGAGCCGGTCGCGATCGTCGGAATCGGTCTGCGGTTCCCCGGCGGCAGCGGCTCGCCCGACGAGTTCGACGCCTTCCTGAGGGAGGGCCGCAGCGGAATCGGCCCGATCCCCCGGGACCGCTGGGACGTCGACGCGTTCACCCCCGAGGGCCCCGACGACAAGGGCAAGATCCGCGCCTCGGGCGGCGGGTTCCTCGACCGCATCGACCTGTTCGACGCCGCCTTCTTCAACATCTCCCCGAAGGAGGCCCGCTACATGGACCCCCAGCAGCGGCTGCTGCTGGAGACCGCCTGGCAGGCCCTGGAGCACGCCGGCATCGACCCGGCCCCGCTGCGCCGCGGCAACGGCGGCGTGTACATCGGCGCCAGCTCCATCGACTACGCCCTCGAGCTGGACTCGCTGCCGTACGAGGAGCTCGACGGCCATCTCGCCTCCGGCATCACCATGTTCCCGCTGTCCGGGCGCCTGTCCTACTTCCTCGGCTGGCGCGGCCCGAGCATGAGCGTCGACACGGCCTGCTCGTCCTCCCTGGTCGCGCTGCACCTGGCCGCGAACGCCCTGCGGGCCGGCGAGACCGACATCGCGCTGTGCGGCGGGGTCAACGCTCTGCACCACCCGCGCATCCCGGTGATGTTCTCCAACGCCCAGATGCTCTCCCCGGACGGGCAGTGCAAGACCTTCGACGAGGCCGCCGACGGCTACGCGCGCGCCGAGGGCTGCGGGATCGTCGTCCTCAAGCGGCTCTCCGACGCCGAGCGCGACGGCGACCGGATCCTCGCCCTGGTACGCGGCACCGCCGTCGGTCAGGACGGCGACAGCGCCGGCCTGACCGTGCCCAACGGGCCCGCCCAGGAGAAGGTGATCCGCAGCGCCCTGGCCGCGGCGCGGCTGACGCCCGGGGACATCCAGTACGTCGAGGCGCACGGCACCGGCACCCCGCTCGGCGACCCCATCGAGTTCGGCGCCATCGGCGACGTGTTCGTCGACTCCCACACCAAGGACCGCCCGGTGCTGGTCGGTTCGGTGAAGACCAACCTCGGTCACATGGAGCCCGCCTCCGGCATCGTCGGCGTCATCAAGACGGTGCTCCAGCTGCGCGCCGGCACGATCTACCCCCACATCAACCTCAACACCCCCTCGGGGCGCATCCCCTGGGACCTGTATCCGGTCCGCGTCCCCACGGCCTGCGAGCCGTGGGAGGCCGAGGTCAGGCGTGCGGTCGTCAACAGCTTCGGGTTCGCCGGGACCATCGGAGCGGTGGTGCTGGAACAGGCGCCCGCGCCGGCCGAGCGGCCGGAGGCGGAGGACGGTGCCGCCCCGCTGTTCACCCTGTCCGCGAAGAACGCCACCGCCCTGCGCGAACTCGCCGCGGACTACCGGAGCCTGCTGGACGAGAGGCCGGACCTCTCCGTGCCGGCGCTCTGCCACAGCGCCAACACCAGCCGCACCCACCACCCCTACCGCGTCGCCGCCCCCGTCGCCGACCGCGCCGCGCTGGTCCGGCTGCTGGACCGGGCCGCCGAGACCGAGCACGAGGGGCCCTCCGGCATCCGCAAGACCGCGTTCATGTTCACCGGCCAGGGCTCCCAGTACGCCGGCATGGGCGCCGCCCTGTACGAGGCGCTGCCCGTCTTCCGCGCCCAGGTGGACGCGTGCGACCTGCTCTTCGCCCAGCACCTCGACCGCTCCGTGCGCGAACTGCTGCTCGGCACCGCGGACGACCCCGAGGCGATCGACCGCACCGAGTACACCCAGCCCGCCCTGTTCACCCTGGAGTTCGCGCTCGCCCAGCAGTGGATGGCCTGGGGCGTGCGCCCGAACGTGCTCCTCGGGCACAGCATCGGCGAGGTCGTCGCCGCCGCAGTGGCCGGCCTGTTCAGCCTCCCCGACGCGGTCAGGCTGGTCGCCGCCCGCGGCCGGCTGATGCAGGCCGTGCGCACCGAAGGCGGCATGGCCGCCGTCGCCGCGCCCGTCGAGGAGGTCGCGCCCCTGCTGGAGGGCCACGCCTACCTGGCCCTGGCCGGGATCAACGCCCCCGACCAGACGGTGATCTCGGGTGCGACGGCCGCGCTGGACGAGGTCGTCGGCATCCTGGAGGGCCAGGGCGTCCGGGTGGACCGCCTCACGGTCTCGCACGCCTTCCACTCCCCGCTGATGGCCGAGGTCTACGACGACTTCCGCGCCGCTCTCGACGGCATCACCTTCCACGAGCCGAAGATCAGCCTCATCTCCAACGTCACCGGACGCCTGGCCCGGTTCCGCGAGATCGGCGACCCCGACTACTGGGTGCGGCACATCGGCGAACCCGTCCGCTTCCTCGACGGCATCCGGGCCGTCGCCAAACGCGGCCGGCACGCCCTGATCGAGGTCGGCCCGCAGGCCGGGCTCACCGCGCTCGCCGGGCGCGGCGTCACCGTCGAGGACCACCTGTGGCTGGCCAGCCTGCGCCGCCGCGACACCACCACCGCGACCACCCTCACCGCGCTCGCCGACTACTACGCGGCCGGGCTCGGCGTCTCCTGGGCCGACTACCACGCCGGCCGTACCCTGCCCGCCCGCGTGGACCTGCCGACGTACGCCTTCCAGCGCAAGCGCTACTGGCTGCCCTCCGCCACCCCCCGCAAGTCCGCCGCGAGCGGCACCGCACGGCACCTGCTGCTCGGCGTCGAGGAGCGGTTCGCCAGCGGAGTGCGGGAGTTCAACGCGGAGTTCACCACCGAGGAACTCGGCGCGCTCGCCGACCTCGCCGACGGCGGCCGTACCGTCCTGCCGGCCGGAGCCTATGTCGACCTGCTGCTCGCCGCGCAGGACGCGGTCCAGGGCCACGCCCGCTCCGCCGTCCGCGACCTGCGGCTGCTCGCCCCGCTGGAGCTGCCCGCCGAGACCCAGACCGCGCTGACCACCCGCTGGCGGCCGCGCCCCGGCGGCGGCGCCGAGGTCGAGGTGTTCACGGTCGTCGGCGGCGAGGAGAACCTGCACGCCACCGCCGTCGTCGCCGCCGAACCCGAACCGCTCGTCCCCGTCTCGGAGCTGGCCGAGCTGGACGCCACGCTGGCGCCCGCCGGACAGCAGATCGACGACGAGGACATCTACACCGACCTCGCCTCCGTCGGCCGCCCCCAGGGCCCCCGCATGCGGCTGCTGCTGCGCGCCGCCCGGCACGGCGACGGCCTGGTGACGGGGGAGTTGACCGGCCGCGACGCCACCGCCGTCGAGCACGTCCCGGCGGAGCTGCTGGAGGCCGCCGTCCAGGCCCTGGTCGTCCTCGACCCCGAGGGCCCGGTGTTCGTGCCGCGCGAGATCGCCTCCGTACGGCACTTCCGCAAGCCGCGCGGCGAGAACCTGCGGGTCCTCGCCCGGGTACGCGGAGAGCAGGACCGGCGGCTGGCCGACGTGCTGCTGCTGGAGAACGGCGACCCGGTCGCCGAGCTGCTCGGTGTCCGCATGGCCCGGCCCGAGGGTCGCGGCGGCCGCCGCCAGTTCCTGCACCGCCCCGACTGGGTGCGCCGGGCGCTGCCCGCCGACGAGCACGCGCCGGCCCGGCACGTGGTCCTGCTCGACCCGTCCGCGGTCCGCGCCGCCGAACTCGCCGCCGAACCCGGTCTGAAGGTCACCTGGCTGTCCGACCTCACCGACCTCAAGGCCGCGCTGGAGGACCCCACCGTCACCGACGTCTGCCGGGTCTGGCGGCAGCTCCCGGCCCCGATGTCGGTGGGCCGCCTGCGCGCCGAGTGCGAGGACAACTACCGCGACCTCCTCACCCTGATCGGCACGCTGGACGCCGCCGGCACACCCCGGCCACCCCGGCTCTGGCTGGTCACCGAGGGAGCCCAGTGGCTGCCCGGCGACCCGGCCGGCGACGGCGGCCACCTCGGCGCGGCCACCCTGTGGGGCTTCGGCCGGGTGCTGCTGACCGAGTACCCGCAGTACCGGGCCACCCTCGTGGACCTCGCCCCGGGCAGCGGCCTCGCCCCGCTCGCCGACGAGTGGCGGGCCGAGCCGGCCGGCGAGTACCAGGTCGCCCACCGCCCCGGCCGCCGTTACGTCCGCCGGCTGCTCGCCGGTGACTCGACCCTCACCTGGCAGGGCGGCTTCGAACTGCGCGCCCCCGACTCCGGGGACCTGTCCGACCTGGCGCTCGCCGCGGCCCCGGACCGGACGCCCGGAGCCGAGGAGGTCCAGGTCCGCGTGCACACCGTCGGCCTGACCGCCGAGGACGCCCGCACCGCCCTGGACACCGGTCGTGCCGAGCGCGCCGAGGAGGAGGCGGCCGAGGAGGAACCGCCGCCGGTGCTCGGCCAGTTGGCACGCGGCACGGTCCTCGCCGCCGCCGACGGCACCGGCTTCGCCCCCGACGACGAGGTCCTCGTCCGCCACGACGGCACGTTCCGCTCCACGCTCACCGTCCCCGCCGTGGCCGTCGTGCACGCCACCGGCTCCGACGACACCGCGCCCCGCTTCCGGCTGGACGAGACCGGCGAGGCCCTGCGCACCGCCCTGTCCGACCCCGCCGGGCGCACCTGGGTCACGCTCCCGCAGCACCCGGCCGAGGAGCGGACCGACCCCGTCGACGAGGGCCCCACCGGTCTCCGGGCCGACCGCACCTACCTGGTCACCGGCGGTCTCGGCGGCCTCGGCCTGGTCACCGCCCGCAAGCTGGTCGCCCTCGGCGCGCGGCACCTGACCCTGGTCAGCCGCAGCGGCCGGGCCACCGACGAGGCCTCACCGGTCCTCGCGGACCTCGCCGCCGACGCCGAACTCGACGTCGTACGCGCCGACATCTCCCGCGAGCAGGACGTGGAGCGGCTGGTACGGCACCTCGCGGCCGAGCCGTATCCGCTCGGCGGGATCGTGCACGCCGCCGGCTCCTACGACAAGAAGCTGGTCTCCGAGCTGACCTGGGAGTCCATCGACGCCCAGCTGGCGGCCAAGGCGTACGGCGGCTGGTTGCTGCACGAGGCCGCCGAGGCGTCCTTCCCCGAGCTGGAGTTCTTCGTCACCTACTCCTCCATCGCCTCCGTCCTCGGCGGCGCCACGCAGGGCCACTACGCCGCCGCCAGCGCCGGACTCGACGCACTCGCCGAGTGGCGCAGCCGGCGCGGGGTGCCGGGGCTCTCGGTGAACTGGGGCGCCTGGGCCCGGGTGGGCATGTCGGCCCGGCTGGAGGAACACCTGAGCCAGGAGATCGAACGCAGCGGCGTCCGCTTCTTCTCCCCGACCCGGGCCCTGGACACCCTGGCCCGGCTCTGGGGACGCCCCCGCACCCAGCGGATCGTCGGCGAGTTCGACTGGGACCGCTACGTCTCGGGGAGCGTCACCGGCGACCTGTTCTACGACCGGCTGGCCCGGCAGGCCTCCGACGACGACGGCACCGGCCTCGACCTCAAGGCGCTGGCCGCGCTGCCCCCGGCGGAACGCCTGGCCGCCGTCACCGGCGTGGTCCGCGAGAAGGTCGCCGCCGCCCTGCACCTGGAGGAGGGCGACGAGCTGGACCTGTCCACCGAGTTCGTGTCGCTGGGCCTGGACTCCCTGATGGCCCAGCAGGTCAAGGCCGCCCTGGAGCAGACCTTCCGGCTGCCCCTGCCGGCCTCCCTCACCCATGACCACCCCACGGTCCGCGCGCTGGCCCAGTTCGTCGACGGGCAGCTCGCCCCGGCAGCGTGAACAGACAAGGGACGGGACACCACGATGACCGACATACCGAGGGAGCGCTGGACGCTCCACCACTCCTCCCGGGCCCACGCCGGAAGCCGCCCGGACCATCCGGCGATCATCTGCGAGGGCCGGGTCACCACCTACGACAAGCTGCACCGCGACAGCAACCGCGCCGCGCACGCCCTGCACACCAGCGGGGTCAGGCGCGGCGACCGGGTCGCCTACCTCGGCCGTGAGTCGGCGAACTACTACCTGGTGATGATCGCCTGTGCCAAGGCGGGCGCCGTCCTGGTGCCGGTCAACTGGCGGCTCACCCCCAGCGAGGTCGACCACATCCTGCGCGACTCCGGCGCCGCCCTGATCTTCGTCGACGACGAGTTCTGGGACACCGTCGCCACCGTCCGGCACCAGCTGCGGGGGCTGCGCCGGGTGATCCGGGTCGACGGCACCGACGCCGAGGGCGAACCCGCCCGCGGTGCGGGCCTGCTCGCCTGGGCCGCCGACCAGCCCGAGACCGACCCGGCGCCCGGCACCGGCCCGGACGACGCGGTCATCCAGATCTACACCAGCGGCACCACCGGCCTGCCCAAGGGCGCGGTCCTCGCCCACCGCAGCTTCTTCACGCTGCCGCACGCCGGCCGCGAGCAGGGCGTGGACTGGATCGACTGGCTGCCCGAGGACGTGGCCCTGATCTCCCTGCCGGGCTTCGGCGTGGCCGGCATCGGCTGGTTCCTGCACACCTTCAACGCCGGCGGCACGAACGTGATCATGCCGCAGTTCGACCCGCAGGAGGCCGTACGCCTCATCCGCACCCACCGGGTCACCACCACCTTCGCCGCGCCGGCCATGCTGCAGGCGATGGCGGCCGAACGCGGCGCGGGCCCCGAGGCGTTCGCCTCCCTGCGCAAGATCGCCTACGGCGCCGCCCCCATGTCCGAGACACTGCTCAAGCAGTGCCTGGAGACCTACCGCTGCGAGTTCGCCCAGATCTACGCGAGCACCGAGACCGGCAGTGTGGCGGTCTGCCTGCCGCCCGAGGCGCACCACCCCGGCAGCACGGTGCTCACCTCCGTCGGCAGGCCCTGCCCCGGCAACGAGGTCAAGGTGATCGGGCCCGACGGCGAGACGCTGCCGCCCGGCGCAATCGGCCAGATCTGCGTCCGCGCCCCCTCCCGGATGCTCGGGTACTGGAACCTGCCCGAGGCCACCGCCCGCACCCTGGTGGGGGAGTGGCTGCACATGGGCGACGCCGGCTACCTCGACGAGGACGGCTACCTCCACCTGTGCGACCGCATCAACGACACGATCATCGTCGCGGGCCAGAACATCTACCCGGCCGAGGTCGAGAAGGCACTGGCCGCGCATCCGGCGGTCGCCGACGCGGCGGTGGTGGGCCTGCCGGACGAGCGCTGGGGCGAGAGCGTGCACGCGGTGGTGGTGCTCAGGCCCGGCGCGAGCGCCACGCCCCGCGAACTCCTGCTGTCCCTGCGCGGCCGGATCGCCGACTACAAGATCCCCGGCACCTACCACTTCGCCGAGTCCCTGCCCCGCAACCCGTCGGGCAAGATCCTGCGCCGCGCGGTCAGGGAGCGGCTGACGGCACCGTCCAGGGACGCCCTGAAGGCAACGGTCCTCTGACAACACCGATCACACGAGAAGGGAAATTGGCCCATGCCTTCCAGCTCCGCCGGCGGCGAGTCCCCAGGGGCGCGGGGAACTGCGCGACAGGCCCCCACCGGCCCGCAGACCGCAGACGACCGTCAGCCCCCTTTGCGGATCGGCATCCTCCTGCCCACCCGAGAACAGGCCATCAACGGCGCCTACGCCGCAGCGCCCTTGCTCCAGTTCACCAAAAGCGCGGAAGCGCTGGGCTTCGACTCGCTGTGGGCCGGAGACTCGCTCACCGCCCGCCCCCGCCTGGACCCCCTCGTCGTCCTCTCGGCGGCTGCGGCTGCGACCACGCGCATCACGGTCGGCACCGCGGCCCTCACCCCCGCCCTGCGCCACCCCCTGATCGGCGCCAACATGGTCGCGAGCCTCAGCCATGTCGCCGCCGACCGGCTGATCGTCGGCCTCGGTTCGGGCTTCCCGATGGCCGAGACCGAGGAGGAGTTCGCCTCCGTCGGCGCCTCCTTCCAGGGCCGGGTCGGCCGCCTGGACGAGATCACCGCGCTGTGGCGCACCGCGTGGCGCTCCGGCGAGGAGGGCGAACCCGCCGATTTCCAGGGGAAGTTCTGGCAGTCGGAGAACCTGGACCGGCTTCCCGCGCCCGCGGTCCCCGGCGGACCGCCGCTGTGGCTGGCCGGCAGCGACACCCCCAAGGTGCTCGCCCGCGCGGCGACCCGCTACGACGGCTGGCTGCCCTTCCTGCCGGACGTCGACGCCTACGCCCGGGCCCGCCGCCGCATCGCCGAACTCGCCGATGAGGCGGGCCGTACGGTCACCCCCGCGCTGTACGCCACGGTGACGGTCAACAGCGACGAGCGCGCGGCCAGGGCCGAACTGGAGCACTACATCAGCCACTACTACGGCCGCTCCCTGGAACAGATGAGCAGCATCCAGGCCTACGCCTGGGGCAGCGCCGAGAAGTGCGCCGCGTGGCTCGGTGGTTACGTCCGCGCCGGTGCCCGGCACCTGGTCCTGCGGATCGGATCGCTCGACCCCGAGCCGCAGTTGAAGGAGATCGCCGAGGTGCTGCTGCCCGCGGTACGCGCCCTCGGCCCCACCACCACCGTTGGGAGTACGCAGTCGTGACCACCGCCATCGGCACCATCGGCAGCCAGATGTCCAGCGAGGGGCACTGGTTCCAACCCGTGGAGCCCTCGCCCGACGCCTCGATCCGGCTGTTCCTGCTGCCCCACGCGGGCAGCGGCGCCATCATCTACCGCGACTGGGAACGCCTGCTCCCGCCGGACATCTCCCCGCAGGCCGTCACCCTGCCCGGCCGCCACAACCGCCGGGAGGAGCAGACGTACGAGAACTTCTGGCCGCTGCTCGAGGCCCTGCACGAGGCCGTGCTGAACGACCTGGACGACAGGCCGTTCGCCTTCTTCGGCCACTGCCTCGGCGCCCAGCTGGCGTTCCGGCTCGCCATCCGGATGGAGGAGGAGGGCGGCCCGACGCCGGTGATGGTCGGCATGTCCGGCTGGTCGCCCGTGGGCTTCTTCCAGCCCACGGAGGAGCAGAGCCGCATGCCGGAGCCCGAACTGGTCGAGTGGATCAAGAAGTTGGGTTCGTTCCCGGCCGAGATCTACGACAACCCCGAGATGCTCGCCCTGGTCGTGCCGGCGCTCCGCGCCGACCTGAGGGTCGCCGGCGACTACGAGGACGACGGCGCCGGCGTCAGTTGCCCGCTCGCCTCCTACGGCGGCCGCAGCGACCCGCTCCAGGAGACCCCGGACGCCATGACCCACTGGGCGGGGCGCACCCCCACGTACCTGGGCCACAACGAGTACGAGGGCGGCCACTTCTACATCGACACACACGCCCAGGCCGTCACCGCGCACTTCGCGCACCGTCTGCAGCGGGTCGCCGGCAGCGCCGTGAGCTGAGCGAACCAGGCCGTGTCAGCGCCGTGTCAGCAGGGCGCGGGACAGTGACCCGATGACCGCCGTACCGGGTGCCGTCCCGTGCCCTGCCGTGCGTCGCGGCGCCCGTCGGCCCGAATCCCACCAGCACGAAACGACCTAGGAGGGTCGTCCATGACCACCGAAGCGGAACTGACCGGCAGCGCGGCCTCGGCCGCACCGCCACCGGACATCGAGGAGGCCCCCGGCGCACCCGCCTGGGGCGCGCTCCTGGTCGTGCTGGCCGGCCTGTTCATCACCAACCTCGACTTCTTCATCGTCAACGTGGCCATCCCGTCGCTGCAGCAGGGGATGCACGCCACCAGCGCCGAGATCCAGCTGGTCGCCGCCACCTTCAACATCGGCCTGTCCGCCATGCTGATCACCGGCGGACGGCTCGGCGACCTCTACGGCCGCCGGCGGGTCTTCTCCATCGGCCTCGCCCTGTTCACGCTCGCCTCGCTGGCCTGCGGCATCGCGCCGAACATGGGCGAGCTGATCGCGGCGCGCGCGGTGCAGGGCGCCGCGGCCGCGCTGGTCATCCCGCAGGTCCTCGGCATCCTGACCACGACCTACTCGGGCAAGGCCCGGGTCGCCGCGTTCAACGCCTACGGGCTGACCCTCGGCGCCTCCGCCGTCTTCGGCCAGCTGATCGGCGGCCTGCTGATCAAGGCGGACGTGTTCGGCTGGGACTGGCGGACCATCTTCCTGATCAACGTGCCGATCGGCGCCCTGGTCCTGCTGCTCACCCCCAAGGCGGTGCCCGAGTCCCGGGCCGACGGCCGCACCGGACTCGACCTGACCGGTGTGGTCCTGGTGACCGCCGGACTCACCGCCGTCGTGCTGCCGCTGGTCGAGGGCCGCGAGCAGGGCTGGCCCACCTGGACCTGGGAGTGCCTGGTCGCCGCCGTGCCGCTGCTGGCCGCGTTCTGGTACACCCAGCGCCGCAAGGCCGCCCGCGGCAGGTCGCCGCTGGTCAACCCGAGCCTCTTCGAGGACCGCGCGTTCGGTGTGGGCGTGGTCTCGCTGCTGGTGTTCTTCGCCGCGATGGCCTCCTTCTTCCTGGTCCTCGCGCTGTACCTGCAGGAGGGACGCGGCCAGTCCGCGCTGCAGTCCGGGCTGTTGTTCATCCCGCTCGGCCTCGGCTTCTTCATCGGGTCGGTGCAGGCGCCGAAGGCCGCGGCCAAGCTGGGCAAGCAGGTCCTCGCTCTCGGCGCCCTCCTGCTGGCGGCGGGCGACGTGGCACTGGCCGAGACCGTGTGGCATCTGAACACCAGCGGCTCCGTCGCCTGGTGCATTCCGGCCATGGTGCTCGGCGGGCTGGGTATGGGCTTCGTCGTCGCCCCGCTCACCTCGCTGGTCCTGGAGGGCGTGGCCCCGCACCACGCGGCCGCCGCGTCCGGTGTCTTCTCCACCGCCCAGGAGATGGGCAACGCCATCGGCATCGCGGTGATCGGCGTGGTCTTCTTCAGCGTGGCCGGCCACCGTGTCGACGCCCACTCCTACGCCCACGCCTTCGGCGCGAGCCTGCTGGTGCAGGCGGGGATCTGTGTGCTGGTGGCCGTGCTGGTACAGGCGCTTCCGCGCAGGGCGGAGGCTGCTGCCTGAGCCCTTGACCGAGGCCGGCGGACACCCCTCGGGGGGCGCGGTCGGCCCCCCGATCGGGCCGCGACGGACGCGCAGCCGCCCACCGTCCTCACGCACACGGCGAACAATTCAGAGCTCAACCGGCGGGCACGCGGAAGCAAAGACTCCCCGTGCCCGTCAGCCATGCGTCAGAAACAGGTCAGCCCCCTCCTCCACGATGGCCGAAACAACCCGCCCCATTTCAGCCTGATCAACGGAGGGAACCATGACCGACTCCTGCGAGCCCCTTCCAGCCTGGCCCATGCCGCGCTCCTGCCCGTACGCACCACCGGACGCCTACGCCGGCCTGCGCAAGGAGCCCCCGCTGAAGGTACGCATACGCGGCGGCGAGGCCTGGCTGGTCACCCGGCACGCGGACGTCCGCCAGGTGCTCAACGACAACCGCTTCAGCGCCGACGACCAGAAGCCCGGCTTCCCGATCCGGATCCAGCTGCCGCCGGAGCCCGGCGTGATGTCGTTCAACCGCATGGACGACCCCGAGCACGGCCGGCTGCGCCGCATGGCGATGACCGAGTTCACCGCCCGCCGCACCCGCGCCCTGCGCCCCGAGGTCGAACTCCTCGTCGGGCAGCTGCTGGACGAGCTGGAGCAGGGCCCGAACCCGGTCGACCTGGTGGAGAACTTCGCGGTGCGGCTGCCCTCGCTGGTGATCGCCCGGATGCTCGGCGTCCCGGAGGAGGACGAGGCGACGTTCACCGAGCAGAGCCGGGTCATCCTCTCCCAGGACGCGACGCCCGAGGAGACGTACGGCGCCTTCGTGGAGATGACCCGGTTCCTGGACCGGCTGGCCGCCCAGCGCACCGCCGAGCCGCGGGACGACCTCATCAGCCGACTGGTCACCCGCTACGTGGCGACCGGCGAGCTGAGCCACCAGGAACTCGTCGCCATGGCCCGGTTCTTCCTGGTCGCCGGGCACGAGACCTCCGCGCACCAGATCAGCCTGAGCGTCCTCAGCCTGCTGCGCGATCCGGCCCAGCTGGCCGAACTGCGCGCCGACCCGGCCCTGTTCAAGCCGGCCGTAGAGGAACTCCTGCGCTACTGGTCCATCTCGCAGGACAACCAGGTGCGGGCCGCGGTGGCCGACGTGGAGCTGGGCGGGGCGCGGATCCGCGAGGGCGAGGGTGTGATCGTGGCGATCCCCGGCGCCAACCACGACGAGTCGGTCTACCCCGACCCGGGGCGCCTGGACATCCACCGCAACGCCTCCGGCCATCTCGCCTTCGGCTTCGGCGCGCACCTGTGCCCCGGCGCCTCGCTGGCGCGCATGGAACTGGAGGTGTGCCTGAGCCTGCTCTTCGCCCGCTTCCCCACGCTCAGCCTGGCCGTACCGGCCGACGACGTGCGCTTCCGCGAGAACACCCTCGTCTACGGTCTGGAGGAACTCCCCGTCACCTGGTGACGGCCGCTCCCCCCGGGTGACAGGAGGGCCGTGCCCCACCACGGCCCCGCCCCCCACCGTCGCCTCCCGGCCCCGCCCCCCACCCTCGCCTCCCGACACGCAGCTCCCGGCCTCCCGCCCCGGTTTTTCGGCCCTCGCTTCTCGGTCCCTGGTGGGGATGGCCTGCCCGTCGCGTTCGCTCCCGTGTCTTCGCCCGCCACGCCGTTCGGGCCTCGCTTCAGCCACGTACGGAGCGGGCCCGCCCGAGATCGAGGCCCCGCTCGACGCGGGACATCGCCCCCCGGCTCTCGGCCTTCCGGTCTCTGGGCCCCCGGTCTCTCGGTTTTTCGGCCCCCGGTTTCTCGGTCTTTCGGCCCGCGCCTCTGGGTCCCTGGTGGGGATGGCCCGCCCGTCGCGTTCGCTCCCGTGTCTTCGCCCACCACGCCGTTCGGGCCTCGCCTCAGCCACGTACGGAGCGGGCCCGCCCGAGGCCGAGGCCCCGCTCGACGCGGGAGCCCCCCCGGTCTCTCGGCCTTCCAGCCGCTCACCCCCCCCGTCTCTCGGCCCCGTCTGTCGGCCCTCGCCTCCCAACCTCTCCGCCCTCGACTTCTCGGCCCCCGCCCTCGACTTCTCGGCCCCCGCCCCCGACTTCTCGGCCCCTACCTCCCGGCCCCGACCTCCCGGCCCCCGGCCTCAACCCGCCGCCCCCGCCTCCCGGCACGTCCCTGGCCTGCTCGTGTCAGCCCGAGGTCAGCTGCGGGTCAGTTCTCCTTGGCAAAGTCATTACCACCGCACGCACCAGCGCGCGCTCCGGTTCACCGCCGGTGCGCCACGTCCGACGTGAGGAGAACGCCCCGTCATGGCCCACACCCCCGCCTCGGGCCCGCACCACGGCCGACCCGGCCGCCGCACCGCACAGCTCCCGACTCGCGAACCGAGACACGGAGTTGTCCGCACAGAGCCGCCGCTTTCCCGCTCGCTCCAGCAGGCCCCGGCCGCCGTGTCACGGCGGACCGCCGCCCTCGCCACGCGCTAGCAGCTTCCCCCCACCGACTCGCACGGGTCCCGGCAGGGACCTGTGTCAGCGCTGCGTCAGCGCGGTGTCAGGGCACTGCGCGAAGGTGGCGTACGACGTTCGCGCGTGGCCCGGAGGGAGGCATTCCTCTTTCCCCGCCCGCCCGGGCCCCCTTCACCTCGTCCAGCGCAGAAAGAGAGTCGGTGCCGAGGATCACCTTTGCCCCCCGAACATGGAGGACGAACATGTCACTCGCGGACCACACCGACATTCTGGACTGGCCCTTCGCCCGGACCGAGGACGGCACCCCACCGCCGATCCTGGCCGAGCTGCGCAAGGCGCCCCCCTGCGCGGTGCGGATCCCGGCAGGAGCCGCGGAGTCCCGGCTCGCCTGGCTGGTGACCCGCTACGCCGACGTACGACAGGCCCTCGCCGACCCGCGCCTGAGCGCCGACGAGACCTTACCCGGCGCCCCCGTGCGCATCCAGGTGCCGCCCGGGGGCAACCCCAGTTCGTTCCTCCGCCTGGACGACCCCGAGCACGCGCGGCTGCGCGGCATGATCCAGACCGAGTTCACCGCCCGCCGCGTCAAGCGGCTGCGCGAGCCGGTCCAGCGGCTGGTGGACGAGCTGCTGGACGAACTGGCCGCCCAGCCACAACCGGCCGACCTGCACGCCGTCTTCTCCCGGGCCCTGCCCACCCTCGTCATCGCGCGATTATTGGGCGTCCCCGAGGAGGACTCCCCGTTCTTCATCGAGAAGACCCGCGTCACCATCTCCCAGGAGGACCCGGCCGTCTCCCGGGCCGCCTTCGTGGAGATGTCCGAGTACCTCGCCAAGCTGGCACTGCGCAAGCTCGCCGACCCCGGCGACGACCTGATGAGCCGGCTCGCCGTCAACCACCACGCGACCGGCGCCATCACCCTCGACGAACTCGTCGGCATCGCCCGCCTCGTGCTGGTCGCGGGCCACGAGACCACCACCAACCAGATCGCCCTGAACGTCCTCGCCCTGCTCCGCGACGACGAGCTGCGGGCGCAGGTCGCCGCCGCCGACGACGCGCTGATCGGCAATTTCATCGAGGAATCGATGCGCTACTGGTCGATCTCCCAGGACGCCATGGTCCGCCTCGCGATCGAGGACCTGGAACTCGGCGGTGTGACCATCGAGAAGGGCGACGCCGTCGTCATCTCGGTGCCCGCCGGCAACCACGACGAGTCCGCCTTCGCCTGCCCGCACCGCGTCGACCCGCACCGCGACACCAGCGGCCATCTGCAGTGGGGCTTCGGCCCGCACTACTGCCAGGGCGCACCGCTCGCCCGGCTCGAGATGGAGGTGTCCCTGCGCTCCCTGCTGCGCCGCTTCCCGAACCTCCGCCTCGCGGCCGACCCGCGCACGCTGTTCCGCCGCGGGACCGTCTTCCACGGGGTGACCCGTCTTCCCGTGACCTGGTGACCGGAGGAATCCGTGCACCCCAACCCCCAACGAAAGATCAAGGAAACGGAGTCGTCATGACTTCTGAAGCAAGCCCGGAAGTCGCGGTGCAGGGGCGTGACAGGACGATCCCGGCCGACGCACCGGCTGCCGCCCCCTCGGCCGGTGCCCTGCTGGTGGTGCTCGTCGGGACGTTCATCACGGTGCTGGACTTCTTCATCGCCAACGTGGCCGTCCCAGCCATCAAGGCCGACCTCCACGCCACCGCCGCCCAGGCCCAGATGATCGTCGTCGGCTACGGCGTGGCCTTCACCTCCGGTCTGATCACCGGCGGCCGCCTCGGCGACCTCTACGGCCGCCGGCGGATGTTCGCCCTCGGCATGGCGCTGTTCATGGTGGCCTCGGCCGCGTGCAGCTTCGCACCCTCGGTGACCGTCCTGGCCGTGGCCCGGATCGCCCAGGGCGCCGCCGCGGCGCTGATGGTGCCCCAGGTGCTGGGGATCATCGGCACGGTCTACACGGGCGAGGCCCGCGACCGCGCCTTCAACGTCTACGGCCTGGTCATCGGACTCGCCGGTGTCTTCGGCCAGTTCATCGGCGGTGCGCTGATCTCCGTCGACGTGGCCGGCCTGAGCTGGCGCACGATCTTCCTGATCAACGTGCCGCTGTGCCTGCTCTCCCTCGCCTTCACCCGCCGCACCATCCCCGAGTCCCGCGGCCAGGGCGGCACCCGGCTCGACCTGGCCGGCGCCCTGCTGGTCACGGTGACCCTGGGCCTGGTGGTGTTCGCGCTGCTCGAAGGACAGGAGCGCGACTGGCCGGTGTGGGTGTGGGAGTCGCTGGCCGGGGCGGCCGTCCTGCTCGCGGTGACCGTGTGGCACCTGCGCCGCAGGTCGGCCGCCGGACGCGGTCCGCTGATCGAGCCGGGGATGTTCCGCTCCCGGCTGTTCTCGGTGGGTCTGGTCGCCACGGTCGTCTACTTCCTCGCCATGGGCTCGTTCTTCTTCACCCTCGCCCTCTATCTGCAGCTGGGCCGGGGCCTGAGCCCGCTGGAGTCCGGACTGCTCTTCCTGGCGCTGGGCGCGGGCTACTTCGGGGCCTCCATCGTCTCGGCGCGGTTCGCCGCCTCGGTGAACGCCCGCCGGGTGGCCGTCGGTCCGCTGATCCTCGCCGTCGGCTACACCGCGATCGCCCTGACCGCGCGGGACCTGGGCATGAGCGGTCATGTGCTGTGGCTGCTGCCGGCCCTGCTGGTCGCCGGGCTCGGCATGGGCCTGACCACCGGCCCGCTGACCAACCTGGTGCTGGGCGGCGCGGTCCCCGAGCACGCGGCCGCCGCATCGGGGCTGCTGAACACCGCTCAGGAGGGCGGGGCCGCCGTCGGCGTGGCGATCGCCGGCACGGTCTTCTTCCCCGCGCTCGCGGACGCCGGCGGCAAGGCAGGCGCCTACCCGCACGCGTTCACCGTCACCCTGATCCCGCTCGTCTGCCTGGGTGTCCTCGCCTCCCTGCTGGTGCTGGCGGCCCCGGGCCGCGCCGCCCGGAAGTGAGCGCCCCGGGACCGCCCCGACCACCGGAAAGGAGGCAGGACAGATGCCGTACCTCACCACCCGGGACGGCACCCGGCTGCACTACAGCGACTGGGGCGACGGACGCCCCGTCGTGCTGCTCGGCGCGGCCATGGCGGACTCGCGCATGTGGGAGTTCCAGGCGCCGTTCCTCGCCGGCAGCGGCCTGCGCTGCGTCACCTACGACCGGCGCGGCAGCGGCCGCTCGGACATCCCCTGGAACGGATACGACTATGACACCCTGGCCGGCGACCTGGCCGACCTGCTCGACCACCTCGACCTGAGGGACGCCGTGCTGGTCGGCTACGCGGTGGGCGGCGGTGAGTGCGTGCGCTACCTGTCCCGGTACGGCACCGCCCGGGTGGCGAAGCTGGCCCTGGTCGCCTCGACGACACCGTTCCTGCTGCGTGCCCCGGACAACCCCGACGGACTGGAACCCGGGCTCTTCGAGCAGGTCGAGCGGGCCATCCGCACCGACCGGGCCGCCTGGCTGAACGCCCTCACCTGGCCGTTCTTCGCAGGCCCGGACCCGGACCCGGACGACCTGCCGATCTCGGAGCAGCTCGCCGGCTGGCTGATCGGCATGTGCCTGAACACCTCGCCCAGAGCCGGGGGCGAGATCTACCGCACGCTGTTCACCACCGACCAGCGCGCGGAGACGGCCGCGGTCCGGGTGCCCACCCTGGTGGTCCACGGAACCGCCGACCTGGCGGCGCCGTACCCGCTGTGCGGCCCGCGCACCGCCCGGCTGATACCCGGCAGCAGGTTCCTCACCTACGAGGGCGCCGCCCACGGGCTCTTCGCGACCCACGCGGAGCGGCTCAACGCCGACCTGCTGGCGTTCGTGAAGGAGTGAAACCCGCCCCACCCCCGGGGACACCCGCCCCACCCCCGGGGACACCCGCCCCACCCCCGGGGACACCCGCCCCACCCCCGGGACACACGTCCGGCCCCCGTCGAGGGGGCCGGACGTTCGCGTCTGCGCCGCCCCGGCCCCGCGTCAGCGCCACGTCAGCCCGGTGACAGCACCCCCCTGCACAGTGGAGATCGCCGCGACGCCGGGGCGCACATCCAGCCCGGTCCGCCGGTGCCGTCCGACGAAGGAGTACGCCCGACATGGCAGACACCGCAGCCCCGGCGCCCAGCCGGGCACTCGTCCTTGGCAACCCCGCATCCGGCAGTCACTCGCCCGAACTGTTCGAGGAAGTACGGCAGTTGTGCGCCTCCTACCTGGAGCGCGCCGAGGTGCACCTCACCACCGGACCGGGTGACGCCACCGTCGCCGTGCGCCGGGCCCTGCAGCGGCCGGCCGGGGCCCCCGACCTGATCGTCGTCATCGGGGGCGACGGGACCGTTCGCGAGGCCGTACAGGGTCTGGTGCCCGTCACCGGGAACGCCACCCTCGCGGTGGTGCCCGGCGGCACCGGCAACTCCGGCTACAAGATGCTCTGGGGCGACCGTCCCTGGAGCGAGTCCCTGAAGGCGGTCCTGACCGACCACGGCATCGGCGGCAGCGCCCGGCTGCGCCGCCTGGACCTGGCCCGGCTCACCGAGACCCGCAACTACGTCTACCTGGGCGCCTGCTCGGGCGTGATCGCCGACGCGCTGATCACCGCCCGGGACCTGCCGCTGACCGGACGCGAGCGCTACGCCCGTGCCTTCGCCGACACGGCCGCCGGCTACGAGCCGTACCCGGGCCGGGTCACCGTGGACGGCCGGGTCGTGCACGAGGGCCCCACGGTCCTCGCCAACGTCGGCGGCGGCCGCTACCGCGGCGGCCGGTTCCTGGTGCTGCCGGACTCGCTGCTCGACGACGGACTGCTCGACGTCTGCGTCATCGGCGGCGACGTCGCCGCGGCCGACGTACCCGAACTCACCCTGACCGCCGCGCACATGGAGCACCGGGCGACCGTGTACGCGCGGGGCCGCAGGATCACCGTCGAGCGCACCGACGGCCACCGGCTGCCGCTGGAGCACGACGGCGAGTACCAGCACGGCATCGGCGCCTCGGCCACCTTCGAGGTGCTCCCGGGCGCCCTCCCGGTCTGGGCGCCGGCCAACCCCTGAGCCCGTACGAAGCCACCTGTCCGAAGAACAAGCAAGCACGTCACAGAGGAGAACGCCCGCATGAGCGACCTGACCACCACCGTCTCCCGTTACCTCGACATCTGGAACGAGGCGGACGCCGAGAAGCGCGCCGCGGCCATCGCCGAGCTGTTCACCGCCGACGCCCCGTACATCGACCCGCTCGCGGCGGTCGAGGGTCCCGAGGGCTTCGGGGCCGTGGTGGCCGGTGCCCGCGACCAGTTCAAGGGCCTCAGCTTCGAACTGCACGGCACCGTCGACGCCCACCACAACCAGGCCCGCTTCCAGTGGGGCCTGGTGACCGAGCCGGGCGCCGAGCCGATCGCCATCGGCTTCGACGTCCTGGTCACCGACAACGAGGGGAAGATCAAGGCCGTCTACGGCTTCCTGGACAAGGTCCCGGCGGCCTAGAACCGGCACCCAGCGCGGGAGCACCGGGCACCGGTGCTCCCGCCGTCGTGTTCCCACCGCTCGACGCACACACGGCAAGGAAGGTAGCCGCCTCATGACCGCTGTCCTCGGGGAGAGCGTCGCCCGGGCCCTGTGCGCCGACTGGGCCGAGCAGGCACGGACCCTGCCCCGGGCCGCCCGCGGCCGCGCGCCCGCCGACACCCCGCTGCGCGAACTCTCGCACTGGGCCGCCACCCTGCGCCCGCAGCACATCCCGTGCCGGGTGCTGAAGCTCGGCGCGAGCCAGGTGCTGTCGCAGATCGCCTCCATCCGGGCCGGTCTCCAGCACCCCCTCGGCCGCAAGCTGGTGGCCGCCTTCGGGCACCCCATGCAGCGCGACCCGCGGCAGGCCGCCGGTGTCTTCGCGGCCCTCGGCTCCTGGCTCAACCTCGACGACACGGCCTACGCCGGACACCTGTCCAACTCCACGGTCGCCGTCCCCCTCGCCTTCGCGTACGCCCGCGGGCTGGACGGGCTGTCGCTGCTCACCGCGGTGGTCGTGGCCAACGAGTGCGCGGCCCGCATCACCGCCTCCGCGACGCTCGGCCCGCTGCGCGGCCAGAGCGCCGTGCACACCCACCTGGCCGGCGCGGTCGCGGGGCGCCTGCACTGCGACCGGGCCACCGCCTCCCTCTTCGAGAACGCCTTCGGGCTGGCCTTCGCCATGCCCAACTGGCCGCTGATGCGCGCCTTCCTGGCCAGCGACGCCCGGCTGTTCAACACCTTCACCCCGGTGCGCACCGCGATGGACGCCTGCGACGCGGCGTACGCGGGGCTGCGCGGGGCGCCGGACATCATGGAGCACAGCGACGGCTTCCTGGCCCGGTTCGCCACCGTGCCGCTGCCGCAGGCGGTGGCGAAGGGACTGGGCCGCCGCTGGCACACGGACACCCTCTCCTTCAAGATGCACCCCGGAGGCCCCGGCATCGACGCGGCCGTGGACTGCGCCGCCGAGATCCACAAGGAACTCGGCGCGGTCAGGCCGCTGGACGTGGCCGAAGTGGTCGTGGAGGCCTCCCTGTACACGCTGTTCGCGGGGGAGCGGGCCGCCCAGTACGTCACCGGCCCCGGCTCCCCGCTCGGCGCGCTGGTCCTGGACGTGCCCTACCCCGTGGCCACCACGCTGCTCACCGGCGAGTTCTCGGTGGACGACTTCTCCTCGCCGCGTCTGGACGACCCGGACCGCTGGGCGCTGGCGAAGCGGATACGGCTGGAGCACGACACCGAGATGACCCGCGAACTGTTCCTGTCCGACGCGCCGTTCGGCGAGGCCGTGCGCGAGGCCGGTGATCTGGCCGTGCCCTGGCTGCGTGGTTTCGGCGGGGACGAACTCGTGGACCTGATCGGGGCGCTGCAGGCCGACGACCGGGACTTCTCCCGGTCCACCAAGGCCACCGGCGCCCGGGTCACCGTACGGCTGACGGACGGCCGTACCGTCTCTCGCACCCGGCTGATCCCGGTGGGCGCCGCCGGTCCGGAGACCCGGGCGGGCCACGCCGACCTGGTGCGGGAGAAGTTCCTGTCGGTCGGCGGCTCGCAGGCGGTGGCCGACACCGTCGACCGTCTGCATCGGATGCGGCCGCGGGCGGTGCGCCGCTGGATCGAGACGGCGTTCCTGGACTGAGCGGGTTCCGTCACACGCCGTGCGCCAGGTACAGGCGCACGGCGTCGTGCAGCCGGTAGCGGACCTCCCCGGCCGGATCCGGCCGGCCGGACCGGATCAGCTGGCGGTGCAGCAGTTCCTCCAGCAGGTCCACGGCGAGCCGCCGGGACGGCGTCACCCGGGCGAGCATCTCCTCGACACCGAAGTCTCCTGTCACATGCCGGAGTTGGTGCAGGGACGTCCGGAGCGGGGGCGGCAGGGGCCGGTAGTACGCGGCCACGCTCGCCCGCAGGGACAGATCCCCGACGGACAGCGTCTCCAGCCGGTCCCGCTCGTCGGTCAGCCGGTCCGCCAGGTCGCGCAGCGACCGGTGCGGGCGCGCCGTGAGCCACAGTCCGGCGAGGTGCAGGGCGAGCGGCAGGCGGCCGCAGCAGCGCACGATGTCCAGCGCGGCCGGACACTGCGCCCGGGCCCGTGCGGTACCCACCAGGTCCTCCAATACCCGGGTGGCCTCCCGTCGGCCGAGCGTGCCGATCCGGTGGCACACCTGCCCCGGCAGCGCGGGCAGTTCGCGGCGCGCGGCGACCAGGACGGTGCTGCGCCCGCCGTCCACGAGCAGCGGGCGGACCTGCGCCTCGGTGACCACGTTGTCGAGGACCACCAGCACCCGCCGTCTGCTCAGCGCGTCCCGCAGCCGGGCGCGCGCCTCCTCCGGGTTCTGGGCGCCGGGAGCACCGAGGGACCGCAGCACGCGGCTGACCAGCAGGTCGGCGGTGAAGGGGAGGCCGGCCGCGGGATGCAGGTCGACGAAGACCTGCCCGTCCGGGAACCGGTCGCGCACGGCGTGGGCGGTGTCGAGCACCAGCGCGGTCTTCCCGGCGCCCGGGGGTCCGACGACGACGGCGGGTCCACGCCGGCCGGGCAGGTGGGCCGTCAGCTCCGCCGCGAGCGCTTCCCGGCCGACGAGGCGGTGCCGGGGCGCCGGAGGCAGTTCGGCCGGTACGGCGCAGCCGCCCGGGGCGGGCTGTTCGCCCCGGGGCAGCCGTAACAGCCGCCGTATCTCACCGGGCGCCAGCCCGAGCGCCTCGGCGAGCAGGACGAGCGACTGCCTGCGGGGCCGGGCGGTGTGCCCGGTCTCCAGATTGCGTATGGCCCGCACGCTCAGCCCCGACCGCACCGCGAGCTCGTCCTGGGTGAGGCAGGCCGCCTCCCGTGCCCGCACCAGCGCGGTGGCGAGGCTCGGCTCGGGCCCGGCGGTGTGCGGGAAGCTCACCCGGTCTCCCGGGCGCGCCCGAGGGACGGGCCGGCCACCGGCCGGCGCAGCGCGGCGACGAACTTGTACCGGGAGCCGCGGTAGACCGATCGCACCCACTCCACCGGTGTGCCCTCGGCGTCCCGCGAGTGCCGGGACAGCAGCAGCATCGGCAGGCCCACGTCGGTGGCGAGCAGGTGGGCCTCGCGCGGGGTCGACAGCGAGGTCTCGATGGTCTCGTCCGCCTCCGCGAGATGGACGCCGTAGACCTCGGCGAGCGCCGTGTACAGCGACGGGTACGTCGCCAGCGACCGGCGCAGCCCGGGGAAGCGCCGTGCGGAGAGGTGGGTCGTCTCGATCGCCATGGGGTCGCCGCTGGCCAGCCGCAGTCGTTCGATGCGCAGGACGCGCTCGCCGACGTCGATGCCGAGCAGGCCGGAGAGCTTCGCGTCCGCCGCGACCTCGCCGATGTCCAGTACCTGCGAGGCGGGCTCCAGGCCCTGGGCGCGCATGTCCTCGGTGTGCGAGGTGAGTTGGAGGGTCCGGTAGAGCTTGGGCTGGGCGACGAAGGTGCCCTTGCCCTGGATGCGGTCGAGCCGTCCCTCCCCGACCAGCTCCTGCAGCGCCTGCCGGATGGTGGTGCGGGAGGTGCCGAACCGGACGGCGAGCAGTCGTTCCGCGGGCATGGCCGAGCCGGGCTCGAGCGCCTGCGTGATCTCCAGCACCTGCTGCTTGATCCGGTAGTACTTCGGCACGCGCGCGGCGCGGCGGGGCGCCCCCCTGGGGTGCTGGGCGCTGCTGACGTCGGTGGCCATGCCTGCCTTCCCGGCCGAGTGTGTGGGGGCTCCCGTTATAGCGACCAACTGCCCTATGGTCTAGTCCAACTGGCATCGGAGGTCTAGTCCAGTAGGCGCGCCGCCCAAAAGGGGACGGATGCGCTCCGGTGACTTTCTCGTAACGGCCGGGACCGCCTTCCGGAACCACCCTTGACACTCCAAAAGGTCTAGGCCAAGCTCCACGGTACTGGTCTACACCATTAGTGGCCAGGTCCCGAGCCCTACGTGCAACAGCGTCGTACGCAGGTCACCGCCGAGGGCGTGGGGGGATAAATGGCATCCCTGAGGAGGGTGGCGTGAAGCGCAAGCTTGCTGCCGCGATCGTGATCGCGGGCATGATGGTTTCCGTCTCGGCGTGCGGCGGCGACGACGGCAAGGACACGGGCAAGAACGCGGGACCGGACAGTTTCAAGGGCCAGACGCTGACCGTCTGGACGATGGACGGCTCGGCGCCGCCCCAGTGGTCGAAGGACGTGCAGGCCGCCTTCGAGAAGAAGACCGGCGCCAAGCTGAAGTTCGAGATCCAGAAGTGGGACGGGATCCAGCAGAAGATCACCACCGCCCTCTCCGAGTCCAACCCGCCGGACGTCATCGAGGTCGGCAACACCCAGACCCCGGCCTACGCCGCCACCGGCGGCCTCGCCGAGCTGAGCGACCTGAAGCAGCAGATCGGTTCGGACTGGACCCCGTCGGTCTCGCAGTCCTCCGTCTACGACGGCAAGCAGTACGCCGCACCCTGGTACTTCGCCAACCGCGTGGTCATCTACAACAAGAAGATCTGGGCCAAGGCCGGCATCAAGGACACCCCGAAGACCCGGGACGAGTTCTTCAAGGACCTGCAGGCCATCGGCAAGAAGACCGACGCCGAGCCACTCTACCTGCCCGGCCAGAACTGGTACTTCTTCGACGGCCTGACCATCGGCCAGGGTGCCGACCTGGTGAAGAAGGACGGGGACAAGTACGTCTCCAACCTCGGTGACCCCAAGGTCGCCGCCGCCATGGCGATCTACAAGAAGTACGCCGCCTTCTCCAAGGCCCCCAAGGACAAGGACGAGGCCACCCCGCAGCAGGCCCAGGTCTTCGCCAAGGGCAAGACCGGCGCCTTCATCGGCATGGGCTGGGAGGCCGGCACGGCGATCCAGGCGAACAAGGCCATCGAGAAGGACCTCGGCTACTTCACCGTCCCGGGTGTGACGGCCGACAAGCCCGAGGGCGTCTTCCTCGGCGGCTCCAACCTCGCGGTCGCCCAGGGCAGCAAGAAGCAGGCGCTCGCCAAGGAGTTCCTGAAGATCGCCCTCTCCGACCAGTACGAGGGCGAGCTGGCCAAGCTCAACGGCGTCATCCCGAACAAGCAGTCCCTGGAGACCAACCTCAAGGGCAACGCCGTCGCCGAGGCCGCCGCTCCCGGTGCCGCGGTCGGTGGCACCACCCCGCTGATCCCCGAGTGGGCCGCGGTGGAGAACACTCCGAACCCGATCAAGTCCTACATGACCGCGGTGCTGAACGGTAAGTCCCCGGCGGACGCCGCCAAGCAGGTCGAGGGCGAGATCAACAAGCGCCTGGCCCAGCAGAACTGATGACCCGCGCCGGGGGGCGTCGGCGGACGCCCCCCGGTTCAGTCGTTCGTACGGCCGGTTCGGCCGGTACCGCCACGGAAGAGATGGCAACTCATGTCAGTGCAGACCGAAGGCACGGACACGGCCGGGGAGCCCGCTGTCCGCAAGGCCCGGACACCGGGGCCGCCGAGGGACGACGACCGCGGCTCGGGGTCCCCGTCCGGACGCCGCGGTGCCGCCGCCCCCTATCTGCTCCTGCTGCCCGCGCTGCTGGCCACACTGATCCTGCTCGGCTGGCCCCTGGTGAAGAACGGCATGCTGTCGTTCCAGAACCTCAACCCCCGGCAGCTCATCCAGCACCTCACCGAGTGGAACGGCGTCGACAACTACAAAGAGGTCCTTACGGGCGCGGACTTCTGGCACGTCGTCGAGCGGTCGGTGATCTTCACCGCGGCCAACGTCGTCCTGATCATGCTGGCCGGCACCCTGGTCGGGCTGCTGCTCGCCCGCCTCGGCAGGAAGATGCGGCTGGTGCTCCTGCTGGGCCTCGTCCTGGCCTGGGCCATGCCCGTCATCGCGGCCACCACCGTCTATCAGTGGCTGTTCGCCCAGCGCTTCGGCGTGGTCAACTGGGTCCTGGACAAGCTCGGCTGGCACTCCATGGCCGACTACAACTGGTTCGGCTCCCAGTTCTCCACCTTCTCCGTGATCACGCTGCTGATCGTGTGGCAGTCGATCCCGTTCGTGGCGATCAACCTCTACGCCGCCACCACCACGATACCCAGGGAGCTGTACGAGGCCGCGTCCCTGGACGGCGCCGGCGCCTGGAAGAGCTTCACCTCGGTGACCTTCCCGTTCCTTCGGCCCTTCCTGTACGCCACCACGTTCCTCGAGGTCATCTGGGTCTTCAAGGCGTTCCCGCAGATCTTCGCGATCAACGAGGGCGGTCCCGACCACCTCACCGAGACCCTGCCGATCTACGCCTTCGTCGAGGGCGTCGGCAACCAGCACTTCGGCGTCGGCGCGGCGATCTCCTTCCTGACCATCGCGGTGCTGCTCGTCATCACCTCGTACTACCTGCGCATGGTGCTCAAGCAAGAGGAGGACGAGCTGTGAAGCGCTCCGTCATCGGCCGACTCTGGCCCAACGCGACCGCCCTCATCCTCTTCGTCGGCTTCGCGTTCCCCGTCTACTGGATGTTCGCCACGGCCTTCAAGCCGACCGGCGACATCATCTCCGAGAACCCGGTGTGGCTCCCGACGAACGTCACCTTCGGCCACTTCGCCAAGGCCGTGGACGCCGACCACTTCTGGACCCTGGTCGCCAACTCCGTGACCGTCACGGTCAGCGCGGTGCTGATGTCGCTCGTCATCGCCCTGTTCGCCGCCTTCGCGCTCGCCCGGATGCGGTTCAAGGGCCGGCGGGGCTTCATCGTGACCTTCATGCTGGCGCAGATGGCGCCCTGGGAGGTCATGGTCATCGCCATCTACATGCTGGTGCGCGACAACGACATGCTCGACAGCCTGGTCCCGCTCACCGTCTTCTACGCGATCATGGTGCTGCCCCTGACCATCCTGACGCTGCGCGGCTATGTGGCCGCGGTGCCGAAGGAGCTGGAGGAGTCCGCGATGGTCGACGGCTGCACCCGGACCCAGGCCTTCGTCAAGGTGATCTTCCCGCTTCTCGCACCCGGTCTGATGGCCACCTCGCTGTTCGGCTTCATCACCGCCTGGAACGAGTTCCCGCTGGTCCTGATCCTCAACAAGGACATCGAGAAGCAGACCCTGCCGCTGTGGCTGTCCCAGTTCCAGACCGCCTTCGGCGACGACTGGGGCGCCACGATGGCCGCCTCGTCCCTGTTCGCGCTGCCCATCCTGATCCTCTTCATCTTCCTGCAACGCAAGGCTGTCAGCGGTCTGACCGACGGCGCCGTGAAGGGATGACCCCGCCGATGACCACACTCGCCACCGGCACAGACACCCTCACCCGGGACGCCCTCGCCGTGCTGCAGCCGGGGTTCGCCGGCACCACCGCGCCCGACTGGGTGCGCCGCCGCCTGGGCGAGGGACTCGCCTCCGTCGCCCTGTTCGGCCGCAACGTCGTCTCCGAGGAGCAGGTCACCGCCCTCACCGCCCAACTGCGCGCCGAACGGGACGACCTGCTGGTCGCCATCGACGAGGAGAGCGGCGACGTCACCCGCCTCGACGTGCGTACCGGCTCCTCCTTCCCCGGCAACCACGCCCTCGGCGCCGTCGACGACCCCGGTCTCACCCGGGGCGTCGCCCGCGAGCTGGGTCGCCGCCTCGCCGCCTGCGGTGTGAACTTCGACTGGGCGCCGTCCGCCGACGTCAACGCCAACCCCGACAACCCGGTCATCGGGGTCCGTTCCTTCGGCGCCGACACCGGCCTGGTCGCCCGGCACACCGCCGCCTGGGTCGAGGGGCTGCAGTCCACCGGCGTCGCCGCGTGCACCAAGCACTTCCCCGGACACGGCGACACCAACGTCGACTCCCACCACGCCGTCCCGCGCATCGACGTGGACGCGGACACCCTGTACGAGCGCGAGCTGCCCCCCTTCCGCGCGGCCATCGCGGCCGGCACCCGGGCCGTCATGAGCGCGCACATCCTGGTCCCCGCCCTCGACCCGGACCGACCCGGCACCCTCTCCCGCCGGGTCCTCACCGACCTGCTGCGCGGTGAACTCGGCTACCGGGGCCTGATCGTCACGGACGGCATGGAGATGCGCGCCATCTCCGGGACGTACGGCCTGGAGCACGGCGTGGTCCTCGCGATAGCGGCGGGCGCGGACGCGATCTGCGTCGGCGGCGGTCTGAGCGACGAGGCCACCGTGCTCAAGCTGCGGGACGCGCTCGTCGCCGCCGTACGCTCCGGCGAGCTGCCCGAGGAGCGCCTCGCCGACGCGGCCGCCCGGGTGCGGGAGCTGGCGCGCTGGACCGCCGGGACCAGGAAGGAGGCCGAAACCGTCGTACCCGAACCGGAGATCGGCCTCGTAGCGGCCCGCCGCGCCCTGACGGTGACCCGGGCCGGCGCCGCCGCGCCGGTCACCGGGCCGGTGTACGTGGCCCGGTTCAACCCGGCCCCGAACATCGCCGTCGGCGACGAGACCCCCTGGGGCGTGGCCGCCGAGCTGGGGCGGCTGCTGCCGGGCAGCACGGCCGGGACCTTCACCGGGCCCGACGCGGGCCGGCAGGCCCTCGCGGCGGCGAGCGGCCACCGGGTCGTCGCCGTGGTCCGCGACGAGCACCGGCACGTCTGGATGGGCTCCGCGCTGGACGCGCTGCTCGCCGTACGCCCGGACACCGTGGTGGTCGAGATGGGCGTACCGCAGGCCCCGCCGCGCGGCGCCCTGCACATCGCCACCCACGGCGCCGCCCGCGTCTGCGGTGCGGCGGCGGCGGAGGCCGTCGTCGCGGGCTGAACCGCACGGCCCCCTTCCACGGCCGGTACCGAGCGCCTCATCGAGGCCCGGTGCCGGCCGTTGCCGTTGCCGCTGTTGCTGGTGTCCGTCAACAGGCGGCAGTTCGGCGGCAGTTGGGCGGCACTTTGACGGGGGTACCGGCCGGTAATCGTTGACACCCTCAATTGGTCTAGTCCAGCTTGAGAGGGCGCTTCTGTTCGATCACCACGGAGTGACGGCATGCACCAGCCCTCCCCTTACCTCCACCGAGCGGCCTCCGGCCGCCCCTACTTCAGTGCGGACGGCGAGACCTACCTCGCCCCGACACCGCTGCGCGACCTCGAGAAGTCCCGGCCCCTGCGGGTGCTGTCCGAGGAGGACTTCGCCTTCTGGCAGACGTACGGCTACGTCGTCGTCCCGGAGGTCATCACCCCCGGCGAGGCCAAGGGCCTGCTCGAATTCGCCTGGGACTTCCAGGGACTCGACCCCGACCGCCCGGAAACCTGGTACACGGAGCCCGAGTTCCGCTCCGAACTCGACCAGCACCTGTTCATCTACGGCTTCGTGGAGGCGTACCACCACCAGCTCGTCTGGGACAGCCGCCAGACACAGCGGGTGTACGACGCCTTCGCGGACGTGTGGGACTGCGCGGAACTGTGGGTCACCCTGGACCGGCTGAACCTCAACCCGCCCAATGTCCGCACCCGTTCCCGGTCCCTGATCGAACCCACCGACGAGGGCTTCGACATCGAGCTGCACTGGGACGTCGACACCACCCTCGCCGTGCTGCCGCAGCGGGTCCAGGGCATCATCGCCCTCACCGACACCCGGCCCGAACTCGGCGGATTCCAGTGCGCCCCGGAGCTGTTCCGCCGGATGGAGGAGTGGCGCGTCGCCCAGCCGGCCGGCCGCGACCCGATACGGCCCGCGATCGACCGCGCCGAGTTCCCCGTGGTCCGGCCCGACCTCCAGGCCGGCGACCTGCTGATCTTCAACGGGCTGCTGGCGCACGGCGTCGCACCGAACCTCTCTGACAACGCTGTCCGGGCCGTGCAGTATTTGTCGATGATGCCCGCCCTGGAGGGGCACACCGAGCTGCGGACCTCGCGGGTCGACTCCTGGCGCACGCGCGCCACCCCCGACTGGAACGCCACCCTGCTCGGCGACGCACGCCGGCCGGAGGCCCTGCGGTACGGCCCCGCCGAACTGACCGGCCTGGGCCGGAAGCTGCTGGGCCTGGACTCCTGGGCCGCCGCGGAAGGGGCACAGTGAACCGGATCTGCCTGTGCCTGCCCACGAACCGGGCCTGCTCCGCCACCATCACCGCGATCCACCGGGAAGCGGCCTACGCGGCACGGCACTTCGGCGCCGACGTGCGGCTGCTGATCCTCGACTCCTCGGACGACCGCACACGGGCCGAGCACACGAGGGTGATCGGCCGGCTTCCCCCGACGGCCCAGGTGACCGTGCACCACCTCGGCGAGGACCCCCAGCGCGACTTCCTGCGCCGCGTGATCCGGCGGGCCGGCCTGCCCGGCCCGGAGCGGATGCTGGGCCTGCTGCTCCCGTCCGGGGTCTCCTACGGCTCCTGCACCGACCGCGCCTTCCTGCTGGCCACGGCGCTCGGCTGCCACTCCGTGCACCGCAGGGACTCCGACAGCGCCTACCAGCTCCTGCACGGGGAACCGGTCTTCCCCGTCCACCAGGAGTTGCCGTGGCTGGGCAGGCCCGCCGCCGAGGCGTCGGCCACGGTCCGCACGGACCTCGAACCGGCCCACTCGGACCGCCCGGTGTCGCTGGCCGGTGCCTCGTTCATCGGCGAACTCTCCGTCGACATCGCCGAGATACGGCGCCTGGACGAGGCCGTCTACCACGACGTGGTGGGCCTGTGGGCGCCCGCCGACGCGACACCGGAGCAGCGGCGCGCACTGGTCGAGGCGTCCTTCACCGGAGCCGGCACGGCCCCCTTCACCGCCGACCGGTCCACGCTGAGTCTGGTGGACCCGATGCGGGTCGACATGTGCAACATCGCCTTCCACCACGACGTGTACGAACGCGTCCCGCTGCCCCCGGCCACCGACACCATCGGCAGCGACTACTTCCTCATCCACCTCGTCCACGACGCCGGGCTCCCGGGCATCCTGCACAACCGGCACATCGAGAACTTCCACACCCCGGAACGCCGCACCGACACGGGCTTCCCGGCCTACCAGATCCGCTTCGTGAAGTTCCTGTTCTCGATGCTCTACTTCCACCACGTCTACGACCGGATGGCCGCCGAGGGCGCCCGGCTCCTGGACGACCGGCAGCACGTACGGGCCGGCAGGATCGTGGAGTTCCTGCGCGAGAGCACCGCCCTGGACCGCACCGAGAACGAGTGGCGCCTGGACCGCGTCGACACCGCCTACCGCAAACTGGGCGGCCGCTACGCGGAGTTCGCCGAGCGGCTCACCGCGCGCCGGGCGCGGCTGCTGGACGAGGCCCGCCGGGACATCGAGGACTTCGCCCTGCTGACCGAGGCCTGGCCCGCGCTGGTCGACGCGGCCCGGCACACCGCGCCCGGGCACGAGGGCCGGTGACCGTGGAGATCAGCCCGCGGCTGGCCGCCGCCCTGACCGCCGCCCCGGCGGACCGCATCGTCTACGACCTCGACGGCATCGGCGCCCAGTACGACCGCCTGGTCGCCGAGTTGCCCGGTGTCCGGGTCCGCTTCGCCCTGAAGGCCTGCCCCGTGGACGAGGTGCTCGGCCGCCTCGCGGACCGCGGCGCCGGCTTCGACGCGGCGAGCCCCACCGAGATCGCCCAGGCCCTGCGCACCGGTGTGCCCGCGGACCGGATCCACTACGGCAACACCGTCAAGTCCGACGCGGACATCGCCGAGGCCCACCGGCTCGGCGTCCGCACCTTCGCCACCGACAGCGTGCAGGACGTTGCGGCCATCGCCGAACGCGCGCCCGGCGCCCGGGTGTTCTGCCGCCTCGCCACCAGCGGGGAGGGGGCCCTGTGGGGCCTGAACCGCAAGTTCGGCTGCTCGGCCGAGGACGCCGTCCACGTCCTGACCACGGCCGCCGCGTCCGGACTCGTCCCGGCGGGTCTGTCCGTGCACGTCGGCTCCCAGCAGATGACCGGCGAGGCCTGGCAGCAGGCCCTCGACTCCCTCGCCGAGGTGCTCGGCACGCTGACCGGGCTGGGGATCGTACCGGACCACGTCAACCTCGGCGGCGGTCTGCCCGCGCTCGGCTGCCTCGACCGGCACGGCAACCCCCTGGACCCGCCCCTGGACAAGATCTTCACCGTGATCCGGGAGGGCATGGAACGCCTGAGCGGCCTCACCGCGGCTCCGCTCGCGTTCGTCGTGGAACCCGGCCGCCACCTGGTCGCCGACCACGGCGCCGTCCGCGCCCATGTGTACCGGCTCACCGAGCGGGCGCAGCCGGACGGGACATCCACCCGCTGGCTGTACCTCAGCGTGGGCAGGTTCAACGGCCTCTACGAGACGGACCAGTTGAGCTACCGGCTGGTCTTCCCCACCCACGCGGGCGGGGAGGACGTCTCCGCCGTCGTCGCGGGCCCGACCTGCGACAGCGACGACGCCTTCGGCGGCGGCCGGTACCCGGTGCGCGTCCCCGGCGCCGTCGCCTCGGGCGACCCGGTCTGGATCCTGTCCGCCGGCGCCTACGCCACCAGCTACACGACACAGGGCTTCAACGGCATCCGCCCACTGCCGTGCGTGTGCGCACGCGGACCGGAAGGACAACGCTGACATGACAGACCTCATACGGGGCATCACCGAGGCCGACTGGCCCGAGGTCGCGGCCCTGGAGGCCGGGGCGTACGCGGACACCTCGCTGACGGAGGGCGAGGCCGCGCTGCGGTCCCGGGCCGCGGCGGGCACCTGCTTCGTCCTGGACCTCGGCGGCCGGATCGCGGGCTACGTCCTCGCCCTGCCGTACCCGATGTACCGCTACCCGGACCTGTCCCGCCCGGAGCGGGCGGTCCGCCGCTCGGCCAACCTCCACCTGCACGACCTGGTCGTCAGCGCACCGCTGCGGCGCAGGGGACTGGGCAGCGGGCTGGTGCGCCATCTGACGGGCGCGGCCGGCGCACGCGGCTTCCGGACGATCTCGCTGATCGCCGTCGCCGGCAAGGAGCCCTTCTGGCGAACCCACGGCTACCGGGCCCACCGCGAGGTCCGGCTGCCCGCCGGATACGGCCGCGACGCGGTGTACATGTCGGCCCCCGTGGCCGCCGCGCACCGGGAGGCGAGCTGATGACCACGACACCGGACCCCGCGGATTTCCGCCGCGCCAAATGGGCGATCGCGGCGCTGTTCTGCTTCCTCGGCTTCCAGTACGCCACCTGGGCCGCCCGGCTGCCCGCGCTGAAAGCCAGGCTGGACCTGGGCACCGGCGAACTGGGACTGCTGCTGATGGCCTGCGGCGCGGGCGCGGCGGCCTCCTTCCCGCTCGTCGCCCATCTGATGCGCAGGCTCGGCTCCCGGCGTCTGTCCCTCGCCTCCGCGCTGTGCCTCACGGCGCTGCTCGCGGCCCTCTCCGTGGTGCCCGACTACCCGCTCGCCCTGCTGGTCATCTGCGCTGACGGGGTCGCCGTCGGCTGCCTGAACGTCGCCATGAACGCCCAGGGCGCCGCCCTGGAGACGGCGTACGGCCGCACCGCCATGTCCCAACTGCACGCGACGTTCAGCGCCGGCCTGCTCGGCGCCGCACTCCTGGCATCCGGCATCACCACCGTCACCTCGTCCGTCCCGGCCCACTTCGCGGTGGCCGCGGCCCTGTCGCTGCTCCTGCTCGCCTACGCCCGCCCCGGCCTCCTCGCGCACACCGAACACGGCGCGGCGAAGAAGCGGGCCCGGCTGACACGTCCGTCCGGGAAGACCCTGCTGATGGGCTGCGCCATGGCGTTCGGCACCATCACCGAGGGCGCCATGAACGACTGGTCCACGCTCTACATGAAGGACGTCGTCAAGGCC
Organism: Streptomyces sp. NPDC044061; assembly: GCF_056434305.1. NCBI lineage: Bacteria > Bacillati > Actinomycetota > Actinomycetes > Kitasatosporales > Streptomycetaceae > Streptomyces > Streptomyces sp. NPDC044061. The sequence continues at coordinate 4,864 of NZ_JBWKFL010000008.1, read as the reverse complement.
TCCTCGACGGTGGCGCCGATGGGCATCGCGGTCGTCTCGGTCATGATGCTGCTGGCCCGGGCGCGCGCGGACCGCTGGCGCAGCCGCTGGGGCGACGGACGCGTCGTGCGCACCGGCAGTGCCGTGGCCGGCCTCGGCCTGGCCCTCGCCCTGCCGGCCGGCGGAGTGGTCCCCACCCTGCTCGGGTTCGCCTGCGTCGGGCTGGGAGCGGCCGCCGTGACGCCGTGCGTGTACGTGGCCGCCGCCGAACGCGGCCCGGACGCGCTGTCCCTGGTCGCCGCGATGGGTACGACGGGACTGCTGGCCGGCCCCGCCGTGATCGGGTTCGTCGCCGGCGTCGGCGGCCTGACCCTGGGCATGGCCACGGTCGCGGCCTCGGCACTGATCGTCACCCTGGCCGCCACCCGTATCCCGTGGCGCAACCGGGTCCCGGCCCCGGCCGGCTGAGCCGGACCGGCCCTGGGGTCCTTCTTCCGGGTCGGGCCGGCTCGGAGCGACGGCGACTTCTGCGCGGCCCCGGCAAGATCCGAAAGAGAGGCCCTGGACGGAGTGCCGGAACCGGTTCCGGTACTCCGTGGATGTCGTGCCGAGCCTGATCCGGCCGAGTCGCCGAAGCCGGGCGGATTCGCCGTACTCGGCGCGTGGGACGGCAGACGCCGGCCGCGACGGTGTCCGGGAGCGCGCTTCGGCGCGTCTTCTCCCTCGTGCTCCTGGCCGTGGCCGTGTTGATGATCGACGCGGTGCTGTGACGGGGGCGACGCCCGCCGGCCCGCGCCTGCCCCCTCACGCCAGGGACAGGAAGAGCCGCTCCAGCCGGGCCCGCATCTGCTCGGGATCCTCGCCGTTCCTGCGGCCGGACTCCATGTCGGTGATGCACTGCTGCAGACCCGTCGCGATGATCGCGAAACCGGCGCGGTCGAGCGCCCGTGACGCGGCTGCGAGCTGCGTGACCACGTCCTCGCAGTCGCGGCCCTCCTCGATCATCCGGATCACGCCGGAAATCTGGCCCTGCGCGCGGCGCAGACGGTTCAGGACGGACTTCAGCTCCGCACCCGCGAGTTCCATTTCCACAATCGCTCCTCGACGCATACCCCTAGGGGTACTGTACGTCCCGGTTCGGGACGGCGTCGACCACGAAGGATCACCCTGTCATGAACGCCCCCCTTGCCCCCGTCACCCTCCGCACCGACCGGGTCGGCAACCGGCTGCACGAGCCGACCGTCGTCGACATGCGCACCTGGGGCGTCCCCGCCGCCACCTGGCCGGAGGCACCGGCGCCCGGGCCGGCGCCGGCGCATGGAGCGGCATGGCGGCCGTGCTCGGCAGGCTGCCGTGCAACCGTCCCCGCGCGGCCGATCTGGTCTCCGCCCTGGCGGCGCTGCGCGGTCGGCCTGAGCCACGCCCCGCGAAGCACTCCGCGCGCACCCCCGCGGGACAATAGCCGCAGGGGTATGTGTTCAGCCGGCCGCCAGGCGGGTCCCTCCCAGGCAGACGGGCGGCAGCGGGAACCAGCGCATGCGCTCGAAGTCGGCGGGCAGCCCGGTGGGGCCCTCGTCCAGCCGGCCGGGGCGGGAGCCGAGCAGCTCGCGAGCGCGCCCGAGCTGATCGGCCAGCGCCTCCTCGCCCAGCCGGCGCCGAGGGGAGGGCGGTGCCGTGATCCGTCCGTCCGCGGTGAACCGCACATCGGTCAGCCGCAGCAGATGGTCCTCGCCACCGGAATGGTGCTGCCACTGGCCCGTGCTCGGGTCGAAGCGGTAGTCGGGCAGCAGTCGGTGGCCGTGCGTGGCGATCAGGTCGACGGCGTCCACGAGGTAGTCACGGACGGTGTCGCTGATGAAGTAGTTGAAGTTGAGGCGGATCCAGCCGAGTTTGATGCCGTCGCAGCCGCGCGCGACCTCGTCGAGCAGGGCGTGCGACGTGGCGGCGTCGATGGCCAGCAGGCGGTGGCCGTACGGCCCCGCGCAGGAGCAGCCGCCGCGGGCCTGGATGCCGAACAGGTCGTTGAGCAGGGCGACGACGTAGTTGTGGTGCAGATGGGCGCCGTCGCCGTGGCGGATGCGGAAGGAGACGATGGACAGCCGCCGGGCATGCCGGTTGCCGAGGATCTCCAGTCGGGGGTTGGCGTCCCAGCGTGCCAGCGCATGACGCCAGTGGCGTTCCTCGGCGGCCTGGATGGTGTCGGTGCCGACCGCCTGCTTGAGGGCGAGGACCAGCCCGGCCCGTACGGATTCCACGATCGCCGGGGTGCCGCCCTCCTCGCGGGCCACGGGGTCGTCGAGGTAGCGATGGCCGAGGGGGTCGACGAAGGTGACCGTGCCGCCGCCGGGCGCGGTGGGGACGGGGTTGCGGACCAGGTCCCGGCGCACGACGAGGACACCCGGCGTCTGCGGGCCGCCGACGAACTTGTGCGGGGACAGGAAGACCGCGTCCTTCCGGTCACCCGCGCCCGGCGCGCTCGCCGCGACCCGGATCGGAACGTAGGGAGCGGCGGCCGCGAAGTCCCAGAACGACAGGGCACCGTGCGCGTGCAGCAGACGGGCGACGCGGTCGGTGTCGGTCAGGATGCCGGTGACGTTGGAGGCGGCCGAGAAGCTGCCGATGCGCAGCGGACGGCCCGCGTACCGGCGCAGACCCGCCTCCAGCGCGCCGAGATCGATGTGGCCGTCGGGATCCTCGTCGATCACCACGACGTCGGCGACGGACTCGCGCCAGGGCAGTTCGTTGGAGTGGTGCTCGTAGGGTCCCACGAACACCACGGGCCGCTCGGCCGGGGGCGGCGGGTCGGGGCGGCGCAGCTCCAGGATGCCGACCAGCTTGTTGACGGCGGCGGTGGCTCCCGAGCCACAGAAGATCACGAGGTCGTCCTCGGTGCCGCCGACCGCGTCCCGCACGATCCGGCGGGCGTCCTCGCGCAGCCGGGTGGTCTGCAGTCCGGTACGGGAACTCTCGGTGTGCGTGTTGCCGTAGACGGGCAGCACCCGCTCACGGAGGAAGTCCTCGACGAAGTCGAGCGAGCGGCCGGAGGCGGTGTAGTCGGCGTAGACGATCCGCTTCGGACCGTACGGGCCGTCCAGCACCTCGTCGTCACCGATGAGCCCACGCCGTATGCGTTCCAGCAACGGCGGCACGGCGGGTAACGGCGAGGCGCTCACGACTCCGACCCGAGGGGACAGGAGGGCGTTTGGAGGTGCACTGCGGTGCCGGTCATGGCCGGGCCTTTCACATCGGTGCCACTCACTGCCGACGTCCAGGTCGACCGCGAACGGCGCGGCGGATCGAGAGGTCGACGGCCACCGCCAAGCGCCTGAAGCCCTCGCGCGAGCCGCCGCGACACATACCCTACCGGGTATTTTTCCAGCGGCGGGGCACGCCGGCGCATCGCCGCATGGAATGACCGAGAGTCGACGCACGGCACGTCCGAGATGGACAACGAGCCGTCGATCAACGTGAATACATCACCGCCTGACCCTGAAAGGAACTGCCCGGTGCCCGATGCCACATCCCCCTGGGAACCGGACCCCGTGCTGAGGGAGCTCCTGTTCACGGACTTCGAGGGCCTGCCGGCCGAACCGGACGACGTCATCGCCGATGCCCTCGACGGCGGCTACGCGGAACGAACCCAGGGCCTCGTGACCCTCCTGCGCGACGAGAACGCCGATCCGGCCGCGCGCTTCCTGGCCTGCTGCGCCCTCGCCTCCTGGGCGGATCCGATCGGCTACGCGACGGTGGCCGAGGCGGCCGCCGCGCCCGACGATCTGGCGTGGCGGGGGCAGACGTACGACCGCTTCAACAGGCAGGACGACACGTTCGAAACGCAGCGGCTTTCCGGAGGAATTGACGACTTCGGTGAGGTTGCCTTCGCGGCCGGGTTGCTCGGCTCCCTTGCCGCCGCACCGAGCGCTGCGTCGCGACTGGCAGGACGACAGCATCGAGTTCGGCCAGGTCGCCGTGGAGTTCGCCCCCGACAGCACTTCGGAGACCGGGCTCGGCGGGAGCTACGACGTGCCGTCGTTTGAGCTCGCCGCCCGATTCGACCTGCGCCAACTGCCCGGCACTGTGGACCTCGTGGGCCTGGACGGCCGGCGCGCCTCCGCAGTCTTCCGCGTGGACAAGCCCTGGCGAGGCCACCTGCTCTTCCTGCGCCGCGATCTCGTCGAGGGCTTCGCCGCTGATCGCCGGATCATGCAGGTGGCCTGGGGCGAGCGCGAGGTAGCCATCGACTGGCACTCTGTTCCTTCCTGGGTACGCGCGGTGCAGCGCAGCCACGCGAACGTGTGGCGTCGCATCCGGCTGCTCGGGGCGGATCAGAACAGCGTCGAGAACCAACGGGCCGTACGCTGCCAGAGCGCCTGGCTGGGCGGCGACCTCCGGCAGAAGCAGACCGATGCCTGCCCGGCGGGCTCGTCGTCGGACAAGCCCGCGACCGACTGCTTTCCCGCGTACTCATTCCATGCGCTCTTGCTCTGACCGCTGATAGATGGGGTCTCATCCGGATTTTCAGTCGATGTCCGGATCGGCCTCGTCGAGGAGACGGGCCGCGAGGTCGTCGGCCCACTCCACGGCCCAGGTGCGGAGTGCGGTGATGGTGGCGTCATCGAGTCCATAGGCGGCGAAGGCGTCGTCGTCGGTCCACTCGGCGCCCGTGAGGTTTGATTGCAGATCCTCTCGCTCGAAGCGACCGCGGGCGTGGCGGCGGCCGAATTCCTCGAGCTCGGCATTGGTCCAGCGGCGGGAGGCTGCGAACACGTCGATCAGGTCGCGAGGCGCCGTTATCTAGGGCCACCGAACCTTTCCTCCGCTGTGACCAGTGTGTCTGTGTCGTGGACCTTGTCTGAGTCGGGGCGCGGAGTCAGCTTCATGTGGC